>CAYTAY010000057.1:11471-17145 GCA_964435845.1 uncultured Azoarcus sp.
CGGCTTCATCTTCTTGCCGACGAAGTAACCCAGCGCCGTTATCGCGAACAGCGGGAACAGGATCGAGACGATGCGGATCAGCATGCGTGCCGACGCAGCAGGTCAGAGCACGTAACGGGCAAGATCCTCCCGCTGGGCAAGCGCCTCCAGACACGAGTCGACATAGGCGGCATCGACATGCAGCGCTTCCAGTCCTGCCTTGCCCGCGTCGAAGGACACCTCCTCGAGCAATTTTTCCATCACCGTGTAAAGGCGCCGGGCACCGATGTTCTCGGTTTTCTCGTTGACCTGGAACGCAATCTCGGCGAGCCGGCGGATACCCTCATCGGTGAAGTCCAGGCTCACGCCATCGGTGGCGAGCAAGGCTTGATACTGTCGCGTCAGACAGGCGTCGGTCTGGGTCAGGATGCGCTCGAAGTCCTCCACCGAAAGGTTCTCGAGCTCGACCCGGATCGGGAAGCGACCCTGCAGCTCGGGGATCAGATCGCTCGGCTTGGACAAATGGAAGGCCCCACTCGCGATGAACAGGATGTGATCGGTCTTGATCATGCCGTACTTGGTCGATACCGTCGTACCCTCGACCAGTGGCAGCAGATCGCGCTGCACGCCCTGGCGCGAGACATCGGCACCCTGCGCATGCGAACGCGTGGCGATCTTGTCCACTTCGTCAAGGAACACGATGCCGTTTTGCTCGACCGAGCGGACCGCCCCGGCCTTGACTTCCTCGTCGTTGACCATGCGCGCGGCTTCCTCGTCGGCCAACGCCTTCATCGCCTCGCTGATTTTCATCTTGCGCAGCTTCTTCTTGCCGCCGCCCAGGTTCTGGAACATGCCCTGGATCTGCTGGGTCAGCTCCTCCATGCCCGGTGGCGCGAAGATCTCGGCGGTCATCGCCTGGGCAGAGACCTCGATCTCGATTTCCTTGTCGTCCAGCTCGCCTTCGCGCAGCTTCTTGCGAAATTTCTGGCGCGTAGCCGAATCCTGCTGCTGCGGCTCGGCGTCGAAGCTCACCGGGCGGGCCGGCGGCAGCAGCGCGTCGAGCACACGGTCTTCCGCGGCATCCATTGCGCGGTCGCGCACCGTGCGCATCGCCTGCTCGCGCATGTCCTTGACCGCGACCTCGACCAGGTCGCGGATGATGGTCTCGACATCGCGCCCGACGTAGCCGACCTCGGTGAACTTGGTCGCCTCGACCTTGATGAAGGGCGCATTGGCGAGCCGTGCGAGCCGGCGTGCGATCTCGGTCTTGCCGACGCCGGTGGGGCCAATCATGAGAATGTTCTTGGGCGTGATCTCGCTACGCAAGGGCTCGTCCACCTGAGCGCGACGCCAACGATTGCGCAGCGCGATGGCGACCGCTTTCTTGGCTTTGCTCTGGCCGACGATGTGTTTGTCCAGTTCGGAGACGATCTCGGGGGGTGTCATCTGCGTCATTCGGTCATCCCTCCAACACTTCGATGACGTGGTTCTGATTGGTATAAATGCAAACGTCGCCCGCAATCGAGAGCGCCTTGGCGACGATCTCCTCGGGCGGCAGATCGGTGTTCTCCAGCAGTGCGCGTGCGGCGGAATGTGCAAAGGCTCCCCCGCTGCCGATTGCCACCAGGCCCTGCTCCGGCTCGAGCACGTCGCCGTTGCCGGTGATCACCAGCGAGTGCTCCGCGTCGGCCACCGCAAGCATGGCCTCGAGTCGCCTCAGCATGCGGTCGGTGCGCCAATCCTTGGCGAGCTCCACGGCGCTGCGCAGCAGATTGCCCTGGTGTTTGTCGAGTTGCGCCTCGAAACGCTCGAACAGCGTGAAGGCGTCGGCGGTGCCGCCGGCGAAGCCTGCAAGGATCTTGCCCTGGTAGAGCGTGCGCACCTTGCGCGCCGATGCCTTGATGACGATGTTGCCCAAGGTGACTTGTCCATCGCCACCCAGCGCGACGCGACGCCCGCGACGCACCGACAGAATCGTCGTGCCGTGATATTGCTCCATTCAAAACCTCTATATTCTCTACGCGCCGCTGTTCAGTGGCGCAATGTGACTTTGGCAACCTGCTCGATACCCATGACCCGCAACAGTGCAGCCACCATGGCGTTGACGTTGCGCAGAGACACCACCTTTCCTTGCCTCTGCAGCGTCGCCAGAACATTGAACAGCATACCCGCGCTGACAAAATCAAGCCGCCGCAGCTGTCCACATTCGACCTCTATCGTCTGGGTGTTGCTTGCCAGGGCAGCAAGATTACGGATGCTGTCGCTGTTGGCACTGGTCAGCTCCCCCTCGAGCACCGCACCGTTGTCACCGGCCTTCCCCTGTCTGACCGCACTCGAAACCGCGACCGCCACCGGCGCGACCTTGTCTTCCCAGGACGGGGGCGACTCCTCGAAGGTGATCGCATAATCGAGCGCGATGTCCTCGAAGTGTTGCCCGTCACCCGTGTGCTGCAAGGCCTCGAGCAAAGCGAGCCAGCGCTCTTTGCCCTCTGCAAGGCCGCTCTCGATCTGTCCCGCAAGCAGCGCGACCAGTTGTCCGGCGTTCAACAGGTAAAGCTTCACGCGCTCCATCGCGAACTGGCGCACGAGATCGAGCAGCATCTTGCAGCCCGTGTCGTCGACCGACTTGACCCGTCTCAGGTCGATACGCAGCGCGCCGCTGCGCACGCCGATCAGCGAGAGCTGCTCGAACTGGGTTTCGGCTGCGGCGGAGAGACTGCCGCCAAGATTGATCAGCGGCACGACTTCGCTCTTGCGCCGCGGCACCGCGCTGGCGAGGTTCACCCACGGAGGAGGCGAGCGCTCGAAGCGGGTCGCATAGTCCAGCACGCGCGACTCGAAGCGCTCCCGCTGCCCGGTGAGTTGGTACAGGTCGAGCAGCATCATCCACAAACCTTCGCCCGCGGCAACAGCCGGATCGCCAACCGCCGCCTCGAGCAGCGCTTCTGCCTCGCGCGCATTGCAGTTGGCGTAAAGCACGGCGGCCTCTTCATAGAGGGCACCCAGGCCGGCGCCACCTTCGCGCACTTCGACCTGATCGGCAGTCGCGAGCAGCGCGTGGGACAGATCGGCACCGGAAAAATCGACCATCGACAGCTCGGTTCGCGGAGGCGACGCGCTATCCGCCGACTTGACGCCGCCGTTCGCTGAAGCGCCTTTCGAACCGAATCTACCTGGAGTCACGATCGAACATTATCCCTAAGCATTGAATACCACGCGCCGGACGAACGCCCCTGACGTGGATGCCGAAGGATAGCATCTTGCGTCAGACGGTTGCGTGCTCCGGACAGGCGCCCGCAACGCGGTCGAGCTGCCCTCGCGGCTCTCATCGCCAGCCTCTCGGGTGTGCCGTCGCAGTCGCAGCCGGAGCCCAGCGTGTTGGACCAAGGGCTTGCGCTGCCCGTGGCATCTGCTAGCATTCGCCCGCCGGCAACCCTACCGGCTCTTGACCGCCGCGCGATGACAGCCTGGAGTTGCCCCTACGACCTCGAAGGAATCTGCCAGCGCGTCCAGGGCGCACGCTGCGAGCCTGGCATGCGAGGCTGCACGCTCGAAGGCAAGGTGCGCTTTGCGGACGAATCGCGCAATAAGCCGAAAAAGCCAGTGCGTGCAGAGCCCGCGCCGAAACGCGGTGCATCCGCGCCCGCGAAGCGGCGCCTCCCATTCTGAGCCGAGCCGCCGGGCGTGGCGGCGGAGAAAACACAATTCAGCAAAGGCCGTCGAGAAGCCGATCATGAGCACCACCCCTGGACCACCAAGCGCCGGATTCGTCTGGCCGCTGCGGGTGTACTACGAAGACACCGACGCCGCTGGCGTGGTTTACTACGCCAACTACCTCCGATTTTGCGAGCGCGCCCGCACCGAGGCGCTGCGCGAACTCGGCTTCGAGCAGGACCGACTGATGCGCGAGCGCGCACTCGGCTTCGTCGTGAAATCGGTCGCAGCGCACTATCTGATACCGGCGCGACTGGACGACGCCCTGCGGGTGCGATCGCACATCGAGAAACTCGGCGGCGCGAGCCTGACATTTTTGCAAGAAATCCTTAGGGAAGAGGAACTTCTGTTCACTTCCCGTATCATCATCGCCTGCATGGATCTCACTCGCCAGCGCCCCACCTCCATCCCGTCCGAGCTTCGTAGCAAGCTGAAAGCACACTTCGAAAAATGACCCCGACCCAAGACCTGTCAATCCTCTACCTGATCGGCCAGGCCAGCCTCCTGGTGCAGCTGGTCATGCTTCTGCTGGTGGTGCTCTCAGTCGTATCCTGGTACTGGATCTTCCGCAAATGGTTCCAGATCCGGGCTGCCTACAGCGACACCGGCACGTTCGAGCGCGAGTTCTGGAGCGGCGGCGATCTCAATACCCTTTATCAGTCGGCAGCCGCCTCGCGCGAGGACGCCGGCGGAATCGAGCGCATCTTCGAGTCGGGCTACCGGGAATTCACCAAGCTGCGGGCCAAGAGCCACGATCATGCCGCCATCATCGACGGTTCCCGCCGGGCGATGCGCGCCACCCAGCAACGCGAGATGGACGACCTCGAAGCCCACCTGGCGTTTCTCGCCACGGTCGGCTCGGTCGCACCCTACATCGGGCTGTTCGGCACCGTGTGGGGCATCATGAACGCCTTCCGCGGCCTGGCCAACGTGACGACCGCTTCGCTCGCCTCGGTCGCACCGGGCATTGCCGAGGCGCTGGTCGCAACCGCCATCGGCCTGTTCGCCGCGATCCCGGCGGTCGTCGCATACAACCGTTTCACCCACGACATCGACCGGATCGGCATCCGGTTCGAAAGCTTCATGGAGGAGTTCTCGAACATCCTCCAGCGCCACCTGCGCTGAACCCGGAGTCAACGGCATGCGCCAGCGTCGCCTGATGAACCAGATCAACGTCGTGCCCTACATCGACGTGATGCTCGTCCTGCTCGTGATCTTCATGGTCACCGCACCCATGATCCAGACCGGCGTCGTCAGTCTGCCGACGGTCGGCGAAGTGCCGCAGGCCCCGGCCGAGGCGATGTATCTGATCATCAAGGAAGACGGCAGCTACGCACTGCGCGAAGCCGGTGCCCCGGTGATGACCGACATGGAGCGCCACGAAATCATGCGTCGTCTGTCCGAAGCGCTGGCGGAAAACCCCGCTCAGCCCATCGTCGTATCGGCAGACAAGAACCTGACCTATGAGAAGGTCATGCAAGAACTCGACGCGCTGCGCAGGGCAGGCTTCAGCCGGGTCGGCCTGGAAACCCAGACCGCGAACCTGCAATGATCGACGCACCCCGTCTGGAAGGGCGCGAAGCCCCCGGAAAATGGATCTCCGTGCTGCTGACGGTAGTCGTCCACGGCGGCCTGGCGGTATTCCTGTTCATGGGCGTGCAATGGGAAAGTCGGCCTCCGGCCGCGCTCGAAGTCGAACTCTTCGCCGCCATGCCACCGGCGACACCCGCGCCTGCGCCGCGTCCGCAACCGGCGCCCGAACCGCCCCGTCCCGCCCCGGCGCCCGAACCGCCCCGTCCCGCCCCGGCGCCCGAACCTCCGCCGCCACCACCCAGGCCTGCGCCCGCACCGGCGCCGCCGGACATCGCGACCCAGGCGCCTGAGCCGAAGCCTGAGCCTGAGCCTGAGCCGCCACCCCCGCCCCCCCCGCCGCCGCAGCCCGAGCCGAAGCCTGAGCCGCAGCCCGAGCCGAAGCCCGAGC
>CAYTAY010000058.1:0-17035 GCA_964435845.1 uncultured Azoarcus sp.
ACGTGGCCGCCGAGGTGATCGGCATCCGCCTGATGCGCACCAAGCTGCAGGCCTTTGCGATCTCTTCGTTCTACTGCGGCGTGGCGGGCGCGCTCTACGCCTTCATGTATCTCGGTACGGTCGAGCCGGAGGGTTTCAACCTGGACCTGTCGTTCAGAATCCTGTTCATGATCATCATCGGCGGGGTGGCCTCGATCATGGGTTCCTTCATCGGAGCCGCGTTCATCGTGCTCTTGCCGGTGTTTCTCAACGTGGCGTTCCATGGCTCGATCGGGGCGTTCATACCGGCCGACCTCGCGTCCAACATGGAACTCATCATCTTCGGCTCCCTGATCATCTTCTTCCTGATCGTCGAGCCGCACGGGCTGGCCCGTCTGTGGCAGCTCGCCAAGGAAAAGCTGCGGCTGTGGCCTTTCCCGCACTAAGATTGCAATCACCCGGTGAGTCTTGGCCGATCGCCGGCGAATTGTGTTTCACCCCTAGCACCACATAACGAGGAGGCAACTCATGAAGTTCAGGAACACCTTGATGGCCGTCGCCGCAGTCGCCAGCGTATTCACCGCTGGCCATGCAGTGGCGCAACAGGAGCAATATGTCGGTCTGCCCAGCTACCGTGTCGGCCCGTTTGGCGCCAGCGGTGCTGCGCTCTACGGTGGCTGGATCGACTACATGGCGATGATCAACGAGCGGGACGGCGGTGTGAATGGCGTCAAGCTCACCTGGGAGGAGTGCGAAACCGAGTACAACAACGCACGTGGCGTCGAGTGCTACGAGCGCATGAAGAACCGCGGACCCACCGGTAACTCGGTGTTCATGCCGCTGTCGACCGGTATTACCTACTCGGTGCTCGATCGCGTCGCCGAAGACAAGATTCCGATGGTCACCATCGGCTATGGTCGTACCGACGCGGCCGATGGCACCGTCTTCCCGTGGGTCTTCCCGATGATCTCGACCTACTGGAACCAGGCCTCGGCGATCATGAACTACATCGGCGAGAAAGAAGGCGGCATGGAGAACCTCAAGGGCAAGAAGATCGGCCTGCTCTTTCATGACTCCGCCTACGGTGCCGAATCTCACGCGATCATGGATCGGCTGGCCGACAAGCACGGTTTCTCGGTACTCAAGATCGCCGTGGCCTCGCCTGGCAATGAGCAGCAGGCACAGTGGCTTCAGATCCGTCGCGAGCGTCCCGATTACGTGATCCTGTGGGGCTGGGGTGTGATGAACCCGACCGCCATTCGCACCGCCGCGCGTACCGGCTATCCGGTCGACAAGATCGTCGGCGTGTGGTGGTCCGGCGCCGAGGAGGATGTGGTGCCGGCTGGTGACGCCGCCAAGGGCTATACCGCTGCCGGCTTCAACCCGGCCGGTACCGAGTTCGGCGTGATCCAGGACATCCTTAACCATGTCTATGCCAAGAACCGCGGCAACATGTCGGATCGTTCGCGTGTCGGCAGCGTGCTCTACAACCGCGGCGTGGTGCACGGCATCATCTACACCGAGGCGATCCGCACCGCGCAGGAGCAGTTCGGCACCGGTCGCTCGATGACGGGTGAGGAAATGCGCTGGGGCTTCGAGAACCTCAACATCGACGAGGCCCGCCTGGCCGCGCTGGGTGCCGACGGTTTCATGCCCAACCTGCAGATCACCTGCGAAGACCACGAGGGCTCCGGTCTGCTCAAGTTCCAGCAGTGGGACGGCGAGAAGTGGACCGTCGTGTCGGACTGGATCTCGGGTGACCGCGAGCTGGTGCGCAGCATGATCGAGGAATCGGCCGCCGCTTACGCTGCCGAGAAGGGCATCACGCCGCGCGACTGCTCCGCGCAGTAATCGCAACAGACCGTGGGGCGGTTTAAACCTCCCCACAGCAGGCTTCCCCTTCCGTGGGGAGGTCTGCCCCAGCCCTTGCAGCGCGAGGTCTCGGGCAGACTCTCTCCGGGTAACACCGGGGAGGTGGGATGGAGACAACAGGCGAAGACAGGACAATGAATACAGCCACGACTACTTCCACTTCGACGAACCAGCAGGCGCCCTACCTCAGCGTGAACAATATCGAGGTCATCTATGACCACGTGATCCTCGTGCTCAAGGGGGTATCGCTCGAAGTGCCCAAGGGCAAGATCGTCGCGCTGCTCGGTGCAAACGGTGCCGGCAAATCGACCACCTTGAAATCGATATCCAACCTGCTCGGCGCCGAGCGCGGTGACGTGACCAAGGGCAATATCGAATTCAAGGGCGCGCAGATCGAAAGCCTGACCCCGAACGATCTGGTCAAGCGCGGGGTCATCCAGGTGATGGAGGGTCGGCACTGCTTCGCCCACCTGACCATCGAGGAGAACCTGCTCACTGGGGCCTACACGCGGCGCATTTCCCGTGGCGAGCTCAAGGACAGCCTGGACAAGGTCTATCACTACTTTCCCCGTCTCAAGGAGCGTCGCAGTTTGCAGGCCGGCTACACCTCGGGCGGCGAGCAGCAGATGTGCGCCATTGGTCGCGCGCTGATGGCCAAGCCGGAGATGATTCTGCTCGACGAGCCGTCCATGGGTCTCGCGCCGCAGATCGTCGAGGAAATCTTCGAGATCGTGAAGGATCTCAACGTCAAGGAGCAGGTGAGCTTCCTCCTGGCGGAGCAGAACACCATGGTTGCGCTGCGCTACTCCGACTTCGGCTACATCATGGAGAACGGACGCATCGTGATGGAGGGCGAGGCCAGCTATCTTGCCAACAACGAGGACGTCAAGGAGTTCTACCTCGGTCTTGCGGGTGAAGGTAAAAAAAGTTTCCGGGATGTCAAGCACTACCGTCGCCGCAAGCGCTGGCTCTCTTGACGGTGGGTGGTCGCGGCGCGATGCGGCGTTGCTCGAAAGCTTGTGGGCAGCAGCACACGGCGCCCCTCGCGCCTCGCCTCGCACCACGCTTGCCCGCCGTTTGCGCCGCGTGGATGTACGGTTTCGTCTGCACTGTCAGGCGAATCGCGGCGTTGATCGTGGCTCGGCGGATCTGACTGTCTGCCACAGCCCTATATGCAACGGTCGTGTTCACTTGAATTCGCGAATGGAATGAGGTCATGAAGCACTACGACACCAGAGAAACCCGTGACCCGGTTGAGCGGGACCGTGAGCTCATGGCGAGGTTGCCCGCACAGCTTGCACATGCCAAGGCCAATGCACTGGCGCTCGCGAAGCTGCTGGCGGACTTTGATCCGGCGAGCGTGACGACTCGGGAGGCGCTGGCCAGATTGCCGGTGACCCGCAAGTCCGAGCTGCTCGAACTGCAAAAGGCTGCGCGCCCCTTTGGCGGGTTTGCCGCGGTGAAATGGGGCAGGGACTGTCGCCGGGTCTTCGCCTCACCTGGCCCGTTGTACGAGCCCGAGTCGGCCCGGTCGGATTACTATCGGTTGGCGCGCGCCTTGTTCGCCGCCGGTTTCCGCGAGGGCGATCTGGTTCACAACACCTTCTCCTACCACTTCACGCCGGCCGGTTCGATGATGGAGACCGCCGCTCACGCGCTCGGCTGCACGGTGTTTCCAGCGGGAGTTGGTCAGACCGAGCAGCAGGTTGCGGCGATCGCCGACCTCGCGCCCAACGCCTACACAGGCACGCCGTCGTTTCTGCGCATCATTCTCGACAAGGCTGACGAGTTGGGCGTGAAGGTGAGTTTCACCAAGGCCTTCGTCTCCGGCGAGGCTTTCCCGCCGAGCGTACGTGATGCCTTTGCCGCTCGTGGAATCAACGCCTACCAGGCCTACGCGACGGCCGACGTCGGGTTGATCGCATATGAGACCGAGGTGCGGGAGGGGTTGATCGCCGACGAGGACGTCATCATCGAGATCGTCCGACCCGGCACCGGCGACCCCGTGGCCGAGGGCGAGGTCGGCGAGGTGGTAGTCACTACCTTGAATCCGGACTACCCGCTGATTCGCTTCGGTACCGGCGACTTGTCGGCAGTGCTGCCCGGCGTGTCTCCCTGCGGCCGGACCAATCTGCGGATCAAGGGCTGGATGGGGCGTGCCGACCAGACGACCAAGATCAAAGGCATGTTCGTCCATCCAGGGCAGGTAGCGGCGGTGGTCAAACGCCATCCCGAAATCCTGCGCGCCCGCCTGGTCGTGGATAACCCCGAGCTGAACGACCGGATGACGCTGCACTGCGAAACCGTCCATGGCGACAATGGTCTGGCAATCGAGGTGGCCGCAAGCATCAGGGAGTTGACCAAGCTGCGCGGCGACGTGAGTTTTGTCGCGCCGGGCTCGCTCGCCAACGACGGCAAGGTCATAGACGACATACGGAAATACGACTGACCGGCGGTCGCGGCTCGATTACGCTCGGTGGAAGCGGGTCGCGGGTAGAGCCCTCGGAGGGCCACAGGTCGCCTGCAGATGGAAGCTTGACCGTACGCTGCGGTATGCTTCGTCGATGCAAAGCCTGCTGCTGCTCCTGCCCGATTTTTCGCTGATCCTCATCGGCGCGCTGCTTCGACGTCATGTGGTTTTTCCGGACGGATTCTGGTCCGGGGTCGAGAAGCTGGTCTACTTCGTACTCTTTCCAGCGCTGCTGTTCAATGCGCTGGCCAACGTGCGTATCGACGCGGTGGCGATGCTGCCGCTCGTGCTGGCTGGTCTTTGTGTGCTGGTTTCCGGCTTTCTGCTGGGTCTCGCCGGGCGGCCGCTGATGGGGCTGAGCCCGATGGCCTTTGCCTCCCGCTTGCAGTGCGCCTATCGCTTCAATACCTACATCGGGATCGCGCTCGCCGGCAAGCTGCACGGTACGCTGGGGGTGGCCGTCATGGGCGGGCTCGCCGGCGCCATGGTGCCGTTTGCCAACCTGATGGCGGTCGGCATGCTGGCTCGGCATGGGCAGGTAGGCGTGTTGCGTGAGATCACTCGCAACCCGTTGGTGATCGCGACTGTGTGTGGCCTGCTCTACAACGTCTTCGGCCCGGAACTTGGGGAATCGGTGAGCGCGGTGCTGGACAGGCTTGGTGGTGCAGCGGTGACGCTGGGCTTGCTGGCGGTTGGTGCGGCCTTGCGATGGGGACGGATCGAAGGGTTCTGGGCTGGGGCCGGCTGGCTCGTGGTGGTCAAGCTCATGTTGCTGCCTGCGATTGCCTGGCTCGTCGGCCGGCAATTGGGGCTGGACGGCATGATGTTCGAGTTGCTGATCCTTTTCGCGGCGCTGCCTTCGGCCAGCTCCGCTTATATTCTCGCGATGCGCATGGGAGGCGACGGACCCGGCGTTGCATGGTTGATTTCGGCCACGACCTTGCTCGCGATGCCCTCCATCGCGTTCTGGCTTCAGCTCATCTGATACGCGCCTGAATCAGCGCTTGTCGCGCGTCTTGCTGCCGCTGGAAGCCCGCGTACCGCTGCTGCGGCTCTTGGTTTTGGGTTTTTCAGAGGCGGCGTCATCGGTCTTGCCGGCGGCATCCGGGCTTTGCGAATTCATGAAGTTCCACGGCCACATTGCTGCTGCGGTGAACGGGTTGGCTGCGTCAACCTGTGCCTCCGGCGTCGTGCGGCACTCGCTCACCTGTTCGCTCATGGCCTTCACTGCTGCAAGCGCCGCACGCTGCATCTCGAGGCCCTGGGTGGTCATCTGCAGCATGTTGAGGTTCATCTTGAGCCAGTGCTCCACGGCCTTTAGGTCGTGAATCCGCTTGTCGAGCTCGTCGATATCCAGGGTGGGCGTGACCATTCCCGGCAGTGGAAAGCCCATGTTGCTCCACATCCTGCTCACGAACTCGAGCGGATCCTGGGCATTATGCTCTTCGGACATCGTAGGTCTCCGGCTACGTCTTGTATGTGCATGGTAACCCATGATCCTGGATGGATGCATGGGTTAGGAGGCACTGCGGTTGATGCTCCGACTCAGGAATGCACGCAGACGCGCCGGACGCACTGGTTTGTGCAGCAGGGGCACCCCAGCCTGTTGGCAACGTGCGAGTACTTCCGGGGCTGTGTCGCCGCTGACCAGGGCCGCAGGCAGTTCGGCGCCGAAGCGAGCTCGCAGGGCGGCGACCGCCTCGATGCCCGAACTGTGGCCAAGCCGATAATCGCTGATGATCACTTGCGGTACCTCATCGCCGGGGAGCACCGCCAGCAGGTCTTCGAGGTTGGTGCCAAGATGCACCGTGCAGCCCCAGCTGACAAGCAGGCTCTCCATTGCAGTGAGTACGAGCGGGTCGTCCTCGATCAGAGCGACGCGCACATCCTGCAGGCCACCGGGGTCGCGGTCTTCTCCGGAGGGGGAGTCGGTATCACTGCCTTCCTCGGCGAGCGGAAGGACTATGGCGAAGACCGCGCCTAGCCCCGGAGCCGAACGCAGGGCCAATTGCAGTTGCAGCAGATCGCTCAGCCGCCGCACGATCGCGAGGCCGAGCCCGAGACCTTGGTCGCGCGCGCGGCCAGGGTTGTGCAGTTGAACGAACTCCTGAAAGACGATGCTCTGTGACTCGTGGGGGATGCCGGGGCCATTGTCGCGCACCTCGATGACGACGCTGTCAGCGCGCCGCCGGCAGGCGACGAGCACCCGCCCGCCGCCACCGTGGTGAATGGCATTGATAACCAGGTTGGCGATGATTCGTTCGAGGAGGGCTGCGTCGCTGCGGACCCGGCAGTCGACTGTGCGAAGCCGCAGCGTGACGCCATGCTCGGACGCCACTCGTTGCTGGAGCCCGATGATTCGCTCAAGGACCGGCTTCAGCGGAAAAGTGCGGATGGACGGCTGCATCACCCCAGCGTCGAGCTTGGATATGTCGAGCAGTCCGTCCAGCAGGGTTTCCATTGCACCCGCCGATGCCGCGATCTGTTCCAGCAACTGGCGCGCCTCGGGCTCGAGGCGGTGCTGGGCGAGTTCGGCGATGAACAGACCCAGGGCGTGCATGGGTTGGCGCAAATCATGGCTTGCCGCGGCGAGAAAGCGCGACTTGGCCATGTTTGCATGCTCCGCCTCTTCCTTGCGGGCGCGCAACTCCGCGGTCGCCTCGGCAATGCGCTGACGCATTTGTTGATGCATCGCCGAGAGCTCGCCGGCCATCTCGTTGACGCCTTCTGCGAGTGTGCGCAGACTGCCGCCGCCGACCATTGGAATACGTTCGTCGAAGTGCCCCTGGCCGATACGGCCGACGGTCCTCGCGATTTGTCGGACCGGACCGCTGACGCCGCGACTCATGTGGAATGCCAGTATCAGGGCCGCAAGCAGCACCGCAGCAACCGTGGCTGCGCCGGTGGCCAAAAGCTCACGACGTTGCGCCTGCAGGCGTGCGAGCGACAGGTCGAGCACGATGTAGCCAAGTGAGCTCGGCTCATCCCTGGCATCATCGTCCAGCGATATCGCCATCAGCTCATCATCGAGATCGATTCTATCGGGTCGAATCGGTTCGGAAAAGCGCAGCACTTTGTCCCGCCTCAGCGACATCGAGAAGTCGGGCGAGTGCGCAGGCATGTCGTCGAGTGACCCACTTTGCGCGAGCGTGTCTCCGAAGCGGTCGAACACCGACACCCCAAGCACGCCATCTTCCTCGAGCAGGGCGCTGGTGAGTTGCTGCAGCGCTGCGCGGTTGCCGGAAAAGACTGCGTATTCGCTCGCGGCAGTCAGTTGCCGGGTGAACGCGCTGCCACGGTTGTGATAGCTCTCTTCCAGGTCGGCCAGCCGCACGGTCGCGTAGAACCCGGTCAGCAACACGGCAAGCGCGAGCGTCGGCAGCATCGCTACGAGCGTCACGCGGGCGCGAATACCCCAGTTTTCAATCATGCGCAGCCCCCCGCTCGAGCTGTCTGAGCCGGGCTTCGAGCGCCGGTGCGGAGTCAAGACGAATCCTCAGCGAGCGGGCCACCGTCGGGTTGATGTCGACCTTGAACGCCTCAGGATAGCGTGGTGGTGGCACTGCACCGCCATGGAGGACCGCCGCGACCGCTTCGGCCGTCTGGATCGCGATCTGGGCAGGCTGGGTATAAACAGCGATCAAAGCGCCTGCGCGCACATAAGCCGCTGAAAAGCCCACAAGGGGTGAATTGCGGCGATAAGAGGTGAGGAGGATGTTCTGAATCGTCCGACTGTTGTACAGGTCACGGTCGGGCACCGCGATCAGCAGTGCTGGACTTTCGAGCGTCTGCTGCAGTGCGCGGAATAGTTCCCGGTCGGATTCGATGTCGCTGTAGCGAACCGACAGCCCGGACCTGTGTGCCTCTGCCCGGAGTGCGAGGCTCAATTCGTGTGTGGTCGGCCCGCTGATCAGCGCGATCGTTGTCCAGTCGGGCAGCGCCTCGCGCACCAGCGCGATCTGTCTGCGCACCGGTTGGTCCAGAAACACCGCGGTGATGCGACGCATGTCGTCGGCGTTGCGTGTCTCATGGATGTGGGCGAAGCTGTGGCTGGGTAGCAAAGTGTTGACCACCACGGCCGTCTCCGATCCCGCTCCGACCGTCGCCGCCGCCTTTGCCCCGATGGTGACGATCACGCCGGCATCGACGGCGGGTGCCGCCATCTCCCACTGCCTGACTTCGATGTCCGGCGCTGGCTGGAGCCGGGCGAGTTCCGCGCGGAGCACGTCGATGGTCTCGTCGTAGGCGCCACCAGGCTCGCTCGAGATGATCAACACCTGGCCCGGCGGACGATCCGTGTGCGTATTCTCGGCGCAGACACTCGGAATCAGGCCAGCGACAAAGACGAACAGGAGGAGGCAAAGACTCCGGCGTGGCATTGGCGGCTCAGAATTCGAGCGAGAAACTTGCAAACGTTTGTCGTGTCAAGGTCCATTCGGGTCGGTAGGCGCCTTTGCCGTTGCCCATGTTGCGAAGGACGACAGCGAACTCCCCTCGGTAGTGGATGGTCTGGAACTGCCTCGCCAGGCGCAGGTCGGTGCGGCGTGACACTCCCAGCAGGCGATCGTCGCTGCGACTGAACCAACTCATGTCTGATGCGCGATGGTGGGCCAGATCAACGCCCCATCCGGGGGCTGGAGACCAGGCCAAGGAGATGGAGACCGATTCCGTCGGTGCGGAACGCCGTGCTTGTATCAGAGGGCTGTCGATCGACAGGTTGGCATAAGTCAGTCCGACGCGCAGATTCGGCGAGGGCTGCCACTGGGTTTCGACTTCGACGCCGTCGATGACGACGGTTGGACCGTTGACGAATTGTCTCGAGTCCTGGCTCAGCAGGGGCGGTGGCACCAGCGGGCTCTTGCCGCCGTCGACGATGATCAGTCGATTGATCCGTTCGCGGAAGATGCGCAGATCCGCGCGCACGCCCCACTCGCGTGATGCCATGTGATAGCCCAGTTCGGACACGCTGAAGCGTTCGGGCCTGAGGTCGGGAGAGGGCTGGTAGGCATGCGCCAGGGGCATGCCGGTGGCGGTGTCCGAGAAACGGATGTCGCCAAGACGCTCGAACGGTGCCGGATGGCGGTATCCGCGGCCAAGCGCGGCGCGCAGCGTATGGTTTGGTGCAATGTGATAGTTGGCTGCAAGGCGCGGTGCCGGCAGGGCGCCTCCGCGCTCGGTCCGTTCCAGCATCAGGCCGGTGTTGATCAGAAGCGCATCGCTGGCACGCCATTCCACGTTTGCGAACAGTCGCTGGTTCGTGGAGCTGACCGAGCGGGTATGGAAGAGGCCGGGGGCGTGTATCAAATCCTTCCTTATCCCCAGCCCCCACACGATGCGAGTGACTTCGTTCGGTGCAAGGCGGTGCTCGAGTTCCAGATCGTTTCTGGTGATATCGCTTCGGTAATCTACTATGGTCTCAAGCCCGCCTCCGGGCTGCACCCGGTAGCTGTCTCGCAGCCTCTCCCTGTAGGTGTAGAACGTGGCGCTGAAGCTCTCGCTGTGGGAGCGGGTGGTGGTCCAGCGCAGTTGCGCGAAGGTCGAGTCATGTTCGAGCCGGCGCAGCGGATCCTGAATGTTTCCCGCAAACCCTGCACCTGCGTCAAGACGCACGGTTCCGCCATGAATCTCCAGCCGCTGCGATTCGCTAAGCTCCACATCACCGCGCAAATCGAAACGCTGGCGGCGATGCCGGTCCTGTAGTGGATCCAGGCCATCATCGCGCTCCTCGGCAGCCGTCAGCCGCCACGCCGACCGGTCGCCGATGGCTCCGAGGGTCGCGCTCTGGTCGCGGATGCCGTCGGAGCCCTGCGTTGCCCGAACGCGTAATCGGGGAGTGTCGGAGGCTGGCCTGGTGATGATGTCGATGACCCCCAGCACTGCCTGGCTGCCGAAGCTCGTGGCGTTGGAACCGCGAAAAACTTCGATGCGTTCGATGTCCTCGAGATCCAGCGAGATGAGATGCCATTGGATGCCACCCACGAGATAGGGCGAGTAAGCGGAGCGGCCATCGATGCGCACCATCAGTCGCTTGGGCGCATCGTCGGCCAGGCCGTGATAGCTGACGAGGGGAAGGTAGCCTGAGCGATAGCCAACCTGGATCCCCGGCACGCCTCGCAGCAGTTCGGGCAGGGTGCGTGCGCCCGAGCGCTGGATCATCTCGCGGTCGATGATGGTGACCGCGCCGGGGGTGTCGCGCATCGGTTGAACCAGTCTGGTGGCCGAGAGCACCACCGGGAGCGGGGAGAAAAACAGGTTTTCTCCGTCATTCAGGCTGTATGCCGCACCGGGGGAAATCAACATCAGGAACCCTGCGGCCACCGCAGCCGGCAAGCTTGGTGTGTGGGCTGCGCGGTCCGTAGCGGGGAGATTGGGGTGCATTCGTGACAGTCGGTGTATAAGATACTCGCTGCAAAATACCGGATTCGCGGAAGGATGCAATCGGCAACGTGCATGCTATGCTCCGCGCATTTCATCGGCCGGGGCCGACGTTCGAGGTGCTGTGTGACGAGAATACTAATTGTGGAGGATCACGCGCTTGTGCGCGAGGCGATGTCGCAAACCCTCGTCCGCCTGGAGCCGGGCCTCGAGTGTGTCGAGGCGGCTTGCTCCGAGCAGGCCATTGCCTTGCTTGATCAACATGACGACTGGGATCTTGCGGTCGTCGATCTGATGCTGCCCGGCCTGAATGGCATATCCCTTCTAGGCATCATGGCCAAGCGCTTTCGGGATGTGCCGGCGGTTGTCGTTTCAGCGTTCGATGATCAGGCGTCTGTTCGCCGTGCGATGCGTGCCGGCGCGTCGGGTTTCGTGTCGAAGGCGCGTAGCGGTGAGGTGCTCCGCGATGCAGTTCGCAAGGTGCTCGACGGTGGTGTTTATTTCCCCGACGGCGAGCCACGTCCACCCACCGGCGGCACGCGCAGCGATGGTTCGCTCACCGAACGATTCGGCCTGACCGCGGCACAGTGCAGGGTGGCCGAACTGCTTGGGCAGGGCAAGACGAACCGGGAAATTGCCGATCTGCTCGGTCTGTCGGAGGGCACCGTGAAGGTGCACATGTCGGCGATCTTGCGGGCGATGAATGTGCGCAACCGTGCCCAGGCGCTGGTGTTGATCTCGCGTCGCAACAGCCGCCCGTGAGGCGCTATTCTGATCCAGCAGCGTTGAAGCGCATCGGCATTTCGTCCGCCGCAAGGCGCATGTCCATCGCGGGTGCCTCATCCAGAGTGTCCTGAAACTCGATCTCCAGCACTTCGAGAATCTGCCGCGCGACAGCGCGGCAGGCGTTGGACAGGGGGGTCGGCAAGTGCTCCGGTACGTTCTTGTGCAACAGCAGCTTGCTTGCCGACAGGGCGTTGACCGGATTGAGGATGCGGTGGCTGTAGGGACGCATCATGCGGCCGACGGTCCGGTCGGCGTTTTCCCGCTGCCACGGATTGGTCGGCCACTGGGTCGGGACCGCGTAGGCGCGCGGAAACATCTCGAGGTCGCGGATCACGGTGCGGATGTCTTCGTGGGATTCGCGAAAAGGCAGCAGCACGATGTCGGACAGGGCGTAGAGCTTGCGGTCCATCTCGGTACGGTTGCCGCCGCCGTCGATGACGCCGATCCAGCTCTCCAGCGTGCGCAGTTTGTCGACGACCCGGGTCAGCGATTCGCGGGTACGGGCATCCGCTGTGATGTATCTGCGTCCTTCGGGGTTGAGCGGTTCGCGGCTGGTATCGGTGAGCACGCATGCGGAGCGGTGGCCGAGCAGCCCCAGGCCTTGGCACAGCATGTGGGAGAGGGTGGTCTTGCCGGTGCCGCCTTTGTTTCCGATGACGCAGATGATTTCAGCCATGGCATCGATTCCTGGAACGCCTGATTGGTTTGCCGATGGAGCGCAATTATGCGCGGCGAGACGATAGCGAATCACGGGAACACATGGCGTTTACCGGAGCTATTCGACGGACTCCACCGCACCTCACTCACCGCGTTCGATTCACAGTGTAGACAAACAACCGTGTGCCGCGTTTGTCGCCGACCTCAACGATTCGTTCCGGGCGCCAGCCCGGGATCTCGAAGCTGTTGCTCACCAGCAAGGCACCAGGTTTCAACTCGCTGCGGGCTTTCAGGCCCACCGCGTTCATCGGCACTGGCGACAGGAAGGCATAGACGACATCGTAAGCCTCCCATGGGTGGTGAAAGAAATCCCCTCTGCACACACTCAGCCTCCTGTGTGGTCGGGCAAGCAAACGCGCGATCAGATAGGGGGCCGGCGCTGACTCGATGCCGACCAGACGGGCGTCCGGGCGCAGCTTCGCCAGCGGCAGGAGCAAGGCGCCGGTGCCGCTGCCGATATCCAGCAAGGTGGCGCCGCGCCGTTGCGGCAGCAACCCCGCCACCGCCTCGGCGGTTTCGCGATTGCTGAGAAACAGCGGCACGCCGGTGCGGAAGCTGCTCCAATAGACGAGGCCCAGCGCGATGAAACCGCCGAGGTACCAGGCCGGCGGGATCGCGAGTGTCCTTGCGACGACCAGCAGGGGCGAGAAGAAGATGTGGATCGCGACCCACCAGATCTCGCTGCGCAGCGCCCAGGCGAGCGCTGCAGCGCATACTGCCTGAACGCCCACGACGGCCCATACGCCCTGCGGAAGCAGACCGGCGCGGGCGAGCAGCAGCGCAAGCGCCCAGCCGCCGGCCTGCGCCCCGGCAGCCTTGACCAGAGCGGGCAGACGGTCATGTGTCACGGCCGGTTCGATTGGCGGGTGTTCGTCTTGGGCCACCGGATGGTCAGCGGTTTAGTCGGAGACGGTGAACGATACGCCCGGCTGCGGCACTTGGGGCCGAATCTCTCATGCCGACCGTCGTCCGGCGTCGCCCGCGGGCGCTGTTTGCTCACGCCACCGTGTCAGCAGCTTGTGCCGGCTTTGCTGGGCCCGGTCATGGCTGTGCTGCTTGACCGGGCCGAAACCACGCACCGCGTCCGGCCAGTTCGCGATTTCGATCGCCAGCGACAGCCGCAGGAAGCTCAACCCCTCGAGCAACTCAGCGATGTCCGCTTCGTACTGCAGGATCAGCGCCCGCTCCATGCGGCGTTCCCCGGTGCGCCCGAAGATATCCCAACGCGTGCCGCGCAAGCCCTTCATTCGAGCAAGCAGGCCGAACACGCGGCGCATCCACGGGCCGTAAGCTCGCTTGGGAATGTGCCCGGTGACCGGGTCGGGGCGGGCGGCGAATGGCGCAGCGAGATGAAAGCGGACTTCGTAGTCGCCGTCGAAGGTGGCTTCCAGTTGCCTCCAGAACGCAGGGTCGCTGAAGAGGCGAGCGACCTCATACTCGTCCTTGTACGCCATAAGCTTGAACAGATTGCGTGCAACCGCGTTGGCGAGTCGCGTCGATTTCGGCTCACCGGTGATGCGAAGCTCGGCCTCGCGGACCTTGGCGACCAGTTTGCGATAGCGCGCCGCATAGTGCGCGTCCTGATAGGCGGTGAGGGCCTTGGTCCGCGTCTGTATTGTCTCGTCGAGCGTGTGTGCCTTGATCGACACCACCTCGGCCGGGTTGGCGAACCGTTCGACCGCGTCGAGACGGTGAGCGGCGCGGCGACCCCACAGGAAAGCCTTGCGATTGGTCTCGATGGCCACCCCGTTGAGCTCGATCGCACGCATCAGTGCTGCGTGGCTGACCGGGACCATGCCGCGCTGCCAGGCGAAGCCGAGCAGGAACAGGTTGGTAGTGATGGCGTCTCCCATGAGACGTGTTGCCAACTGCTGAGCGTCGAGCGTGTCCAGTGCCCCGGCGGACGAGTCGTCACTGACGACCGCCTCGCGGATGCTGCCAAGCATCTTGTCGAGCGGGAATTGCCAGTCGGGGTTGCGGGTGAATTCGGACGTGGGTGTCTCGGCGCAGTTGACGACCACCCGCGTGCGACCCGCTGCCATCTTGGCGAGCGCGTCGGTGCTTGCGGTCACGATCACATCGCCGCCGATGACCGCGTCCGCTTCGCCGGTGGCGATGCGTACCGCGTGCAGGTCCCGCGGGTCGTCGGCGAGCCGGATGTGGCTGAAGACCGAACCGCCTTTTTGCGCCAGGCCGGTCATGTCGAGCACGGTCACCCCTTTGCCGTCGAGGTGGGCCGCCATGCCGATCAACGCGCCAATGGTCACCACGCCGGTGCCGCCGACCCCAGTCACCAGGATGCCGAACGGCTGTCGGGTGCCCGGCAACTCGGGCATGGGCAGCGCGTCGAACATGGATTCGTCCGCAGTGATTGCCTGACCCTTGCGCACCGCGCCGCCTTCGATGGTGACGAAGCTCGGGCAGAAACCGTTCAGGCAGGAGTAGTCCTTGTTGCACGAGGACTGGTCGATCTGGCGTTTGCGGCCAAACTCGGTCTCGACCGGCAGGATCGACATGCAGTTGCTTGCGCGGCCGCAGTCGCCGCAGCCCTCGCACGCCGCTTCGTTGATGAACACGCGGCGTGCCGGATCCGGAAACAGGCCGCGCTTGCGGCGCCGGCGCTTCTCGGCCGCGCATGTCTGGTCGTAGATCAATGCGGTGACCCCCGGCGAGGTGCGCAGGTCACGTTGAATTGCGTCCAGTTCGTCGCGGTGGCGGATCGGCACATGTGGAATGTCCGCCGGCCCGTAATGGCGCTCGGTGCCATCGGTGACGACGACGATGTTGCCCACCCCTTCAGCCTGCAGTTGCCGGACGATGCGCGGTACGCTCAGCACGCCATCGACCGGCTGTCCGCCGGTCATGGCCACCGCGTCATTGAAAAGGATTTTGTAGGTGATGTTCACGCCGGCGGAGACCGCCTGGCGGATCGCCAGCAGTCCCGAGTGGAAGTAGGTACCGTCGCCGAGGTTGGCGAAAATGTGCTGTTCGCTGGTGAAGGGCGCCTGGCCGACCCAGGGCACGCCTTCCCCGCCCATCTGCGTGAAGGTGCCGGTGCGTCGTTCCGGCATCCAGGTGACCATGTAGTGACAACCTATGCCGGCCAGCGCCCGGCTGCCCTCGGGTACGTGCGTCGAAGTATTGTGCGGGCAGCCGGAGCAGAAGGTTGGCACCCGGTCGATGGCGAAGGTGCGCTGCGCGAGCGCTTTCTCCTTGGCCTCGAGAAAGGCGAGCCGGCTCTTGATGGTCTCGGAGGTGAAGAAGCGCCCGATGCGTTCGGCGATGACGCGTGCGATCATCGCCGGGGTGAGTTCGCCGGCGGCCGGCAGCAGCCACTGACCATGATCCACCGTGCCATCGATCTGGATGATCCGTGCCCATTCGCCTTTCTCGTCGAACTTGCCGATCACCCGAGGGCGCACGTCTTCGCGCCAGTTGTAGAGCTCTTCCTTGAGCTGGTATTCGAGCAGCTGGCGCTTTTCCTCGACCACCAGGATCTCGTCAAGACCCTCGGCGAAATGCCTCACGCCATCGGCTTCCAGCGGCCAGACCATGCCGACCTTGTAGAGCCGGATGCCGATCTCGGCGGCCAGCGCGTCGTCGATGCCGAGATCGTCGAAGGCCTGCCGCACGTCGAGGTAGGACTTGCCAGAGGTGATGAGGCCGAGCCTGGGCTGTGGCGAATCGATGACGATACGGTTGAGCCGGTTCGCGCGGCAATAGGCCAGGGCCGCGTAGAGCTTGTAATGCAGCAGTCTTCGTTCCTGCACCAGCGGCGGGTCGGGCCAGCGAAGATTGAGCCCACCCCCGGGCAGCGCGAAATCGTTCGGTATGATCACCCCCACCCGCTCTGGATCGACGTTGACCGACGCGGAGGTTTCGACCGTGTCGGCGAGCGCTTTGAACGCGACCCAGCACCCCGAGTAGCGCGACAGCGCGTAGCCGTGCACACCGAGATCGATGTATTCCTGCACGCCGGCAGGCGCCAGTACAGGCATCATCATCGACTTGAAGAAGTGATCGGTCTGGTGCGGCAGGGTGGATGACTTTGCCGCATGGTCGTCACCCGCCACCACGAGTACCCCGCCATGTCTCG
This sequence comes from uncultured Azoarcus sp., assembly GCA_964435845.1. GTDB lineage: Bacteria > Pseudomonadota > Gammaproteobacteria > Burkholderiales > Rhodocyclaceae > Azoarcus_F. Next base: position 16,296 of record CAYTAY010000058.1, read on the forward strand.
AGCTGCCGGCGGCATTGCCGTGGCGGAACACATCGCCGCAGCGATCGACGCCCGGCCCCTTGCCGTACCACATTGCGAACACCCCCTGGTGTCGCGCATGGGGCGAGAGATTAACCTGCTGCGAGCCCCAAACGGCCGTCGCCGCGAGGTCTTCATTCACCCCTGGCTGGAAGACGATATCATGAGCGGCGAGATGCTCGCGTGCTTTCCACAGCGTCTGGTCGAGCCCCCCGAGCGGCGAGCCTCGATAACCCGAAACGAAACCCGCGGTATCGAGTCCCGCCGCCCGATCGCGCTCACGCTGGATCATCAACAGTCTGACCAGGGCCTGATATCCAGTGAGAAAAACCCGGCCTGATACCAGATACTTGTCTTCGAGGCTCACTGCAGCAGGCGCTTCGTGTGATTTCATGATAGTCTGAGACATGAATCAACCTCCTGTGAGGTGTTGGTGCGGTCGCGACAGCCTTCGTCTCGTGGGCCATGGCTGCCATAGCGTCGATTGCCCGAACACGCCTGCCTGGTGAGCGAGGCTCCGTACCCAGCCGAGTCCGCTTTCGAGCGCGATCAAAACCGCAGGCGCAGCAAATACATGGATACCCTGAACCGCCGAAAGTGCCCGGCTTTGTTGCGGGCTACCGGCTCGATGCGGCGACCTCGGATAAAAAATTTGACATCCGCTGGCCGCTCCTCTATAGTGCGGCGCTTCTCGCTTGGAGGGGTACCCAAGCGGTCAACGG
>CAYTAY010000059.1:0-1695 GCA_964435845.1 uncultured Azoarcus sp.
CGACGTGATGGTCACCGGCAACATGTTCGGTGACATTCTCTCGGACGAGGCCTCCATGCTGACCGGTTCGATAGGCATGTTGCCGTCCGCTTCGCTGGATGAGAACAACAAGGGGCTGTACGAGCCGTCGCATGGTTCGGCGCCGGATATCGCCGGGAAGGACGTTGCGAACCCGCTTGCGACCATCCTCTCGGCGGCGATGATGCTGCGCTATACCTTCGGGCTCGAAGATGCGGCGCAGCGTGTCGAAGGCGCGGTGAAAAAGGTGCTTGCCCAAGGCTATCGCACCGGTGACATCTTCGAAGCGGGGACTACCCGGATCGGCACGAGGCAAATGGGCGATGCCGTTCTGGCGGCGCTCTGAACACGAATAACGGATTCGAGAGGAAAGGCAAATGACAAAGGTAGGCTTGGTCGGTTGGCGCGGAATGGTCGGTTCCGTTCTCATGCAGCGCATGGTCGAGGAGGGTGACTTCGATCACATCGAACCGATCTACTTCTCCACTTCGAACGCGGGCGGCGCAGCGCCGGCTTTTGGTGGCAAGCAGGCCGGTGCGCCGCTGCAGGATGCGGGAAACGTCGAAGCGCTAAAGGCATGCGATATCGTCATAACCTGCCAGGGCGGTGACTACACCAAGGCGGTGTATCCGCAACTGCGTGCCGCTGGCTGGAACGGCCACTGGATCGACGCCGCCAGCGCGCTGCGCATGGCCGACGAGTCGGTGATCGTGCTCGATCCAGTCAATATGAACGTCATCAAGAAGGCGCTCGCCAATGGTGGTCGTGACTGGATCGGTGGCAACTGCACGGTGTCGCTGATGCTGATGGGCCTCGGTGGGCTGTTCCGTCACGACCTGGTCGAATGGATCTCGGCAATGACTTACCAGGCTGCTTCGGGTGCCGGTGCGCAAAACATGCGCGAGCTCCTGTCGCAGATGGGCGCGCTGCACGATGCGGTCAAGACCGAGCTCGCCGACCCGGCTGCTGCGATCCTCGATATCGATCGCAAGGTAAGTGAAACCATGCGTTCAGCGGACTTCCCGGTAAAGAATTTCCGTGGCGCGGCTTTGGCAGGCAGCCTGATCCCCTGGATCGACGTGCCGGTCGAGCACGGCCAGTCCAAGGAGGAATGGAAGGGTGGCTCCGAGTGCAACAAGATCCTGGGCCGGCCTGCGTTCCGTAGCGAGGGAAGCATCCCGATCGACGGTCTGTGCGTTCGCATCGGAGCGATGCGCTGCCATTCGCAGGGCCTGACGATCAAGCTCAGAAAGGATGTCCCCCTCGACGAGGTGTCGGAGATTATCGCCGGGGACAACGACTGGGTGCGTGTGGTGCCCAACGAGCGTGAGATCACCGAGCGCGAACTGACACCTGCTGCGGTGACCGGCAAGCTGACCATACCGGTCGGCCGCTTGCACAAACTTGCGATGGGGCCGGAATACCTGGGCGCCTTCACAGTCGGCGACCAACTGCTCTGGGGGGCAGCCGAGCCGCTGCGGCGCATGCTCAGGATTCTCCTGGACGCCTGATCCAACGCCTCGACAAAGGCCGCTCGCAGCGGCCTTTGTTCTGGTTTACACCGGCGCCAGAACGGGTCTGCAGTTCGAGGTTAAAGTTTGTGCGCGAAGTGACGTCTACAGTCCAAGAAGTTCCATATTAAATAAAGAATTGCTGTCAAAAGCTCAAGAAAATGCT
>CAYTAY010000059.1:1731-12541 GCA_964435845.1 uncultured Azoarcus sp.
GACATCTATGAAAACGACGCTAAAGGCAACGCTGGTCGCGACTGCGATCGCAACGCTTCCCGTGGGTAGTTTTGCTGCCGGACTGGGCGGCCTCAATGTACTGAGCGGGCTTGGGCAACCGCTGCGAGCCGAGATCGAAGTTCAGGCGACACCCGAGGAGCTTCGCACGCTGTCGGCGCGGATCGCGCCTCCGGATGCCTTCGCCCGCGCCAACGTCGGCTATTCGCCCATTATGTCGGCGTTGAATTTCACGATCGAGACCCGCGGAAACCGTTCGGTTGTGCGCGTGACCAGCGATCGTCCGATCGACGACCCCTTTCTGGAGATGCTCGTCGAGCTTAACTGGGCAGAGGGTCGTTTGCTGCGTCAATATACCTTCCTGCTCGACCCGGTTGATCTCGCTCGCCCCCCGGTTGCTGCGGCGACGATAGAGCGTCCGGCTGCAGCGCCCGCGGCAGCGCCGCGACCCGCAACTGCTCCGGCACCCCCTGCGGTCGCCACCTTTGCCGGTGGGCAGTACCAGGTCGCCCGTGGGGATACCCTGCACCGAATCGCGACTCGTAACCGGCCGGCCGACACAACCGTCGAACAGATGATGATTGCGTTGTTGCGGCAAAATCCGGCTGCATTCGCCGATGGCAACATCAACCGTCTGCGCGCAGGCGCCATTCTCACGATGCCCGACAGCGCCACGGTGCAGGGTATTGCCGCGGCGGACGCCCGCCGCGAAGTGGTGGCGCAAACGACTGACTTCGAAGCTTACCGGCGGGGACTGGCGACTGCGGTCGCTGCGCGTCCCGCCGAACCCGCGCCGGCAGAAACCCGCGAGCAGGTCGGACAAATCGTCGCGCGGGTGGCCGAGCCCGAAGCAGCCGAGCCGCCCCGGGATCGTGTCGAGGTCTCCGGTGCCGCTCAAGAAGGTGCAGACGAAGGCCGCGTGGCACGGCTTCAGGCGCTCGAAGAAGAACTCGTGGCGCGCGAACGGTCACTGGAAGAGGCCTACGAGCGCCTCAGCGATCTCGAGCAGAGTATTCGTGATCTGCAGGGCTTGATCGAGTTGCGTAACGCGGCGCTTGCCCAAATGCAGGAGCAGCTGACTACAGCCGGCGTAACCGAGCCGGTGGCGCAGGCGCTTCCAGTCGAGGCCGAGACCGGTGCACCGGTCGAGGCTCCGGCCGATATCGCGGAGGCGGATCTGGTTGATCTTCCCGACCTCGATGCCCTGCTCGCGGATGCGGAGATGGCGGAAGAAACGCCAGCCGATATCGCTGAAGCAGCGGCAACGGTTGCTGAAACCGAAGCGGTCGCACCGCCTGCGGCAGAGCCGCCGGCCGCAGCTGCCGCGGAACCGCCCGCACCCGCACCGGCTTCCGATCCGTTTGCGCCGCAGCCCACCTTTCTGCAGACGATTCTGCAGGACCCCCCGCTTCTTGCCGCTGGTGGAGGTATCCTGGTCCTGCTGCTTGGCTATGCCGGTTACCGCATCCGCCAGAAGCGCAAGGCTGAAGAGCCTTCGCAGATGCCCGCACAGTTGAGCGAGGCCCCGGCCTCAGGCCATTCGATGTTCGGCGACAAGGGCGGCCAGAGTGTAGACACCGGCAGCAGCAGTCTCCTGCACACTGATTTCAGTCATTCTGGCCTGTCGTCGATCGATGCTGACGAGGGCGTTGACCCGGTGGCCGAAGCCGATGTCTATATGGCCTATGGTCGCGACGCACAGGCTGAAGAGATACTGCTTGACGCACTCAAGGCCGACGCCTCGCGTACCGCGGTCTACCTCAAGCTGCTCGAGATCTACGCTCAGCGTCAGAGCCCACGGCAGTTCGAGTCGGTTGCCGCCGACCTTTACTCGCGTACCGGAGGACGTGGCCCAGATTGGGAGAAGACCGCCGAACTTGGGCGCAAGCTCGACCCGGATAATCCGTTGTACAAGGCGGGTCCTCTTGCCGGCACGGATGGCGCCGAGACGCCTTCGAGGCAGGCACCTTCAGGCAGCGAGGCCTCACGGGCGAGTGCCGCGGCCGGGGGGTTGGCTGCGGCGGGGGTTGCAGCCGGGCTGTCCGCCAGTGCCGCCGCCGATGATTCGGCGGTGGCCGAACCTGCTCCCAGCGACCAACCGCTGCTCGCCGAGCGAAGCAACGAATTGAGCGAACTCGATTTTACGACTTCCTTGCCGGTCGAGCCCAGCGACTCCCAGTTGAAGGACACCTGGACGATGCCGGCCGGTGATCTGTCCCGTCTCGATGAGGCGATGGAGCGGGGCACAGAGGAAGACGTGACCAGCGCGCTCGAGGCGGTTGACCCCGAGAATACGCCCGAGGAAGCCGTCGAGGAAGTCGATTTCTCAGTGCTCGACTTCGATCTCGGCGGCGACGACCTCCCGCCGGCAGCAGCCGGCGAGGACCAGGGGGCCGCGACCGAGCCGATGGAAACAGTATCCGGCGACTTCGAGCCGCCGTTGGAGTTCGATCTCGAGCTTGGCGGTGAGCAGATGCCGCAGATCGATCGCAAGAGCCTGGATCAAACCGTGGTCGCGAGTCAGTTCGACATCGAGGCGGCCGAGCGCATGACTGACGAGCCGCGTGCCGGGGCCCAGCCCAGCGCGGACGAGTCGCTCAAGGCCACCGTGATCGGTAACGAGTTCGACCTGGAACTTGCCGAGGGTGATGCAGCCGATGCCGGTCAGACTATCGATACTGCCAAAATCGGTCCTGGGTCGAATAGTGATCTTGACGCCACGGTTTTGGCCGATGACTATCTGCGTAACGCTTTGGAAGCCGAGGGCGGCGGCCAGGATGAGCCAATGGTGGATCTCGAGAAGACCGGCTTCGACAACAGCCTGCTCGATTTCGATTTCGATCTGGATACACCCGATGTGGGCTCCGAGCCTGGGCTCGAGGTGCCCGCGGTGGATCTCTCCAATATCGATCTTGATCTCGACGTCGAATTGCCTGCGGATGGAGCGGAGACTGCTGCTGCCGATCAGCGGGTTGGCGCCGATGCGCTTGAAATGCCGTCTCCCGATGTCATCCAGGAAGTGGACACCAAACTCGATCTTGCCCGCGCCTACGATGAAATGGGTGACAAGGATGGCGCCCGCGAGCTGATCGAGGAGGTCTTGAAAGAGGGTTCGCCGAACCAGCGCGAGGCTGCTCAGCGGCTGCTCGAAAGGCTTGGCTGACAGCACTCCGATTGGTAGATTGATGAAAACCCCGGTCCTCGCAAGGGCCGGGGTTTCTCTTATGCTGGTTCCAGATTCATGCACGGTGGGCTTTTGATCTTTCTGTGGTTGGGTGCGGTCGCGTTGATGCAACGCCTGCCGCCCCACTGGCTCGGTTGGCTGATTTTGCTTCTGGGTCTGGCGTGCATGGTTTTCGCGCGCGCGCGTGCAATCCGGCTGGTGCGGCGAGTTCGCATGCTGCTTCTGGCCATCATCGTGCTTTTCGCATGGTTCACGCCTGGAACTCGCGTGTGGGTGGATTTTCCGTCCGTGAGTCCAACCCTCGAGGGATCGATGCTGGCTTTCGAGCACGCGGGGCGGGTGGTCGCCGTGGTCCTGTGTGTCGCGCTACTCATGCAGCACCTGTCGGCTTCCCGTCTGGTCGGCGCCTTGTATGCGCTGTTGCAGCCGTTCGAGCGTGTGGGCTTGCCTGCGGGCCGGATTGCGGTGCGTACGCTGCTCGTTCTCGAATTCGTCGAGGGCAAGGGGAGCGGTGGCTGGAAGAAGTGGCTGACCTCTTCCAACGATGAGACCACACTCGAACCGGTGCACATGCCGGTCGAGCCGTTTCAGGCGCGGGACTGGGTCATCCTGGCTCTTGGCGTGGCCGTTCTCGTGTCGCTCTGGATTGCTTTATGAGAATCGCGCTTGGAGTGGAGTACGCCGGCGATGCCTTCGAGGGTTGGCAAAGCCAGAAGCACGGGCGCACCGTTCAGGATCACCTCGAGCGTGCAATCGGTGTCATCGCCGGGCACCCGGTGCGCTTACATTGCGCAGGCCGCACCGATGCAGGTGTGCATGCCACTGCGCAAGTCACACATTTCGATACCAGCGTCGTCAGGCGAAGTGTCAGTTGGGTGCGCGGTGTCAACAGCCTCTTGCCGCCTGACGTGGCGGTTCTATGGGCGGTGACGGTTGATGAGAGCTTTCATGCGCGTTATATCGCCGAGGCGAGGCGTTACCGATACGTGCTGCTCAATGCATCGGTGCGCCCGGCGTTGCTCGCCAGGCGAGTGGGCTGGTTTCACGTCTATCTCGATGTGCAGGCGATGGCCGAAGCCGCGCGTCATCTGATTGGCTGGCACGATTTCACGGCGTTTCGTGCCGCCGGTTGTCAGGCCAAGACCCCGATACGTCTCATGCACAGTGCGGAAGTGTCGCGCGACGGAGACTATCTGTTGTTCGATTTTCATGCCAACGGTTTCCTGCATCATATGGTGCGCAATCTTGTTGGTGCGCTCGTGTATATCGGCAAGGGGGCCAAGCCGGCGGAATGGATGAAAGCGATCCTCGCCAACGGTGACAGAAGCGTGGCCGCGCCGACTTTTCCGGCCGATGGCCTGTATCTGTGTGGGGTCGATTACGCCGACCGTTGGCCGCTGCCGGGCAATGGGCGTATTATCGCGAGGCCCCGACTGCCGATGCCTGATCACGGCGGCGTTTCACACATTCATCCATGAAGCGAACGAGAATCAAGATCTGCGGTCTGAGCCGCGAGCGAGATGTGGTGGCCGCCGTGGAGGCGGGCGCCGACGCGATCGGCCTCGTGTTCTATGCGCCGAGCCCGCGTTATGTCGAACCGACCCGAGCCGCGGATTTGGCTCGCCTGATCCCGCCCTTCGTCACGATTGTCGGGCTGTTCGTCGAGCCTGATCCTCATTTCGTTCGAGCAGTGCTGGACGAGGTGCCGCTGCAGATGCTGCAGTTCCATGGCGAGGAGCATGTCGCCGTTTGCGAGGGTTTTGGTCTGCCTTGGTTGAAAGCTGCCCGAATGCGGCCGGGTGTCGATCTGGTAGAATTCGCGGCTTCCTACCCATCGGCCGCGGGCATTCTGCTCGATGCGTTCGTGGATGGTTATGGAGGTGGCGGCAAGACCTTCGACTGGGATCTGATCCCGGTGGATCTGGGCAGACCGATGGTGCTGTCAGGTGGCTTGTCACCCGAAAATGTATGCGACGCGGTCAAACGCGTAAGACCTTGGGCGGTCGATGTCTCAAGCGGCGTTGAGTCGGCCAAGGGAATCAAGGATGCGGCGCGCATTGCTGCGTTCGTGCAAGGAGTTCGTGATGCAGATGGCTGATTCTCCCGCGATGCCCGATGCCAGTGGCCACTTTGGTCCCTATGGTGGCGTCTTTGTAGCCGAAACTCTGATTCCGGCCATCGAGGAACTGCGTCTGGCTTATGAGGCATGTCGCAAAGACCCGGAGTTCATGGCCGAATTCCACTACGAACTCAAACACTACGTCGGCCGCCCGAGCCCGATCTATCACGCCAAGCGCTGGTCCAAGCTGCTCGGTGGTGCCCAGATCTATCTGAAGCGGGAAGATCTCAATCACACCGGTGCGCACAAGGTGAACAACTGCATCGGCCAGTCCTTGCTCGCCCGCAAGATGGGCAAGCCCCGCGTCATTGCCGAGACGGGTGCGGGACAGCACGGTGTCGCCACCGCGACGGTTGCCGCGCGCTACGGCATGGAGTGTGTGGTCTATATGGGCGCCGAAGACGTGCGTCGCCAGGCCGCTAACGTCTATCGCATGAAGCTGCTGGGCGCGACGGTGGTGCCGGTCGGGTCCGGTTCGCGAACCCTGAAGGATGCGCTCAACGAAGCCATGCGGGACTGGGTGACCAACGTTCACAACACTTTCTACATCATCGGTACCGTGGCCGGCCCCCATCCGTACCCGATGATGGTGCGGGATTTCCAGTCGGTCATCGGGGCGGAGTGCATCGAGCAGATGCCGGAGATGACCGGCCGCCAGCCCGACTATGTCATTGCCTGCGTCGGTGGTGGCTCGAACGCGATGGGTATCTTCCACCCCTACGTCAGTCATGGCGACGTTCGCCTGGTGGGCGTCGAAGCGGCGGGCGAGGGCATCGAGACCGGTCGTCATTCGGCCAGTCTGAGCGCCGGGCGTCCTGGCGTGCTCCACGGCAATCGAACCTATCTCCTTCAGAACGAGGACGGGCAGATCATCGAGACGCACTCCATCTCGGCGGGTCTGGATTATCCCGGAGTGGGTCCGGAACACGCCTGGCTAAAGGACTGCGGTCGGGCCGAATATGTCGGCGTGACCGACGCCGAGGCGCTGCAGGCTTTTCATGACCTGTGCCGCTACGAAGGCATCATCCCGGCGCTGGAAACCGCGCATGCCCTGGCTTACGCCGCCCGGCTCGCTCCGACCCTGGACAAGGATCGCGTGCTGCTGGTCAATCTGTCCGGGCGCGGTGACAAAGACATGCACACCGTTGCCGAGCACTCCGGCATCCAGTTTTGAGGCGGGCGCTCAGCGTCCGACCGGCAAGCTACCGTCGAAGCATTCCATGTCCAGAATAGACTCCGTTTTCAAGCAACGCCGCGCCGAAGGTCGGCGCGCGCTGATCCCTTTCGTGACCGCCGGTGATCCGAGCGCCGACTTGACGGTTCCGATCATGCAGGCGCTGGTGCGCGGCGGCGCCGACATCATCGAACTGGGTGTGCCTTTCTCCGATCCGATGGCGGATGGTCCGACCATCCAGCGTGCTTCGGAGCGTGCCTTGGCCGGCGGCATGAGCATGCGCAAGGTGCTCGCGATTGTCCGTGCCTTTCGGGAGTCCGACAACAAGACGCCGGTGGTGCTCATGGGTTACGCCAACCCCATCGAAGCGATGGGTGCCGAAGCTTTCGTGGAGCAGGCCGCGGCGGCGGGCGTCGATGGCGTGCTGGTGGTCGATTACCCCCCGGAAGAATGCAAGGCCTTCGCGTCGGCCGCGCGCCACGGGGGGATTGATCCGATCTTTCTGTTGGCGCCGACCTCTTCCGACGAGCGCTTCGACGATGTGGCAGCGGCCGGCAGCGGCTATATCTACTACGTGTCGCTCAAGGGCGTCACCGGGTCGGCGACGTTGGATCTGGATGAGGTTTGCGCGCGCATTCCCCGTATTCGCGAGCGTATCGGCTTGCCGGTCGGCGTCGGTTTTGGCATTCGCGATGCGCAGACTGCTGCCCGTATCGGGGCGGTAGCGGATGCAGTGGTCATCGGCAGCCGTATCATCGAGGAGATCGAGAGCAGCCCGCGTGAGGAAGTATGCGCGCGCGTGGAGTCGTTCATCCATGGTATCCGAGATGCGCTCGATACCTTAGAAGGAGTTCGTTGATGAGTTGGTTGAAGAAACTCCTGCCACCGCGTATCAAGAAGGATGAATCTGCGGTCAGAAAATCCATTCCCGAAGGGCTGTGGAGTAAATGCCCCTCGTGCGAGGCGGTGCTGTACAGATCCGATCTCGAAGGCAATCAGGCGGTCTGTCCGAAGTGCAGCCACCATCTTCGTCTGCGCGCCCGCGCCAGGCTGGATTTCTTGCTCGATGCCGATGGGCGCGAGGAAATCGGTGCATCGGTCGTGCCGATGGATCCGCTCAAGTTCAAGGATACGCGCAAGTACACCGAACGGCTGTCGAGTGCCAAGGGCGATACCGGGGAGGAGGATGCGCTTGTCGTCATGAGCGGTTCGATTCTCGCTCAGCCGGTTGTGGTGGCGTGTTTCGAGTTCGAGTTTCTCGGTGGCTCCATGGGGTCGGTCGTGGGCGAGCGCTTCATCCGGGGCGTGAAGGTGGCGGAAGAGCGGTGCGTGCCGTTTATCTGTATCACCGCCTCGGGCGGAGCGCGGATGCAGGAGGGCCTGTTGTCGCTGATGCAGATGGCAAAGACCACCGCGGGGCTCACCCGTCTGGCACGCCGTCGTTTGCCCTTTATCACCGTGCTGACCGATCCGACCATGGGCGGCGTGTCGGCGAGCTTCGCGTTCATGGGCGACGTCGTGTTGGCTGAGCCGGGGGCCCTGGTGGGATTCGCCGGGCCACGCGTCATCGAACAGACAGTTCGCGAAAAACTCCCGGAGGGTTTTCAGCGTGCGGAGTTCCTGCTGGAGAAGGGTGCCATCGACATGATTGTCGACCGACGCGAGATGCGTGAGCGAATTTCGGTGTTGATCAGCATGCTCACCCAGCAGCACGCGCTCGAGGCTTGAGGCGCGCGTGACCGATCTTGAAGCGTGGCTCGAGCGACTGGAGTCGCGAAATACCGAGACGATTCGGCTCGGACTCGAGCGGGTCGGGGAGGTGTTCGAACGGCTTGATGCCACGCTCGGCGGCACCGTGATCACGGTTGCGGGTACCAACGGCAAGGGTTCAGCCTGTGCGATGCTCGAGGCCATCCTGCTCGCCTCCGGCTATAGCGTTGGCCTCTATACCTCGCCGCATCTGTTACGTTACACCGAGCGGGTGCGACTCAATGGGCACGAAGTCGACGAGCAAACCTTGGTGGCCGCCTTCGAGGCGGTCGAATCGGCACGCGGCAAAACGCCGATGACCTATTTCGAGCACGGCACGCTCGCAGCATGGAAGGTATTCTGTGACTTTGCGCCCGAGGTGGTGATTCTCGAGGTGGGCCTGGGTGGCCGGCTTGACGCAGTCAACATCGTCGATGCCGATTGTGCCATTGTCACCAGTGTCGCGATGGATCACATGGCCTATCTAGGCAACACCCGGGACGAGATCGGCTTCGAGAAAGCCGGGGTGTTCCGCGCCGGCAGGCCGGCGATCTGTGGCGATCCCATGCCGCCGGAAAGCCTGCTCGCGCACGCGGAGGCAATTGGCGCCCCGCTGTGGATCAGCGGTCGCGATTTCGGTTTTGGCGGTGACCGGCAGCAGTGGGGCTACTGGCGCTACGAGGCCCCGGGCAGTGTTGGCGGGCTGGTCAAGCGTGGCGGTCTGGCCTATCCCGCGCTGCGCGGTGCGAATCAGCTGTTGAATGCGGCTTCGGTACTCACCGCCCTCGATCTGCTGCGTGACCGAATCCCGGTGTCGATGCAGGCAATCCGCCAGGGACTGATGCTGGTCGAATTGCCGGGGCGCTTTCAGGTCGTGCCCGGAAGGCCGGCCGTGGTTCTCGATGTGGCGCACAACCCCCAGGCGGCCGGGGTGCTTGCCGAGAACCTTTCGAACATGGGTTTCTATCCCGAAACCTGGTGTGTCGTCGGCATGCTTGCCGACAAGGATGTGGAACAGATCGCCGCGTTGTTGCGGGGGCGTGTCGATCACTGGTACGCGGCCTCGCTGGAGGGGCCGCGAGGGCTTGACTGCGCCGATCTGGCCGCGAGGTTGCGAGCAGCCGGTGCCGATGTCGAAGCCTGCTTCGAGTCGTCCGCCCAGGCGTTTGATGCAGCGCGGAAAGCAGCCGATGAGAGTGATAGAATCGTAGTTTTTGGATCGTTCCTGACTGTCGCGGACGTGCTCGAATTGCTCGAGTGCGAAGGCAAAAAGAACGCGCGTGGCTGACAACGACAATCTAGAATTCAAGAAACGCTCCCGTCGTCGGCTGGTCGGGGCGGCGGCACTCGCCTTGTTGGCAGCACTGATCTTGCCGATGATCATGGATGATGAGCCGGGCCTGCCGGCACACGACATCCAGGTCACGATACCGGATCGCGCGGCTGACGCCGCGCTCGCCAGGCCCATCGGCGGCCGTGCGCTGGGCCTTACCGAGAACGAAGAGTTGATCATCCTGCCTGACGAGCTGCCCGAACTGGAGGCCGAGGAAATCCCGGCGCTCACCGTTGTAGAGGGAGTCCCAGTTGGGCCTCCTCCGACTGCAACCGCGCCCGAACCTCCAACCGCAACTGCTCCGGCACCAGCGCCCGTGCGCCCAGCGGCGCCTGAGGCGCCCGCGCCACCACCGCCGGCAACTGTTCTCGACGAAGCCGCCCGTGTTCAGGCGATCCTCGAAGGGCGCATGGGTGCCACGCCGCCGGCCAGTGGCGGATTCATGGTCCAGGTGGGAGCCTTCGGTGAGCGCGACAAGGCCGAGTCGCTGCGTCAGGAACTGGTCTCGAGTGGGTTCAGTGCAGTGATCGAGCAGGCCGGCGGAGTGAATCGTGTCCGAGTCGGCCCCTATGCCTCCAGGCAGGAAGCGGAACGTGCCGAAGCCCGCTTGAACGCTGCCGGTCGCCCCGGTGTCGTGATCGCACGCTGAGGCTAGCCGACATGGTTTTCGTGCCCGATCAGGCTTCCACCTCTCTCCGCTGCGGTCTTCGTCCGGCATGACGGTGTTCGACTACATCTTTCTCGGTGTGCTTGCGCTGTCTGCGCTGGTGGGTTTGTGGCGCGGTTTCGTCAGTGAAATCATCGCGATTGTCGCGTGGATTGCGGCACTTCTCGCCGCGTGGCTTTACGCAGGAAGCGCTGCAGACATGCTCGCCGGCGTCATCACCGAACCGGGCTGGCGGCATGTGGCCGGTTTCGCGGTGGTATTCGCAGGCGTACTATTGCTCGCTGCAGTGTTACGCTTCCTGCTGCGAGAGTTGCTCAGGGCCGCAGGCCTCGGGCCTACCGACCGTTTCTTCGGCACGCTCTTCGGTCTCGTGCGCGGCGTGGCGATCGCGTTCGTGCTGGTTCTGCTCGGTGGTCTTGCCGGCATGGCCCGCGAGCCCTGGTGGAGTAACGCCCTGTTCGCTCCCCCTCTTGAGACTGCGGTGATTGCCGCAAAACCCTGGCTACCCGAACCGGTGGCCGAACGCGTTCGATTCAGATAGGTATAGCGCCATGTGTGGAATCATT
>CAYTAY010000059.1:12551-16855 GCA_964435845.1 uncultured Azoarcus sp.
GACCTCGCCCGTCAATCAACTCCTCTACGATGGGCTGCTGGTGCTGCAGCATCGGGGGCAGGATGCCGCTGGCATTGCGACCTCGGAGGGCGGCCGTTTCTTCATGCACAAGGGCCCGGGCCTGGTGCGGGATGTCTTTCGCACGCGCAACATGCGCAACCTCGTTGGTAACGTAGGGATTGGCCATGTGCGTTACCCGACGGCCGGATCGGCTTGCAACCCCGCCGAGGCCCAGCCTTTCTATGTTAACTCGCCGTTTGGCTTGCTGCTGGCGCACAACGGCAATCTGACCAATGCAGACGAGCTCAAGCGCGAGATATTCCTTTCGGATCTGCGTCACATCAACACCGACTCGGACTCCGAGGTTCTCCTGAATGTGCTTGCGCACGAGCTTCAGGCGGCTGCCAATGGTTTCAAGCTCGATGCCGATGCGGTGTTCCGCGCCGTAGCCAATGTTTATCGGCGGTGTCGCGGTGCCTATGCCGCGGTTGTGCTGATTGCTGGTTTCGGTCTACTCGCGTTCCGTGATCCTCACGGCATTCGTCCGCTGGTGGTCGGTCGCAACGGGACCGATCAGGGTGCGGAGTGGCTGGTTGCGTCGGAGTCGGTGGCGCTCGATGTTCTGGGCTACGAGATGCTCAGGGATGTCGCCCCCGGCGAGGCCATCCTCATTCGCAGCGACGGCGACTTCATGAGTCGCCAGTGTGCCCCGGCGACGGTACAGGCACCGTGCATGTTCGAGTATGTTTATTTGGCGCGACCGGACTCGATCATCGATGGCATTTCGGTCTATGAGTCGCGCGTGAAGATGGGTGAATTCCTCGCCGACAAGCTCCGTCGCACCCATCCCCAACTCGAAATCGACGTGGTGATCCCGATCCCGGATTCCAGTCGCCCGTCCGCGATGGAGATGGCCACCCGCCTGGGTCTGCCTTACCGCGAGGGTTTCGTCAAGAATCGCTACATCGGCCGGACCTTCATCATGCCGGGGCAGTCCGTGCGGCGCAAATCGGTACGCCAGAAGCTCAACACGATACCGCTGGAGTTCAAGGGCAAGCGCGTGCTGCTGGTCGACGACTCGATCGTGAGGGGTACGACAAGCCGCGAGATCGTGAGCATGGCGAGAGAGGCAGGTGCGAAGCAGGTTTACCTCGCCTCGGCTGCGCCCCCGGTTCGCCATGCCAACGTCTACGGTATCGACATGCCGACGAAGGGTGAGCTGATCGCCTCCGGTCGCAGCGGAGATGAGATATGTCGCGAGATCGGCGCAGACGGTCTGTTTTACCAGGATATCGACGACCTCAAGGCCTCGGTTCGGGCGATCAACCCGGCAATCAGCCATTTCGAAACCTCCTGCTTCGATGGCTGTTACGTGACAGGCGACATCACCGACGAATATCTTTACGGGGTCGAGAATCAACGCGGCCAGGCCCGTGCCGGAGATGACGGCGAGGGCGGTCAGCTCGACCTTAATCTCGTGACCAGCGGCGAGCAGTAAGGGGTCGACAGAGAATGAGCCAAGCCGATTTCGATACCCTCGCCATCCGCGCCGGGACCGAGCGCAGCCAGTTCGGCGAGCACAGCGAAGCCCTGTTCCTGACCTCCAGCTTCGTCTTCGAGAGCGCGGCGCAGGCCGCTGCTCGTTTCTCCGGTGACGAGGAGGGGAACGTCTACGCGCGCTTCTCCAATCCGACGGTGACCATGATGCAGAATCGACTCGCCGCGCTCGAAGGTGGAGAAGCCTGTGTGGCTACGTCGTCAGGCATGTCTGCCATTCTGTCATTGCTCATGGGGACGATGAAGTCGGGCGAGCATGTGGTGGCAAGCAATGGATTGTTCGGGGCCTCGCAGCAGTTGCTTGGGGGCATCCTGCCGAAGTTCGGTATCGAGACGACCTTCGTGCCGGCCAGCGATCTCGATGCTTTCCGTGCGGCGCTGCGGCCGAACACGCGCTTGTTTTTCGTCGAGACACCTTCCAACCCGCTGACCGAGATCGTCGATATTGCCGCGGTGGCCGAGATCGCCCACTCCGCAGGCGCGCTGTTCGCGGTGGACAACTGTTTTTGCACACCTGCCCTGCAACTGCCGCTAGTGCTCGGTGCGGATGTCGTCGTGCATTCGGCAACCAAATATCTCGATGGACAGGGGCGGGTCCTTGGTGGAGCGGTGGTCGGCAGCAAGCCGGTGATGGAGGAGGTCTTCAAATTCCTGCGCACCGCCGGGCCGTGCATTTCCCCATTCAATGCCTGGGTGGTTCTCAAGGGGCTGGAAACCTTGAAGCTGCGCATGGAAGCCCAATCCGCCAACGCGCTGGCACTGGCTTCGTGGCTGGAGTCGCAGGCCGGTGTCCGGCGGGTCTATTACCCCGGGCTCGAATCCCATCCCCAGCACAGGCTCGCTATCGGTCAGCAACGGCTGGGGGGCGCGATCGTCAGTTTCGAGGTGGAAGGCGGACGTGACGCAGCCTGGCGGGTCATCGACGCCTGCCGCACGATGTCGATTACCGCCAATTTGGGCGATACCCGGACTACGATCACGCACCCCGCGTCCACCACCCATGGGCGTCTGACGGCCGAGGCGCGCGCTGCCGCTGGTATCGTTGAGGGGCTTGTTCGTATCGCGGTTGGACTGGAATCAGTCGAGGATCTGAAGCGCGACTTGATCGCTGGCCTGGGAGCCTGAGCCAGGTCCTGTTCTCGTCCGCCATGGCGCACGCGTAAGGTTCAAGTCGCGCGAGGCCGGGTGCGTGCAATCCCCGTACCCGAAGACCATTCGAGATAGTGAGCCTGCCCCTCCCAGTCGGCCAGCACCCAGCGCTCGCATGTGCGTCCATCGACGAGATGTTCGTGTCGTGCCGGGCGGTGTGTGTGCCCATGGATCAGCACCGGGTAGTCGCTGGTGCGCAGCAACTGCGCGACGGCATCGTGGCTGACGTCCATGATCTCGGGGCGCTTTTTCGCGTTGGCTTCTCGGCTACATGCGCGCAGCGACGCGATGAAGGCCTTGCGCTCGGCGAGCGGCCTGACGAGGAAGGCTTTTTGCCATGCCGGATCGCGAACCTGGCTGCGGTATTGCAGGTAGTCGGTATCGTCGGTGCATAATGCATCGCCGTGCGTCAGAAGGACTTGCCGTCCGTCGACCACCAGCCGGCTGGGGTCTGGCAGCAGACGCATCCCGCAGCGCGAAGCAAAGTCCTGACCGATCAGAAAATCGCGATTGCCTGCCATGAAGCGAAGCCCAGTGCCTGAGGCAGCGAGTGCTGACAGAGCGTCTCCGACTTGACGAATCAGCGGGGTGTCGTCATCGTCACCGGCCCAGTACTCGAACAGGTCGCCGAGAATGTACAGTGTGTTGGCCGTGCGTGCCGGACCGGCGAGGTATTCGATGAAAGCCCGCAAGGTGGCGGGCTCCTCCTCGCACAGATGCAGATCCGCGATGAAGTGAATCTTCACGAGCCGCCGGGCCGGATCAGGCGATCTCGGCGCGCTCGATCACGACGTCCTCGACCGGCACGTCCTGATGGAAATCCTTGGAGCCGGTCTTGACCGAGCGAATTCGGTCAACCACGTCCATGCCTTCCGTGACTGCGCCGAACACGCAGTAACCCCAGCCCTGGGCGTCCGGTGCGCGGTGATCCAGGAACGCGTTGTCCGCGACGTTGATGAAGAACTGCGCGGTGGCCGAGTGGGGCTGCTGGGTGCGCGCCATGGCGATCGTGCCAGCGCGGTTCTTCAGGCCGTTGTCTGCCTCGTTGCGCACCGGTTCGCCGGTCGGCTTTTGATTCATGCCGGGCTCGAAACCACCTCCCTGGATCATGAAGCCGTCGATGACACGATGGAAAATGGTGTTGTCATAATGCCCGGCCTGAACGTAGGCGAGAAAGTTCTTGACGGTCTCGGGTGCCTTTTCAGCGTCGAGTTCCAGGGTAATTGCACCGAAGCTGGTGTGAAGTCGAACGGTCATTGTGTTTTTCCTGATGTTAGCGTTCGACGATGCGAACGGAATCGATGGTGACTGGTTCGCGCGGCACGTTCTCGAAAGGGCCGACCGTGCCGGTGGCGACGTGCGCGATCGACTGGACGACGTCGAAGCCCTCCGTGACGCGACCGAAGACCGCGTAGCCATAGCCGTCGAAGGAAGGGTAGTCGAGTGCCGCGTTCGCGACCAGGTTGATGAAAAACTGGGCAGTTGCCGAATGCGGATCCCGGGTGCGTGCCATAGCGATCGTGCCCGGCTCGTTCTTCAAGCCGTTGTTCGCTTCATTGCGCACCGGGGCTCGCGTGGGCTTCTGGCTCATGTTCGCT
>CAYTAY010000060.1:0-16780 GCA_964435845.1 uncultured Azoarcus sp.
CATTGCCCAGCCGCCGCCGCAACCAGCCTTGCAGCCAGTGGTGATGGTCGAGGTACAGGAACTCTACGGAAGGTGGGGACGTGTACTCCGAGTTGCTCACGGGCGGATGCGAAGATAATCTTAAGTGTTAATGGGAATCAGTATCAAATATAAATGTCAATGGCGCGTATTGCAACCGCAACGGAAGTCGCTGGCGCTCCATGGCGCCGAACCAGCAGCTCATGTGCATGCGATTCGGGTTCGACGCGAGGCCCGGCCACGCAGTGCCGGACGAGGGACAGCAGGTGTGCCTGCGCCTGGCGCTGGCGGATGGCGCCGCCCCGGGAAGGCTGGCAGCCTCGTTTGCCTTGTGCCGCAGCGAGGCGCCCGAGATCGGCATCCGCCGGTTCGAGGTGTCCTTGTCACATCTTCTGGCCGGATTGCGTGACGAACTCTAGGACCTCGGCCTGGCTGTGGCAGACAGCGCTCACGATCGTTACCCCGGCCTTTCTGTGGCCGACGCCGGGGCAGCCGGAGACCGCGCGCTTCCCGGCCGGGCATTCGGACACCTCGGCGGATCTGGCGGCGCGCGAGGTCCGCATCGAAACCCTGTCCGGCGCCGACGGCGAAGTCCGTATCGTCGACTTCGCTGCCCGCCACCCGGAGGCCCTGGCCTACGAGGGTCTGCGCGGCTCCTGGACGCTGTGCGACGCTTGGGTCAATTCGCGCGCAATCGCATCGCTTTGCTACACCGGCAGCGATGGCATGATCGAGGCGGTTCCGCTCACCTGTCGGCGTCTCGGCGGTCCTCAGCGTCGCAACTGATCGACCAGGCGCTCGGGCAGTGCGCCCAGCAGGCGTCCGGCAGCGCGGAGTTGGCGCATCATCAACGCCCAGTTCTCGTCCTGACGACGTTTCTCGAGGCAGCGCAACAGGCGGGCCCGCAGGGCTTCGTCCTGCACCGCCAGCATGCTCGACCACACGCCATCGTCGACGTTGTACTCGCGACCCTCGGCCAGACACACCGGCACCACCTTGATCAGTTCGATGTCGAGATCGAGCGCAAGCGCCTCGACCGCGGCACGGATGGACACCGCCTTGGGCCGGGATGCCGCTTCGAGGTCATAGGGCGGTGTCCATTCGGCCGCCGGGCGGAGGTGGTCGATGCCGGTTGCGACAACGATGAACGGCGGCGGCCTGCGATTGCGACGCCCGGCCGAACGCGAGCGCAAATCATCGAGCATCGCCCGTTCGGTGGCGCGATCGGGCCGGGTCACCATGCTCGCCCACAGCACCAGATCGGCTTCATCGACCAAGCGCTGCAATACCGTCGGATCAACATCCTCGCCGTCGCAACCCGGGGTGTCGAACACCCGCGCACGGGTGAAACCCTCCCGTGCGAGCTCATAGGCCCGCACGCCGGGTGAAGAACCTGGCAATACGTCGGTGGCAGCGGTCAGACGCCCAAACAGCGCATTGATCAGGCTGGACTTGCCGGCACCGGCGCGACCGAGCACGACGATGGACAACGGTGCGAGCACGTCCCCTGACTCGGGTTCGCCCGACTGCGCCGAAGCCGGCCGTTCGCCCGCAGCGCTGGCTGGCCGGCCGGCTTCCGCTTCGTCCAGCGGCAGCCGGCCGCTGTATAGATCGATCGCATAGAAACCGACTTTTCGCACGTAGGCGCGCAACAGCCAGCGATGCAACTCGACCCTCGCCAGGCCGAAGCCGCGGTTGCGCAGCTGTCGCCAGGCCTCGCCGATCAGCGCATCCAGCGGGTTGATCACCACGCGGCCGGCGCGATACAGGTCGTAGGCCTTCTCCGCCTGCTCCTTCCAGCGCTGCACCCGCAGCAGATCGCCTATCGTCAGCCGGTGACTGAGCGGAACATGTTCGACGATGTCGCCGCGCAAATCACGGCTCGCACGCTCGACGATCAACAGCGCATGCGGAACCGTGAGCTCGAGCAATGGACGCTCGGTGTCCGGATGATAGGCTCCGGCAACGGTCTCGAGGGCGCGCCGGCCCAGTGCCAGCAGCCTGCCGCCATCGTCCAGCGGCCATTCGTCCGGCTCGAGCGCTTCGGCCATCGCGTCGACCCGGCGCCACACCTCATCGGCCTCCGGCGGCCAGTCCGGATCGGGCTGGGTGACCGCCTCTTCGAGCAGCCGACGGTCACGCCGCACACACCATTGTTGCAGGCCATAACCGGCCAGCCCGCCCAGTACGAAGCCAGCCAGCCACCACAGCGTCTGATCCGATCGCCACAAGCCATATAGCCCGAGCAGCACCACGCCGATCGCCGGTGCCGACAACAGCAACAGCGCCAGCACCTGCAAAGGATCCAGCCCCCGCAGCAGCTTCATCGGCGGACTTGCTTGTGCAGCAGCGAACGGCCATCTTCCATGGCCTCACGATACACGGCGCGCAAGGCATCGCCATCGACGCGCAGGCCGTCGCGGCGTCGCGAAAAGAAATACACCGCGGCCTTGCCCAGGGCATAGGTGCTGGCGCCGCTCGCGCTCGCACCCCATAGCGCGCCAATCGTCTGCCCCCAGCCCGGCACCAGCTTGGCCACCGTCCGGCCCAGGGCCCGGCTGACATAGCCGGTAGCAATGCCCGCCCCCACCAGACCCAGGAACTCGCCAGCCACGCGCCGATCCAGCGTCTGCCCATAGACGCTCGCCAGCGCATGAACCAGCTTTCCCTGTACCGCGGTGACCGCCACCAGATCAACCACCGGCAGGGCACCCAGCCCGGCCGCGCTCAGCGCATGCCCGACGATCTGCTGGTGGGCGGTGCGTGCATAGAGATCGCGCACACCCGCGTCGGCCCCGAGCATCTCGCGCAGACCAAAGGACGAGACCGCCTCGATCTCCCCCCATAGCGCGTCGAGTCCGTAGTCCACCGGTTCGAAGCCGTCCTCGGCCAGTGTCAGGTCTACCGCCACCCAATGAAGTGGCGCATTGCCGCGAAGCTCGGCCAGCGCCTCGCGCTGAGCGAGCAGCGCACGCCGCAAGTCGGCCGGCAAGGACAGGGGGAGTGGTTCCGCACCAAATGGCCAGGGCATCGGGTGCCGGAAGCCCGGCGGATAGAGTTCGTGCAAACCGGTCTGCGCGACCAGCACCGGCCAGTCCGGATGCCGTCGTCGCACCGCTTCCAGCACCTCGCGCACCGACCGCTGGTCGTGGTCGGCCACCTTCATCACCGCCAGCACCAGATTCGCGCGCGATTCACAGTATCGGATGTCTTCACCCGGATCGTAGTCCCGCTCGCCAAGGCCCCGGGTGTCGAGGAAACGCACCAGCGGATTGCCCTCCGGATAATCGAAGAAGGCGGCATCACGGGTGCAGGGCGCAAAGCCATTGCCGATCTCGGCCCGTGGATGTCCGGTCAGGGCGTGAATGATCGAAGTCTTGCCGGCCTGGGTCTTGCCCACCAGCCAGATTACCGGCACCGGCATGCGTGCCGACGCATCACGCAGTGCTTCCCGCAACTGCGTCCCATCCACCGATGGCTCCAGCAGCGCCTCGCTCAGGCGCTTCCAGTACTCGGTCCAGTTTCCAGGGCTCGTATTCATCGGGCAAACGGCTTCGGTCAGGCTCCATTGTCGCGTCGAGCATAACCGCAGAACAGCCCGGCCGAAAGCCTGGCAGCGTGACAGGCTGATGGGCACTTGTGACTGCAGGTTCCAACATGCTTGACTTGTCACCGGTCTGGATTAGTCTTGACGGTATCAATCGCTTTGCATGGCCGGGTTGGCACACAATGCAGTCGAGCGTTTTTTCATTGGCAGACGGGAGGCGACAAAAATGTTCAAGGACTACAAGGCATTGTTCAAGCAGTTGCAGGACGCTCAGGAGACACTCTGGGCCGAATCCACCGCGTGGACGACAGGCGACCGGATGCCGGTAAAGGTCGGGGGTTTGCTGGAAAACGTCAACGCCTGGGCACAACAGGCCGTGGAACAGTCGCTTGAACTGCAGCGAGCCTGGCTCGATCAATGGGCCGGTCGCGCAAACGACAAGAAGGTAAAGCCGAAGCTGTTCTCCGAACTCAACGCCGAGGCACAACGCTCGGCACAGCGCTGGATCGAGCACCAGCAGGACATGTGGAACCGGTGGCTCGAACTGTTGCAGAGCACCGGTACCCAATTGCCGGGTCAGGCAAAGTTCGACGAAGTATTTCGTGAGCTCACCGAGCGCCAACTGAACTTGCTCGGGCAGTGGTCGAGCATGGGTGATACAAAATCGCTGTCGATGAAGGAGATGAGCAAACTCTCCGACCAGATCGCCAGGTCATTGCAAAGCTCGATCGACACCCAGCAAAAGCTTTGGTCCTCGTGGTTCGGCGGCTTCCAGATCGCATCCACTCAAGTTGGCGCAAAAACGACGGCCGCGCCCAAGAGCAAACCCGTCAAACCGGCTGCCAAGGCCGCTGCTGAACCCGCTCCCGAAACCGCGGCAAAGCCGGCTGCAAAGCCAACCGACGACGATCTCAAGCAGATTTCCGGCATCGGCCCTGGCCTAGAGCAAAAGCTCAAGGAGCACGGCTACACCAGTCTGGCTCAGCTCGCAGCGCTAACCGAAGCCCAGATCGAAGAACTTGAGAAAACGGTGATCCGGTTCCCCGGTCGTATCAAGCGCGACAACTGGCAAGGGCAAGCCAAAAAGCTCATCGGGTGAAAACACGGCGCTCCCCCCTTCAAAGGGGGGCTTGGGAGGGGAGTGGATTTTTGTGTTGGCTCTCCCACTCAGGACCGGGAGTCGGCACAGAACTCGGCGACAAGCTGCTGACCAGCGCCAAGGGCATTCATTGAATTCACGAAATGCACCGAAAACTGATTGTATTTGCTGCGGAAAGCGGAAACCTGCGACGGGAAAAGGAGCTGCGCCTGCTCTGTGCGGCGATCATCCACAAATACCCGATGCCGCACCACCAGTAAGGGTGGGAGCCGCCGCGGAATTCAACTCTCGTCGGCAGTCGAACCGGTATCGGCAAGGGGTTGATCGTCGCCGCTCACAGGCTCGCGTACCGCCTGCACCGCGCCGAGACTTACTTCCTTGATACGCGCAGCGGCTCCGAGGGTCGCATCGCGTATGCGTCGCGCAGCTTCCTCGGCAGCTTCCTTCGCGTCGCGATCTTTCGCGGCGTCGGCGGCTGCGGATTCCCTGAGGGTCTGGGACTCGGCGTCAGCCTGAGCCCGCTGATCAGCAGTGGGCGTATCGGGTCGTTCCGCAACCGGCATTGCACCGGCCAGCCTGATCTCGGAACCTGCACCCGCGACACCTTCCGCTGGTTTATCCAGCGAACAAGCTGTCAGCGCCAGGCCGATTATCACGACCGCCAGGGTCGCCACCCGATTCATCGCTACGATCCTTAAAAAAAGCTTGACTAATGACTTAATTCATTGCCTGAACCCTACGCCAGGTACAGAAAAAAGCAAGCTTTGTGACCGTCAGACAACAATCTGTTGCGGAAAAATAACAGTCGCCGTGAAAAAAGCCCGCTTTTGGCGGGCTTTTCGCTGTCGACACGCCCTCAGCGGCGTGACCGGCGGGCATTACTTGACGCGGTTCTTATACTCGTCGGTACGGGTATCGATCTCGATCTTGTCGCCGATCTCGACGAAGGCAGGCACCATGAGTTCGAAGCCGGTCGCGATCTTGGCCGGCTTGAGCACCTTGCCCGAGGTGTCACCCTTGACCGCGGGCTCGGTGTAGGTCACTTCGCACACCACCGAGTTGGGTATTTCCACCGAAATCGCCTTGCCGTTGTAGAACACCACTTCGCAGGCCAGGCCGTCTTCGAGATACTTGAGCGCGTCGGTCATGTTCTCGGATTCGACTTCGTACTGGTTGTACTCATCATCCATGAAGACGTACATCGGGTCAGAGAAATACGAGTAGGTGACTTCCTTGCGCTCGAGCATGACGACTTCGAACTTGTCGTCGGCCTTGTAAACCGACTCCGATGGCGCACCAGTGAGCAGGTTCTTGAGCTTCATTTTGACGACCGCAGCATTACGGCCGGACTTGTTGTATTCGGTCTTCTGGACCACGAGCGGGTCGGCTCCGACCATGATGACGTTGCCGGAGCGCAGTTCCTGAGCGGTTTTCATGCTGTTTCTGTTTCCTGACGATATGGCTTGCGGTCCTGCATGCGTTCCCCAGACACGGCCCGCTGAGCCGCCGAAGATCGCTAAACCGCTGATTATAAAAAATCGCTATTTTACAGACACTTCCTCGATTTTTACCAGCACGCCCACCAAATCTTCCACGGTAAATTTGTTCACACCCGGCTGTGCCGGCCTCCTGCGATGGCATGCCAACCTGGAGATCGCTCTCTATGACCTTGAATGCCTTGCAGAGCTTGGGATGCGCAGCTTCGGTGACGGTCACCCGCTGGGCGAGTCCGCTATGTGCCCGATTGCACGCCTGGCGCGCCGCCGGCTGCGTTGCTCCTCCTTGCAGGAAGCGACCATGCCGCGTCGTGGCGCCTTGCCAGACGACGCACCAGACGCACACTCATACACGTCCATAGGTTGAAGCCTCTCAGTCGAGAAAGCGCGCCACGAAGCAGGGTGCGGCGGGATCGAAGCCCGCTGGTACGTCCAGCCAGACACGTCTGCCACTTCCGGGTACCACGGTGAGCGCTGACCCCTGATCGTCGAGGATGCGCCGGATCTGAGTCTCAGGGTTGCTAGCCGGCTGTACGAACTCCAGCCTGTCGCCCACCGCGAAGCGGTTCTTGACCTCGAGCGCCACCATGTTGCGTCTGGGGTCGAAACCGACGGCCTCGCCAACCAGGATGCTGCGCCCGGACTCGGAGTGACCACGCAGGTAGTTCTGGTGTTCCGGGGTGTGATGACGCTGGTAGAAACCGTCGGTATAACCGCGGTTGGCGAGGCTCTCCAGCGTGCCGAGCAGGCGGGTGTCGAAGTTTCGCCCGGCCACAGCGTCGTCTATTGCGCGGCGATAACCCTGGCTGGCGCGGGCGACGTAGTACGGGCTCTTGGTGCGACCTTCGATCTTCAGTGAATCGACACCGATCTCGACCAGTCGCCCTACATGCTCGATCGCACGCAGGTCACGTGAGTTGAGGATGTAGGTGCCGTGCTCGTCTTCTTCTATCGGCATCAGCTCGCCGGGGCGCGTGCCCTCTTCGAGCAACCACACCTTGCTGCCGCCGATGTGGCGCGGCCCGCCACCGAGCGCAAGTCCTTCGACGGTCCCGAGCCGGCTACGGGTAGCGGTGCCGACCGCACCAGCCTCCCGCGGACTGCCGAGTGGTGCGTTACCGCGGATTTGCGGGTCGCCGATGGCGTTTTCGGCGGTCTCGTGCAGCTTGTAGTCCCAGCGGCAGGAGTTGGTGCATGAGCCCTGGTTGGGGTCGCGGTGGTTGAAATAGCCCGAAAGCAGGCAGCGGCCGGAGTAGGCGATGCACAGGGCGCCGTGCACGAAGACCTCGAGCTCCATGTCCGGACAGCCGTCGCGGATCTCGGCGACCTCGTCGAGCGACAACTCGCGCGAGAGGATGATGCGCTTGACGCCGACCGATTGCCAGAAGCGCACGGCCGCGTAGTTGGTGGTGTTGGCCTGCACCGACAGATGGATGTCCATCTCGGGCCAGCGCTCGCGCACCATCATGATCAGCCCGGGGTCGGCCATGATCAGGGCGTCCGGCTTCATCTCGATGACCGGGGTCATGTCCTCGGTGAAGCTTCTGACCTTGGCGTTGTGCGGATAGATGTTGCTGACGACGAAGAACGCCTTGCCAGCCTGGTGTGCCTCGTGGATGCCCTGTTCAAGCGCCTCGAGCTTGCCGAAGCTGTTGTTGCGTACCCGCAGGGAGTAGCGCGGCTGGCCGGCATAGACCGCATCCGCGCCGAAGGCGAAGGCGGTACGCATCATTTCGAGCGAGCCCGCGGGGGCGAGGAGTTCAGGGCGCTTCAGGGGGGTCTGCATGGGGTGGGCAAAGTTTGAATTTTACTGTGAAAGTCGCCGCGGCGACTCCCTAAACTCCCCTCTCCTTGCTCGCGGGAGAGGGGTTGGGGGGGTGAGGGAAACGGTCATGGCGGCTTTCATGATCCGGGGTGGACTGACTCCATGGCCATTAACGTGAATCCTCGCCGGGCGTCCGCAGAGACCGTCCGGGTTGATTTGTCATCCCTCGGCCCGAGGCGGCTGCCATGGGATGTGAGGACGCTCCCACACGCAGTGGTGTCGACGGCACCTGTTGCCATTCGTTAGAACCGGATCGTGGGCACTGCAGCCGGCCATGTGCCGCGCGACTGGGCTCGGCCCTGTTCCAGGATCAACCAGCTCTGTTGCCGGTAGTGGGGCAGCGGCCGCAGCGCGAGCGCGAGTGCGGCAGGGGTATCGGCGGCGATGACCGCGAGCGCAGCGCCTGTGGGCAGTCGTTGAGTCCACATGCGGGCGTCGCCTTGGCTGGTGACTTCTTCGGGCGTGTCGGGCAGGCCATGGCGCGATAGCCAGTCGGTGATCTCCGACTGCGCGCCAATCACCAGCAGAGGCTGCGTCAGATCCGGCGCGCGGCGGGCAGAGAGTTGCCGTGGGCGGCCGTCGAGTAACCGGGACGCCAGGGTTTCGGCGTCGCCACGCATCGCTCGAGGCGCGACGATCGCCAGTTGCGGGGCCCGGGCGAACTGCAGTTCGCGCAGTATGGGTGGCGCCTCGAAGCGATCCAGGCGGCGCATCGTCCGGTTGTCCGGGTCCAGCCTGACCGCCAGCGGCAAGCCATGGCCCGACAGATCCAGCGATGTGAGCTGGTCTTCGATGCGAACCATCAGTTCGTCGCTGCCGGTCGGCGTTTCGATGCGCAGCGCTAGATCGAGCTGCCAAGGGTCACCAGTCTGCAGGATGTCGAGGGTGGTTCCTTCGCCGGCTTGCATACGGAGTTCGGGCAGGCCGCGCCGAGTCAGCCACTGGTCGAAGAAGTGGTCGAGCGGTTCGCTGGCGCTCGCCTCGAATGCGATGCGCAAATCCTGCCAGCCCGCAGTTTCGAAACGATGATTCTCCCAGAAGCTGCGCAGGCCGGCGTAGAAGGGCTCTGGGCCGATCCGGTCGCGCAACATCAGGAACAGCATCGCCGCCTTGTTGTAGCCCACCGCCTGCGACACGCCGTGGTGGCGTGCGGTGAAGTCGGCGAGCGGCCGGTCTGCCTCCGGTGGAATACCGGACAGCTCACGCAGCCAGTTGAGGCGCATTTCCAGGGCGCGGTCCTGTCCCTGATGCTCGGCGTGGGCGTAGTCGGCCATGAAGGTGGTCAGCCCCTCGCTCCAGTTGCCGCTGGCATAGTCCGGAAACACGCCGTTGCCCCACCAGTTGTGCAGCACTTCGTGGGCCAGCGAGGTGTCGCGGATGAAGGGCAGACGCAACACCTGGATGCCGAGGTAAGTCATCGTGGGCATGCCGAAGCCGGTGGGCGTCGGGCTGGAGACCACGGTGAAGCTGTCATAGGGGTAGGGGCCGATGAGCGCTTCATAGCGCGCGAGGTGGCGCGCAGTCGCGTCCAGGTAGTCCGCGGCAAGCGGCATCAACGCCTCGTGAAACAGGGTGCGCAGCAACAAGGGCCGGCCGTCGAGGCTCGTCGTGTTGCGGTCCGCGATCTGGTAGGGACCGGCAATGAGATCGATGCCACGGCCCGGATAGGGGAAGTGATACTCGATGGTCGTGTCGTTACCCCGGCGGGTAACGTCGCCGGGCATGCCGGCCGTCATGCCGAGTTGCCCGGCCGGGGTGGTGATCAGGGCGGTATGGCTGTGCGGGACAAGCTCGCGGCTACGTACTGGCACCGGGTACCACAGCCCGGAGGCGGGCAGAAAACTCCCTTGCGGGTCGGCGGCGGGTGCTCGGTGGCCAAGCGTGTCTTCGTGTCGCATACCTGGTGGCGGGGGGGCGAGCTGGCCGTGCCAGCGCAGACGCACCGTCCTGCCGGGCTCGCCGGCGGGAACACGTATGCGCAACGGCTCTCCTCTGGCGGCCAAGGGTGTCGGCAGGGCGGCATCGCCAACGACGGACGACTCGAGCTGCATCACCGGGTTGAGCAGCAGGTCGAGTGCATCGCCGTCACCGATGCGAATTCTCGCCTCGGCCTCCAGCGTGCGCTGCAGCGGATCAAGCCGCAGCGCCACGTCGTAGTGCAGGTGCGGGCCGGGCGAGGCAGTGGTTGGCGTCGCGAGGAGCAGGCCGAACAGTAGCGCGACCCACGGCTGCGGTCCATGGAAGCGTCGTTCAGACATCCAGCGCTGGGCCACGTGTGCCGTAGTCGCGAAGGTTATAGACCGCGTCGGCGAGGCCGGTGACCAGTTCGTTGCAGTCGAAGTCGGCATCCCAGGGCAGCAGCGTGGCCTGCGCCGAGATACCGAGGTCTGCGAGCTGGTGCGGCACGCCGTGGCCATGACGCAGATGGCCGCTGCCGATCAGGGCGACCACCAGACGTCCAGGCGACTCCACAATGGCCTCGTGGATCCCCTCGGCCATCGAGCGGTCCCATAGCAACTGGGCATCGATGAAGTTTTGCAGGTGGCGTTCGGAATGCCTGCCCACACGGTTGCCCACCAGATGCATCTGGTAGATCGTGGTCAGCCAGTCGGTGTAGGCGGCGCTGGGTGCAGCGGGCTGGCTCAGGCCTTCCCGCTCATGCTCCGGCACGGCTTCGAAGCCTTCGCGGCCGACCAGGCGGGTGAGGTCGGACTCTACATTGACTGCGCGCATCGGTATGCGATGGTCGCGCGCGAAGCGAAAAATGTCCATGTAGAGCTCGGGGTCGAAACGCCAGACGGTATTCCAATCGCTCTGCTCGAGAAACTCGGCTTCGCTCAGCTCGCCTCTGACCCAGGCGTCGAGGGCCGGCTGGACCCGGCGCGGAAACATTTCCAGGGCCAGCGCAATGTCCGGGTGTACCGTGTGCAGTGCGCGCAGCACGTCGAGCTGCCAGCGATGGTGGTCGTGGCGATCGTGTCGCTCGCCGAGCAGCACC
The DNA here is from genome assembly GCA_964435845.1 of uncultured Azoarcus sp. Taxonomy (GTDB): domain Bacteria; phylum Pseudomonadota; class Gammaproteobacteria; order Burkholderiales; family Rhodocyclaceae; genus Azoarcus_F. Next base: position 10,984 of record CAYTAY010000060.1, read on the forward strand.
GCCGACTGTTCCGTGAGCCTCGCGAGCAGGGCGGTGTCTTCGACCAGCGCGCCGCCCGGAACCGACCAGCCGGCTGGCAAACCGCAGTAGTTGCCTGCCGGTGGCGTGCTACGCACACCGAGTGCGTGCGACACCGATCCCAGGACACCGAGCGCGAATACCGTAGCGAGCGAGAGCAACAGAGCCTTGCTAGGATTGGTGGGCATGACAACTATTCCGTTTCTGTGTAATCAGCGTGACAGGCACGTGCGCGGTGTGGTCAGCGTGTGACGGCAGCCATGCTTGCCGGGTTCCCTGGCGAATGCGTGGGTAAACGGAAAAACGCCCGCGCCGGGTTGCCGGCGCGGGCGTTTTCAGGAAGTGGCCGTCAGGCTGTCTTCTTGGGGGCGCGGCGGGCAGCGGCCGGTGCGCCCGACGCAGTGGTGGCGAAACCGGGCGCCGGGGTGCTGATCGCCTTGACGGCAGCTTCGGTCGCGGCGGTCAGGTTGGTTTCGGCAATCTCGACGGCCTGGCGGCTGGCGCGGGTCACCTGGTCGAAGGTCGAGTTGGCGGCGGCAATACCGCTCTTGATTGCGGCGACTGCGGCTTCGGAACCGAGCGGCGCCGAGGCGGCGGCCTTCTCGAGCTCGCTGGCGACGGTCTTGTTCAGATCGGCAAACTGTGCCTCGTAAGGCTTGACGAACTCTTCGACACCCTGTGCCAGGATTTCGTAGCAGTTGCGATAATAGGCCAGCACCTTCTCCGCCATCGGGCGTACCATCGCGGCTTGCAGCGCGGTGAGATCTTCCGGCGACTTGGCGCCCAGCAGGCCCCTGATACCGGAACTGCCTTCTTCAAGCAGCTCGCGGGCGGTGTTAAGGTTGAGGGCAACCAGGCGCTCGGAAGAGTCGAAGGCGGTACGCAGGGAGGTGATCCCGGACTCGACGGCGAGTTTCTGGACGGCGGTGACTTTTTCCGTCTTGGCAATCATGGTCTTGCTCCTGAGGTTTGTTGATCGATGCAGTCTCGCGTTCAATTCGGGTTGCTGCACTGCACAATTTCATTCTAGGTGATTGATTGTATAAGTCAAGAATAAATTGCTGCACTGCAGCAACAAAAGATGCGAACCTTGTCCGGCATGTGCTCGAATTCGGCGCCACCGGCTGTTTCCGGGCGCGCTAGCCGATGCGTCTGCTCCCGGTGGCGGTCGTCATCTACCTGCTGATGCTCCCGGTCACCGGCATGGTGCCGGTGCTGTCCGGCCTCACCGCCGACCGCTATCCCGAAACCGGCGATCTCGCCCGGCATCTGTTCATGTCGATCAACATGATCGGGGCATTGGTCGCCGCCCCTTTGGCAGGGTTGCTGTCCGACAGTCTCGGCCGGCGGGTGCCGCTCATCGCGGCGGCTTTTGTCGTCAATGGCCTGAGTCTCATGATGATCTCGGGCGACGGTTCTTACGCCTTCATGCTTGCATGGCGCTTCATCGAAGGCTGCGCACACATGACCGCGCTGTCGTTGCTGATGACGCTTGGCGCCGATCATGCCCGCCGCGAGAGTCTTGGTGTGACCATGGGCGGCGTCGGCGCGGCAGTGAGCCTGGGGGTGGCCAGCGGAGCACCGCTCGGCGGCCTGCTCGGGGCGGGGGCGCCCACCGACGTGCCATGGTTCGGCGGCTGGCTGATGTTCGCAGTCGCAGTCGCGGTGCCCTTCGTGCTGCGTGAGCCGGGCGACAAGCCGCACCGCATGAAACCAAAAGCCTTGATCGCCGCGTTGGCCGCCAATCGCCTGCTGGCGGTACCCTACGTCTTCGCCTTCGTCGACAGGCTGACGGTCGGTTTCATCGTCTCCACCTTCTCCCTTTACCTGGCGAGCGTGATGGGCTTCGATGCGCTGCGCATCGGCCTGGTCATGGCGGCCTTCCTGATTCCGTTCTCGCTGCTCACCTGGCCAGCCGGTGCCCTGTGCCGGTACTGGGACCGGCTGGCCATGATGATTGCCGGCAGCGTGCTCTACGGGGTGTTCCTGGTGGCGCTCGGCCTGGCGGATGCCGGCGCGATGGTCTGGGTGATGGCGGCAGGCGGGGTGGTGGCCGCGCTGATGTACGCGCCGACCCTGGTGTTGACCGCGGAGCTGGCCGGGCCGGGTCAGCGGGCGAGCACGATGGCCGGTTTCAACATCGCCGGCTCGATCGGCTTCGCCCTCGGACCGCTGCTCGCCGGCACGCTGGTCGGCTTGTTCCGGTCCTTGGGCATGGACCCGTATCTGCCTGTGTTCATCATCATCGCCGCCATCGAAGTCGGCGTTGCGCTGGCGATGTTGCCGCTGTGGTTACGACGACGGCGCGCGGCCACCGCCGCGGTGCCTGAGCGATAGCGCGCGTCTCCTCGGGTCCCGACCGGCGGTCCGAGCGCATTCGACACAGGATTCGTGCGATCATCGCGTTTCGGGCAGTCTGGCCCGACCGTTCAAGACTTCCCAGCCTGCGCCATGACAACCGAAGCAACCCCCGCCCAACCCGCCACCGAGGACGTCAAGCAGCCTGGCCCGACGCCCCGCGAACTGCTGGAGCGTCTGCAGGAAATATCACCCGCGTTCAAGCAATGCCGCCCCCTCGCGCTGCGCATCGACAAGGCGATCATGGGGCGTTTTCCTGATGTCGACAAGAAAGTGGTGCGCACCGCAATGCGTATGCACACCGGCTCGACCCGCTACCTCAAGGCGCTGGAAAAGGCCACTCACCGCTACGATCTGGATGGCAAGCCCGACGCCGAGCTCACTGACGAGCATCGCGCCCATGCCGCGCAAACGCTCAAGGAACGCTTCGCGGAAGTCGCCAAGCGCAAGCGCGAGCAGCAGAAGGCGGAAGCCGAGCGCCAGCGTGCCGAGCAGGCCGAACAACGCAAGGCCGAGAAGCTGCAGCAGCTGATGCAGAAGTTCGGATCGCGCTGACCCTGTCATACCCGCCCGGCTCCTTGCCAGAGGACGCGCCAGAGGCACACTCGAACACGTCCAACTGCGGTTTCCAGGTTAAATCGCCTTTAGTGTGCAAGTCGCCGAGGCGACTCTCGAAGTTCCCCCTCCTGCTCGCGGGAGAGGGGTTGGAGGGGCGAGGGAAACGGTCATGGCGGCTTTCATCAACTGGGGTGGACTGACTCCATGACCGTTAGCGAAGTGGCGGCCCGTTCCGACATCACCATGATGAGCTTCATGCTCGCGCGGGTTGCGCCGACGAAGAGCTTGCGCAGCGTGCGATCGTCCAGCGTGTCGAAGTCGATCTCGGTGAAGATGACGCAGGGCGCGGCCTGGCCCTTGAAGCGGTGCACCGAGTCGATGAGCACCAAGCCGTCGGTGAATTCCGGGTTGCCGAGCAAGTCGTAGCGGCCGGTGAAGGCCCGCAGGCTGTGTGGTCCGAGGCGGTCGTAAGGGGTGAAAGCCGAGTGTTCGCGCCCGCGGAAGGTGATCAGCGCGATGTGCTGGCGCTTGAAGCCGAGGCCGATCGCGCGGGTGATGGCGCGCTTGGTGGCGTGGATCAGGCCGCGTGGATCTTCCCAAGTGATTATCTCCAGGCCGGAGCCGGTGAGCGGGCTGCCGGGCTCGACCGCCTCGGGCAGCGTCAGCATGTGGTTGAGAGTCTCGACGATGTCGGTCGGACTGCGGTAGTTGCGTTGGCTGCTGATGCCGACCCAGCCCGGCAGCGCAACCGGGGGGCGGTCGTAGAGATTCTGCATCGGATCTTCCAGCCACCAGGCTCGGCCGTCGGTCTTGAGCAGGCCGAGCAAGTGGTCGCGCCAGCCTTCGCGGAAATCCTGGCCTTCGTCGATGATGAGCTCGTCGAAGCGCCAGCGTTCAGGCGGCACCAGCGAGCCTGCGAGACGCTCGACCTCGCCGAAAGCGCCGGGCCGGGAGAAATCCGGCTGATAGCCGGCGTCGCCGATCATGCGTACGCAAAGTTGGTGATAGGTCGCGACTTCGCCGCCGGTCGGCGCGATCAGCGAGATGTGATCGGCGAGCGGGCGGTTGTAGCAGACGTAGAGTGGGCGCCTGCCCGCCTTGATCGCGTCGCGGAACACCGCCATCGCGAGCTGGCTCTTGCCGCTGCCGGCGGTGCCGGTTACCCGCAGTCGGAACGGGCTCATCTCGATGCGCCGCGCCCACTCCGCGAGTCCGCCGGAAAGCCTTGTGTATAAGGCTTCGGCCTGGCCGACGATGGCATTGACTTCGGGTACCAGCTGCAGCTCTTCGGCGAGGAAGCGTTCGATTTCCTTCACCAGCGCGGGCGCTGGTGTTTCGCACCGCACCAGGCCATGCACGATCGCCCCGAGTTGCTCGCGCCGCCCGGCGTCCACGATGCGTGATGGATCGATGCCGGCGGTGCCTGGCTGGCGTACCGTGTAGTCGGGACAGTAAAGCAGGGTGTCCAGCTGGGGCTCGCGGTCTCCAAGAAAAGCTTGCAGCCGTGCGCGCAGATGGTCGGCGTTGCACGCGAGTTGAGCGGAAACGTTCTTGCGGCTGCGCGAATGGGTTTTGACCAGCCCCTCGGGGGTCTCGTCGAGAAAGCCCGATTTCTGCTCGATCAGCAGCAGCTGTCCGCCGGGACCGAGGACGATGAAATCTAGCTCGCCGACCAGCGCCTTTTCGCCCAGCACTCGGGTCCAGTGCACGCCGTGCCAGACAGCGCACGCGTCCGGCAGCGCATCGGCGAGCAGGGCGAGCGTCTCCTTTTCTCGAGCGAGCGCGCCTTCTGCGGGAACGTTGCGCCAGCCTGCGGGATGGATGCGTGCCATCGGGTGTCAGTGGCGCCGAGTTCCGACCCGGCCCTGCCTCAGTCGCTTTCGAAGCCGAGCAAGCGGCGCTCCTTGATGCGCTCGGCCACCGCCTCGGGCACGGCCTTCTCCCAGTCGCCGCGGCCCCGTTTCAGACCCGTCAGTATTTCGCCGGCGTCGATGTGGAGCAGGCTCTCGTCGTAGTGCTCAATGCTCACCAGTTTGCCGTTCTCCATCAGATGGGCGAGCAGGTGGCGCAAATTGTCTGGTACCTTGACCGTGTCCAGCGTGATCAGCTCGTCCTGTCCGCGTGGGCGTGACGGGTAGGTATACACATGGGTGTTGTCCGGGAACAGCTTGCCGAAGGCCTCGAGCATGCCGCCTTCGAGGCCGTCGTAATACTTTTCGTCGAACAGCGGCTCGAAGTCGCGCACGCTGAGCACGATGCCGATAGGCTTCTGGGTGTAGCGCCGCAGATATGCACGCAGGCGGAAGAAGCGCACGTAGTCGGAGATCATCACCGTGTAGCCGAGCGAGGCGAGCAGATCGACGCGGGCGAGGAAATCGGCGTTGTCCACGTTGTCGCCCGAGATCAGTGAATTGATCGTGATTTCGGCCAGCGATACTATCTGCGACTGGTCTACGGCCTCGACCTCGCAGAACTGGCGCTGTCCGGCGGTCATCATGTCGGTATTGACCAGCGTAACCGGCTTGAAGCTGCCGCGCATCACCAGCACTGGCTTGTGGTAGAACAGCTCGCCGGGCACCACCACCTCGCCGTCCGGGTTGAACACCACCGCGCGCGTCAGCCAGCTGCGGATCAGGTGCAGATTCATCAGCCGGTTCTCGACCTCCTCGAAGTAGGGGCCGGCGAAGTGGATCACGTCCACTTCGATGCGGTCAGAGCCGAGCCCGTCGTTGAGCCCCTCGATGATCCATTCCGGGTGAGTGTGATTGAAGAAGGCGCCATGGATGAGGTTGACGCCCAGTATGCCCAACGCCTCGGACTGCAGGGCGTTGTCGTTGTCGAGCATGCGTACGTGCATGACGAT
>CAYTAY010000061.1:0-16468 GCA_964435845.1 uncultured Azoarcus sp.
GCCCTGGCGCATCTGGCACCGAACCAACCCAAGCGCTGCAGTGAAGAGGAACGGCTCGGTCGCGCCGAACAACTGCTCAAGAGCACGACCTGGAAGAACGATGAAGATTCCGTGAAGCGGCGGAGAGGAGCGGATCAGCCGGGCAGTTGAATGCGGATGCGGGCGCCACCGCCACGGCGGTTGTGGACCGTCAGTTGGCCGCCATGCGCCTTGCAGATCGCGACCGCGACGGACAGGCCGAGTCCGCTGCCGCCTGCATGACGTGAGCGAGAATGGTCGGCACGCCAGAAGCGGTCGCAGACACGGTCCATGTGCTCCGGGATGAAGCCGGGGCCCGCATCCTCCACCTCGATGATTGTCTGGCCGTCCCGCCAATTGGCCCGCAGCGCAAGCCAGCCCCCGGTTGCGGCATAGCGGGTGGCGTTGTCGATCAGGATGGACAGCATCTGCCCGAGCCGGTCGCGATCGGCGCGAACGTGCAGATCTGCGGCAGCGTCGATCTCGATGCGCATGTTCTGTGCCTGCAGGCGGGGAGCGGCCCAGAACACACGTTCCTCCAGAAGTGATCTCAGCGCGAACTCCGCAGGTGAGAGCGCCAACTCCCCGGCCGTGGCGAGCGAAAGCAGGTAGAGATCGTCGATCAGCCGGTTGAGCTGGTCGAGCTGACGCATGATCAAGTCGAGGTTCTGCTGCGTCGGTGCGAACACGCCATCGATCAGGCCCTGCAAACGCCCCTTGGCAGCCGTGAGTGGCGTGTTCAGCTCATGGGCAATCGCGGCGCTGGAGGCCTGCAGTTCCTGCTCATTCCGCTCCAGCCGCTCGGCCATCCGGTTGAAGTCGTCCGCAAGGTTGCGCAATGCCGACGGTGTATGTGAAACGATGGTCGCCCGCGCGCTGAAGTCGCCCTGGGCGATCCGGTCCGCCGACACCGCAACGGCACCAAGTTGGTGCGACAGTCGCCGCGATAGCCAGATGCCACCGCCGACGATGAGTGGCAGTGCAATGAGCACCAGGCCGCTGAACCAGAGGATGTCTGCGCGCAGAGCCTCGGGCGTGAAATAGTCACCGAAAAGGTACTCGCCGTAGATCTGCCGCAGACGGGCTTCGTTGCCGTCCCGGTTCATCTCCAGGACTTGCAGTTCCTGGCGCACCGGGTCGGGAATGGATGCGCGCAGCTGATCCAGCCACCAGAAGTAGCGAAACCACATGCCGGTGCCGACAAGCATCATCGCCGCCAGTGCCAGCCCGATCATGCGCACGCTGATCCAGTGCCACAGCGGCCCACCCCCGCGGCGCATCGTCTCGCTCATGCTGGATTGCGGAACCGGTAGCCGAGCCCGCGGGCAGTCACCACCACGTCGCGAACGCCTGCGCGCTCCAGCTTGCGGCGAAGGTTGTGGACATGCGCGTCGACGACGCGCTCCAACGCTCCGCTTTCGGGCATGCAACCGGCAAGCAGCTCCGCGCGCGGGAACATCCTGGTGGGGGAGGCCATCAGCATCGCGAGCAGGCTGAACTCGGTGCGCGTGAGATCCAGTGGCTGCTCGTTGCCTTCGCTTTCGATTGAAGCCAAGGCGGCATCGAGGTCCAGGATCAGATCGCCATGCCGCAGGCGCGGGGGTCGAGCCAGGCTGCCATTGCCGCGCCAACGTCGCAGCACCGCATGCACGCGCGCGACCACCTCGCCTGGGTTGTATGGCTTGGTCACGTAATCGTCCGCGCCATACAGCAGCGAATTGATGCGGTTGGACTGACTGGCGACCGCAGTCACCATGATCACCGGCGTAGCGGCATGCTGGCGGATCGCACCCAGTACTTCGTTGCCGTTCAGGGTAGGCAGCATGACGTCCAACAGGACAAGATCCGGTCGCCACTGCGCATGCAACTCCAGGGCCCGATGACCGTCGGCGGCATGCCGGGTCTGGAAGTGATCGCGATTCAGATAGGCCCCCAGTACCTCCGCGGCATCGAAATCGTCTTCCACGATCAGTACACGTCCCAGGCTCATCGGCGACCGCCCTTCATCGAATCTTGATACGTCATCGAAAAGAAGTTGATGTTGCAGTGCAACGATCAGCCCCACGTCACGGCGGTGGAGCCGATCCTCGGGATGGCGGCCACAGACCACAGGAAGAGTGCCGTTCTGCTCCACGTGGTCGCCGGCACCCGCGCACCCTTCAACATTATGCCATACGGGAAATGATCTGTTACGGAGGAAATCTCATGGATGCACGAGTAAGCGCGGCAACACCTATTTCGGAGGTTACGAAGCCCGCCGTTGCCTTCGGTGCGGCAAGCGTGGTGAGTTCCCACAATGAATGGGACCCGCTCGAGGAGGTCATCGTCGGTCGAATCGAGAAAAGCGTCTTTCCTCCGAGAGAGATCTATGTCCTCGGAGGGGTGCCGGAAAAACTCTACGCCCTCCTGAGGTTCGTTGGCGGCCGCAAGCGATTTCCCAAGAGATTCTTCTACGAATCGGCGCAGAGAGAGCTGGACGAGTTCGTTCATATTCTGGAAGTCGAGGGTGTAAAGGTGCGCAGACCCGCACCGGTCGATCATGGCCGCAAGTTCTACACGCCGAACTGGTCATCCAAAGGCTACACGTCTGCCTGCCCTCGAGATTGCTTTCTCGTGATCCGAAACGAGATCATCGAGTCGCCCATGTCGTGGAGATGCCGCTATTTCGAGGTTCATGCGTACTACTCCCTGCTCAAGGAGTACTTCGAAAAAGGGGCCAAATGGACGTCTGCACCCAAGCCTCCTTTGGCGAACTCGTTCTATACGGAAAACTATACCGTTCCAGGATCGGGCGAGCCGATGCGATACGTTATAAACGAATCCGAGATCGTGTTTGATGCGGCGGACTTTACCCGTTGCGGTAGAGACATCTTCGTCACGAGAAGTAATGTTAGCAATGTCTCGGGCATTAACTGGCTGCGGCGCCACTTGGGCGACAACTACAGGATTCACACCATTGAAACGCTCAGCAGGCAACCGATGCACATTGATACCACCTTTGTTCCACTTGGTCCGGGTAAGGCCATGATAAATCCACGGTACGTTGACAAGAAAAAGCTCCCGATCGTCCTGAAAAAATGGGACATCCTGGATGCGCCAGAGCCGGTCATTGTGCGAGGTGGATTCTTTGATGAAAACGCCTCGATGTGCAGCATGTGGCTCAACATGAACGTCCTGATGCTCGACGAAAAGCGCGTAATCGTGGAGAGATCGCAGGAGCCCACGATTAAAGCCTTGAGCAACTGGGGCTTGAAGCCAATCCCGTGCGATTTCCTGCATTTCAATCCATATGGGGGCGCATTTCACTGCGCCACGTTGGATATCCGTCGCCGTGGCACGCTCGAGTCATATTTCTAGCGCTGCAGGCAGAGGCGCTGGGGCAACCCGGGAAAATTCGGGATTCCTCGAAAGCCCGTGCTTCGGCAAGAACACTTGCTCGTAGCTCGCTGCTCCCTCGGGTCTTGATTCTCCGGGAGCGACATAAGTCTCGGCAAGACCCCCATTTGATGATGCGCCAGTTTCTTGATGGCTCGGAAGGTCGGAAATGATCAGTTTGAACGGATTCAGGAAATCGTTGCTCGACAAGCTGCTGATGAACCCGCGCATTGTCAGGGCTGAAGGGAATCTTCTCTACACGGACACGAATGAGGTCATACGGGATTATCTCTCGCAGTATGGTGCCTTGCCCTTCGGACACAATCCGCCGTTTGCTGTCGGCGCGCTGCAAGAACACCTCGCACAGAGGCGCCCCGTGTTCACTCAACCGATATTTCAGACTGCGACAGAAGAGTTGGCGGAGCTTCTGGGCCGATTGACCGGAGGACAGTTTTCGCACTGCACATTTACCAATAGCGGTGCCGAGGCGGTAGAGGCAGCCATCAAGCTGGCGCGTTTCCGAACGGGGCGAACGGCAATTCTGTCGGTTATGAACTCGTTCCACGGAAAGACCCAGGCAGCGCTGGCAGTCACGGGCTCGGAGCGATATGCCGTCAGGCAACTGAAGGACGATCTGCTCTACAGGAAGATCCGCATCAACGACTTTGATGCACTGGACGCCGAGTTGAGAACGAACCAATACGCCGCGTTCATCGTTGAGCCGATCCAGGGTGAAGGCGGCATGTACGTCGCGCAAGAGGAGTGGCTGCGCCACGCGGTCACAATGAGTCCGGAGACGGGCACATTGCTGATTCTTGACGAGATACAAACCGGCCTCGGTCGCACAGGGTCGATGACTGTTGCCTCCGAGCTTGGGATCGTGCCGGATGTCTTGCTACTTGCGAAGGCGCTTGGTGGCGGAGTCGTGCCAACCGGTGCGCTTCTGTACACGGATCGTGCGTGGAGCGCGGAGTTTGATCGAAAACACAGTTCGACGTTCGCGAACAACGGATTGGCGGCCGCGGCGAGCTTGGCCGTACTCAAGGAACTGGAGCGCGATGACGGCGCGGTGCTCGCCCATGTACGCGAGGTCTCGCGGCAGGTGGATGAACACTGCGCTGAGCTTGAGCGACTGTATCCGGGCGTATTTTCGTGGCGTGGCCGGGGGTTGATGCGCGCGCTACAGTTTCGTGACGCACACGCGCGGAACAACTACCTCGTCAACTATCTGAATAATAGCGGCTCGCTGGCTTGGGTGCTTTGCAGCTTCCTCATGCAGCAACACAAGATGCTCACGGTTCCACTGCTCTCCGATCCGGGCTCAATACGCTTTGAACCGCCACTGAACCTACGCAAGAGCGACATACACGACTTCTTTCGAGCCGCCAGTGAAATAGGAGAGCTGATTCTAAATGGGCGGTATGACCATCTGATGGCACCACTGGTCGGGAAGTCGCGGACATCCTTGAGCGGTGGCAATCAGAGATTGGCGGTCTCTGAACCGGAGCTTCCGATGGCACCGGATTCATCGATGTGCAACGGCAAGAAGCAGGGTAAGAAGTTTGCCTTTCTGATGCATGCAACATCGCGTCCAGACCTGATACGCAGCATGCCGCTGGCCATCAGGCAAAATTACAGCAGACTCGAGCAGCAACGCTTGGCCGAGTTGTTCATGGAGGTCGGTGCCGTGGACTCGCGGCCAGAGGTGGCCCTGCGGTTTGCGGTGAGCAGCGAGATGAACAGCGCGGATGGGGTAATGATCACGAGCCCTATCTCGCCGGTAGACATGCTCAAGCTACCCGCGGCCGAGAAACGGGATCTCATGAAGGCGTACTTGGACATCGCGCGAAGAGAGGGTGCGGAAGTCATCGGATTAGGTGCCTACACATCGGTCATTACGCGCGGTGGACACACAATACAGGACGAAGTGCGTAACCTGACCTTGACGACGGGCAACAGCTTGACGGCGATGGCGACGGTGCAGGTAGTGCTGGAGATCGCGCGGTGCAACCTGATCGGCTTAACGGTAAGCGTTATCGGAGCGCGCGGCTCCGTGGGCAAGCTTGTGGTCAGCGAACTGGCGCATTGGTCCGACGACATCATATTGGTCGGCCGTGCCGGTTCGGAAACGATCGTATTCGAGGACGTGTTGCGGGTTCTGTGCAAAGCTGCCCTGGAGAATCATCAGATTGCGCAAAGGGGCTCGGTTATGGACAGGATCCGACGAATCGCCGAGCGGCATCGGCAAGAGCTGAAAGGCCTTCTGCTCGAATCGGACCCTTCTGACTGCGATCCGTCAGTGACGCTCAGCCGGAAGATTCTGACTGGTGAGTCGCTGCAGGATCTGGGGCTGGTTGCGGTCAGCAATTACGAATCTGCACTGATGCACTCCGATTACGTCATTTCCGCGACTAGCGAAGGGAAGCCGTTTCTCTGCACGCGACTTGTAAAGAAGGGAGCGGTTGTAGTGGATGCTGCGCGGCCGTTTGATTTCGTCGTCGACGAGGGTTTTCAGGGCGAACTCGTCGAGGGCGGGCTCGTGCAGCAGCCCAATCCCTGCGTTTATGGTGATTGCAATATGGTTGGATGTCCGGTCGGAGTTAACCTCGCGTGCCTGTCGGAGACCATTGTTCTGGCGCTTTCGCGGGCCGAAGGGCATTACAGCATCGGCAAGTCCATCTCCTATCACGAGGCGCGAAACATACTAACTTTCATGTTGCGATGACGCAGCGCCCCTGATCATGAAATAATACGAAAATCGTGATTTTGGTCGCGAGCTTTTTCTTCGCCTTGAATCACGGTTATTTCACGTTAAGTCTTGCGGAGGCTTACGGTTTCAGGCCGGTTAAGAAAGTCGGCTGCGATGGAGGTAGCGTCCCGAGTGGTGTGCCGGAGCCTTCCAGTGATCGTTGACCCGATGAAACAGAAGCGATTCAAGTGCCGAGAATCGAATTGCACTGCCGCATGTGAGTTGGGCGAAGCGAAAACGGAGGGCTGTCGTTGCGCACGCTTGCAGACTCGATCCGTATGGGGTCGGGAAGCGAGGCGCCTCGTCGGCCTACGCAGTTGCACGGCTGTCTTGCCGGCATGGCTGTGGTTGATCCCGCTCGCCGCCTGCGATGTCGCGCCGAACGTCGTCGACGAAGCCCTGCCGGCTGTGCGGGTGTCGGTGGTCGAAGTGGCCCCGCACAAGGTTCATCAACGCTATCCCGGCACCATACGCGCCAGTGAGCGTGCGCGGACGGCCTTCCTGCATACCGGCATCCTGGCCGAGCGTCATGTCGAACGCGGGCAGCGCGTGGCTGCTGGAGAGGTCCTGGCCGTGCTGCACAATCCGGCACTTGCCCCGGCGGTCGTTGCTACTCGCGGGCAGGTGCAGGAATTCTCCGCGCGCATCGCGCAGCTTGAACGGGACCTGGACCGGACTCGCGCTCTGCGCGCCCGGGCGGTGGCCGCGGAGGCCACGGTGGATCGCCTCGAGACGGAACTCAAGGCGGTCCGGCTCGGACGCGAGCAGGCCGCTGCCCGCCTGGACGAGGCCCGTAAACAGGCGGACGAGTTGATCCTGCGTGCACCTTTCGCCGCCACCGTCGTCGACCTGCTGGCCGAGCCGGGGGACTTCATCGCCGCGGGGCAAGCGGTGTTGGGGCTGGCGGGCATCGCCGGGCTGGAGGTGGAGATCCGCGTGCCGGCCCATCTGCGGGTTCTGCTCACTCCTGGCATGCCGGTGAACGTTACGCCAGCACTCCGAACGGCCCACGACACTGGCCGGTCTGCTCGCCCCGACGGGCAGGCGGGCCGCATCCACAGCGTGGGCGGCGCGGACGTCGGGCTGGTGCCGGTCATCGTGGCCTTGGAGGTGGATGGACTGCAGGCGGGCGAGTCGGTGCACGTCCATCTGGAGCTACCGTCCCCGTCCGGCCTGCGCGTGCCGCTTGCTGCAGTGGTGGATTTGGGCGACGGCAGCCCGCATTTGTTGCGACTCGACGCGGAGGACATCGTGCACCGTGTCTCCATCGTGCCAGGCCGGATGTTCGACGGAACCATCGAGGTGCAGGGGGGGCTGGCGGCCGGTGACCGCGTGATCGTTGCCGGCCAGGGTCGGGTCCTGCCGGGGGTGCGTGCGCAGGTGCAGCGTTGAACCCGCTTTCCCAGGCGTTTGGCCGGCAACGCCTGGTCTTGAGCCTGGCGTTCCTGTTGTCCGTGATCGGGCTGGTCGCGTGGTTCACGATGGACCGACAGGAGGATCCATTCTTTCCCCATCGCGTCGGCGACATCATCGTGCCCTATCCCGGCGCCGAACCGGAGCAGGTTGAACGCCTGGTGCTCAACCCGCTGCAGAAGGAGCTGGCCCAGATCGAGGAAGTGAAGGAGATCTGGGGTACGGCCCGGCTGGGCTTCGCCCACCTGACCGTTCACCTGCACCAACACATCTACGATACCGACAGTGCCTGGGACCGCATCCGCATCGCGGCCGACAGGGCCGCCCGCAGGTTTCCACCGAGGGCGGGTCCGGTGGACGTCGATGACCGGATTCTCGAGACTCATGGCATCGTGCTCGCCGTGACCGGCTCCGACGATCTGCTCGTGCTGAACGAAGCTGCCGAACGGCTGCGGCGTGAGCTCTTCCGCCTCAAGGGCATCGCCCGGATTGAGCTGCTCGGCGATCCCGGCCGGCAGGTGGTGATCACCTGGGACGACGCCGTCGCCGAGCTTACCGGGCTCGATGCGCTGGCGCTCGGCGAGCAGCTCGCAGCGCGCAACTTGGCGCTGCCGGGCGGGGCGCTGGCTGTTGGCAACCGCACGGTGGTGCTCGATCCGGTCACGGAGTTCACCAGCGTCGAGGAGCTTGCCGCGACGCCGATACGCACCGCCCGCGGAGAGCGACTGCCGCTGGGCGAGCTGGCCGGAGTGCGCTTGAGCGTGGCTCAGCCGGTGGCCGAGCGCATCTGGCACGATGGTCGTCCTGCGGTTGCGCTCGCCGTGGTCATCCCGGACAAGCGCAGCAACGCCGTGCGCTTCGGCCGGGATCTGCGCAACTTCGTGGACGAGCTGCGCCCCGCCTATGCCCCGCTGGACATCGAGACCATGTTTCATCAGCCCTATTGGGTCGAGCGGCGGCTGTCGGAGCTGGGTTTTTCCCTGCTGATCGGTATCGGCCTGGTCGGCGCCACCCTGTTTCTGGCGACGGGTCTGCGCATGGGACTGATCGTGGCCGCGATCCTGCCGCTGACGACCTTCTCGGCCCTGGCGGTGTACGCGCTGGGCGGCGGCGTGCTGCACCAGATCTCCATTGCCGGCATGGTGATTGCCCTCGGCATGCTGGTGGATAACGCCCTCGTCGTGACCGAGAGCATCCAGTGGCACCGCGATCGCGGCGTACCGCCGGCCGAGGCCGCGCTGCAGGCGGTACGGGAGCTGGCCGGCCCGCTGATGGCAGCCACCGGCACCACGCTGGCCGCGTTCTTGCCGCTGCTGCTGTCGCACGGCGACGTCGCCGATTTCACTCGTGGCATCCCGGTCATGGTGATGCTGACGCTGGTGATCAGCTACGCCTGTGCGGTTTTCGTCACGCCCCTCCTCGCCAGTGCCGCGCTACGCCCCCAGTCCGAGCGGCGGAGCGTGGTCTTCGCACGCCTGGGCGGCGCCGCAGGGCATGTGGCGGCGCGTCATCCGGGCCTGGTGCTGGCCGGCACAAGCGTGCTGCTGCTGGCGGCCGGAGCCCTGGCGCAGAAGCTCGAGCACGAGTTCTTTCCCGATACCGATCGCAACCAGCTCATCGTTGATCTGCACTTTTCCGAAGGCACCCATGTTGATCACACGACGCGCCGGGCGGCCGAACTGGCCGAGTGGCTGTCGGCCCGCCCGGGGGTTCAGCGCGTGCACCGCTTCGTCGGTTTTGCCGGCCCCCGGTTCTATTACAACCTGACGGGGCAGCCGCAGCAGTCGCACCTCGCGCGCCTGGTGGTGGAAACCGATCGTGTAGAGGATCTGTCCGGGTTGATGGACTGGGTGCGGACAACAGCACCCGGACACCTGCCGGAGGCCGAGCTGATCGCGCACCGCCTGGGCCAGGGGCCCCCGGTGGAGGCGCCGGTGGAGATTCGGCTGTTCGCCGAGGACCGCGCCCGGCTCGCCCAGGCCGCCGACCGCGTGCTCGCCCTGATGCGCTCGGACGAAGGCGTGCGTGACGCACGCCATCGCGTCGGCAGCGGACTGCCCACTCTCCGCGTGCATGTGGACGACGCACGGGCGGCCGAACTCGGTCTGTCGCGACGGGATGTGGCGCTCGCGCTGACACGTGCCAGTCATGGGCTCGAGACCGGCACCTGGCGTGCCGAGCGCGAGCCGGCGCCCATCCTGGTGCGAGCGCCCGAGGGCGAAGCCTTCCCGCCGGAGGGGTTGTCCGGCCTGCGCATCGCCACCCCGGATGGCCGCGCCGTGCCGCTGGGGGAGGTCGCCGGGCTGGAGAGCGTTTGGCAGCCGGCGGTGATTCGGCACCTCGATCTGCGCCGCATGACGGCTGTGCTGGCGAATGCGGCGGAAGGGCACACCTATGTCGGTGTGCTGGACCGCATCCGTCCGCAGCTGGCAGCGCTGGATCTGCCCGACGGCGTCGAGTACGCGATCGGCGGTTCGGCCGCGGAGGCCGGGTCTGCCAACGCCGCGCTGTTTCGCGCGCTACCCGCCGGCGCACTGCTGCTGATCGTCATCCTGCTCGCGCAGTTCAACTCCTTCCGCCAGGTCGGCATCGTGCTTGCCACCATTCCGCTCGCGGCAATCGGCGTCGTGCCGGGCCTGTTCCTGGCGGGGCAGGCGGTCAGTTTCACGGCCATCCTCGGCATGGTTGCGCTGGTCGGCATCGTCGTCAATAACGCCATCGTGCTGATCGACCTGATGAATGCCAACCGTGACCAAGGCATGGCGATCGAGGACGCTGTCGTTGCCGCCGTTGCCCGCCGAACGCGGCCGGTCCTGCTCACCACGGCCACCACGGTGGTCGGCATGGTGCCGCTGACGCTGACCCAGTCCACCCTGTGGCCGCCGATGGCCTGGGCCATCATCTCGGGGCTGATCGCATCGACCCTGCTCACACTGCTGGTGATCCCGGCGCTTTACCGTGTGTCGGTGCGTGCCAGGCCGGCCGCGGCGGCAGGCGGTCCCCCCGCGGCAATGCCGGAATGACAGCGCCGATCTTGACGAGAGCGATCTTATGGACCTGCTTTGGCAATACAGCCTGGTATTCATCGCCGCCGCCGCGCCGTGGCTAGAAATCGTCGTCGTGATTCCGGTGGCCATCGGGGCCGGTCTCGCCCCGTTGCCGGTCATGGTCGTGAGTTTCGTGGGTAATGCCCTGCCGGTGTTCGGTATCGTCGCCCTGTTCGACTGGTGGGAACGACGACGCGGACCGGTGCGCCAACGCTGGCAGGGCCGAGCGATGCGTGTCTGGACCAGGTGGGGGGTGCCGGGGCTGGCGTTGGCCGGTCCGGCGGTGACGGGGATCCACCTGGCCACGGTCATGGCGCTTGCCCTGCGCGCCGACCGGCGTGCCACGGCGCTGTGGATGACGCTGAGCCTGGTACTCTGGACCGTGGGTACCGGGCTGGTCACGGTACTGGGTATCGAGGGATTTCGCCAGCTTTTCGGGGGTAACTGAGGCGCCTTGGCTCGTGCGTGGTGCGGGGGTGGTAATGAGGATGAGCGCCGACAATACCCGGATCGGCAGCGATTCCCATGCCGGAGACGGATAGCCCGAGGGGGTAGCCCTAAGGTCTCGTGGGCCTCCAAGAACGCGATGCGAGCTGATGAACACGGTACGGGATCGCGCCGGCATCAGTCTTTCGATTCTTGTCAACGGTCGAACGTGGGCAAGAAGCGTCACCGTCATCAGACGGTGGTGTTGGTTGATGTGATCCGTTCCCCTGTGTCCGAACTCCCATATCGGCACTGCAAGATGCCAGTTCTGCATGAGCAAATAGTTGTTTGACATTTGGATAAATGCGATTATCATCGTTATCGCAACGCCCCCGCCAGCCATTGTCTCCACGGCAAGAGCCAGCCATATGGATCGCTAGGTTCCTGCTGCTGGAGATGTGATGAGTAGCTCGCCGAAACACGAAGGCGTCAAGTTTTCTGACACAACACGTGTCATTTTCCGCTTTGTAAGCAAATCCCTTAAGCATGTTGCCCATGTCGAGCGGCTTGCTTGCGCTTTGCCGCTCGCCTTTAGCATTGCGTTGTTGATCCTTCCGCTGCATGCGCATTCCGATCAGCGACGCGAATCCGATTCGCCATTCAAGATCGAGGATTTTTCGCCGAAAAAGGGTCGATATACCCTGAGCGCTGGACTCGGGTACAGCGTTTCGGATAGCCGCAAAGTCAGCGTGTCGACGGTCGCGGCACCGATAGGACACGGGTTTGCGCTTCTCCTGCCCGAGGTATCGGTCGACGATCGGCGGCGCGATGCACTGTTCGCCCGTCTCGGCTTGCGCCATGCGCTCAACGAGCGGCTCAATGTGAGCCTCGGTCTGAAGGTGGATGTCAGCCGCAGCGTCATACGCGAGAACAGTGCGCAGCGAGTCGAACATGAACGCGGCTGGCGCACGCTCAGCGTGGGGGCGGATTACCGTATCAGCACCCACTTCGATCAGCCCTATGTGCTCGCTTTTGCCGAGCTGGCGCTGGCGGAAAAGAGCGGCGGCGAAACGCTGTCCGGCAAGAGCGCAACGTTCGGCGCGTCCTCCCACTGGGCGTACGATCCGGTCATTCTGTCGCTCACCGGTACCTATACTCACCTCGCTTCACGCAAGATCGACGGAAAACGTCGAGATCCGGGCGACATCGTCGGTCTCGCAGCCTCATTCGGACTGGCCGTGAACCCGGAGGTTAGCTTTCGCGCCGGTCTGAGCCAGAGCTTTCGTGGTGGTGATCGATTCGCCGACAAGAAGGACGACTGGCGGAGCGCAACCGCCCTGACGTTGGGCTACACGCACCGCCTTAGCCCAAGACTAGTCATGAACGTCAGCGCTGAGGCCGGCGTAGCCGGGCACGACGCGGCGCAAACCTTCGTGAACTTCACCTGGCGACCCTAGCCGGTGCCGGAATCCGAACCTTGACTGGAGGACGCAATCCATGAAAACAGATACCTATGGAACGGGAAGAAAGTCAGTGGCCGTACTGTCGAGCGCGTTGTTGCTGAGTGCATTCCCGCAGGCGGCGATTCCAATGCCACACAATGGAGGCTCACCAAGCCCCCTGATTGAGCTTGCCTCGCATACGGAATCCATGCCAATGGCAATGAATGATGAGGAGCTGGCCTACCTGTTTGGAGCAGGTAATGTGACGCTTGCGCGTGAACTGCTTTCCTATCTCGACGAGCGTGCGATGAGTGAGACCGAAGGCAGGTTTGGTCCTGCAGGGGCATTTGTTGGTGCCGTAACTTCGGGTGCGGTATACGTCGGCGGTGTGATGGGGTCCGGGCAGGACGGTTCGTGGGGTGATTTCGCGGGAGCGGTCGTGGGCGGCGCATTGCTTGGAGGTTTTCTTGGTCCCGCGGGCAACCTGGGAGCTAATACCATTCTCGGGTCTCAACTCGGATTCTATTCGGGTTTCTTCGGCGGATTGGTTTCAGGAGGGTGCTCAGGAAGTTGCCATGCAGGCAACTTGGGTGCATCAGCAATTCCGTTGACACACCATTGAGGCCTGCGGTGATTGGTTTGTTCACAAGCCAATGGTGCGGATTCCTGATGATGTTGGTCGTTCCAACCTTGCTGTTTGGGGGTGGTCATCTTGCCTGGGCCATTTATCGGCGTATCCATGGTCTACCTTGGCCGGGTCGGTGGAATGTCCTCATGTTCCTCTTAGTCCTGTCCGTATCGATCAACATCGGAATGCCACTTGCGACGCACGTATGTCGCGCCACGTTTTGAACTCCGTGAAAGTGCGATCAGAACGAATGGTTTCAAGTGCTGAAGCTTCTGTGGGGCTTGTGTTCAATCAGGTCAGCGATGGCCGGGTAATCCGAACTGTGCTCGCGCGTCGATTCTCCGGCCGCGTCTGATCTTCCAATACTCGTGCACTAGGGACGACGTTCTATGACCTTGATATCGCTCGCATTCGACCTGATTCGCCTGAAGGGCCACCCGATGGCGAGGTACGATTATCCGTTCTGGCAAGCCGTGTGCCTCGTTGCGCTGATTGGACTTGCCCTCGGCCTCGACCCGTCCCTTGGCGTGCCCCAACCGTGGTCGTTCGGATACGGGGTGGTGTTGTCCCTGACCTGGTTCGCGTTCAGCACCGTTTTTCTGCGCTGGTGGTTCAAACGCGGGGGGCGTTGGCAGGAACATGGCTCGCTTGGACGGGTCATCGCCGCTTCTTGGGTGATCGATATCGCAATGGGGCCGCTGGGTTGGGCTGGCGTTTCGTGGCTGGTCTTGCTCGTGGTCTGGCTGTATGCGCTGGTGATCATGGTCAACGCGCTGCGCCATGCCACCAGGGTTGGCCTTGGGTATTGTGTCGGTGGGGTGGTGATCGCATTCACGCTGTACCTGCTTGGGGCGCTGATGGTTGCCGTGTTGGTCGGCGTCGGCCTCGGTGTTATGGGCTGGATGCCTGAGGTGGTGGGTTGATGGGTACTTGCACGCACCCGATCGTGGCGGCATGCATGGTGATGTTGGGCTGCGCAAGTGCGATGGCTGCGGACGTGATCAGTGCGGGCCGTTTCGTGGATACGCTGCCGGTTCGCTCTTGGAGCGCAATCAGGGACGAGGGAGTGGTCAAGCAGCGTTTCGACTACTCGTGCGGTGCGGCTGCATTGGCCGGGCTGATGGGTCATTACGACGTGCAGGCCAGTGAGCTTGACGTGATCGACCGGATCGGAGTCAAGCCGGAATTCTCGATGGCAGATCTCGCCCGCGTGGCCAGGGAGTACGGATTCACGCCGGTCGGTCTGGCGCTCGACTACGAAATGCTGATGCGATTTCAACATCCGGTGATTGTTTATCTCGGCTACTGGGATGAAGGGCACTTTTCCGTGTTGCGAGGAATTGACCGACACGGAGTGTGGCTCGCCGATCCGGCCTGGGGCAATACGCGCATGCGGCGCGCCCGATTCGAGCTTTTCTGGAATTCCGGCGATGACATTGCCACCTCCGGCAAGGTCTTGGCTCTGCTGCCCGCCGCCGGTCTTGACACCGCCAGTGGTAACGAGCATCTGCATATGGTCGGGGGACAGATACTGATTCCCCCGCCGGCAAACTACGAGCTACTTTGGTAATAGCCGGATGTCTGTCACGACGTACGCATTGTCTTGCTTCGGTGCAGCCTTGTGCCACGCCGTGTGGCGCATGCGGACCAACGGATGGCGGGTCTTTGTCTTCCTGATCGCGGCGCACTCGATCCACGCCGTTGCAGCCGAAGTGACGTTTTACAATGTCCAGACCGGCAGGAGCATGGACCACGCAACACTGGCTGCATCACTGATCGGTGCAGACGTAATCTTGCTGGGCGAACGCCACGATGACCCCGAGCACCAGCGTGTTCACGAATGGACAATCGAATTGCTCATCGCTCATGGACGAAGACCCGCGCTCTATCTCGAGATGTTGAGCCAGCGGGAGGAGCGCCGTTACGTGCAGACGAGGGGCGCGATCGAGGCAGGAAAGATCGATGGGCAAGCCGAGCAGAACGCGCTTTGTGAGGAGGCCTTGGAGTGGACTGGACGTGGATGGCCTAATTGGCAGTCCTATGCACCATTGCTCGGTCTGGCAGACCGTTACGCGCTTCCTGTCCTTCACGCTGACCTGCCTGAAGGATTGAGCCGCAACATCAGAATGTATGGAGTGCTTGCGATTCCCAGGTCTCTGCGTGTTCAGTTGTTTCCCGTGGAGCGTGAAAAGGAGTTTGAAGCGATCGTCGAATTTCTTCGACCCGTATTGGACGCTGTGCATTCGCTGGATAAGGGGATCCCCACCCCGGGGGGGTTCGTTCTCGCACAGCTTTCGCGCGATGCCTACATGGCATCTCGTCTGTCACAGGTTTCCGAAGCAGCCATCTTGATCGCTGGGCGGGAACACGTTCGGCGCGACGTGGGTGTGCCGCGACACTTGCTGTCCCTCGCACCGGAACGCAAGGTTCTGAGCATGGCGCCACTCGATTCCAGAGAATCGCTTGCCGAGGCGAATCGTCCGCTGCGGATCGTTCAAACCGACGGGTTGCCTTTCGATGTAGTGTGGCTTCCGACGCGGCAGAATCAGCCCTTGCTGCACGGACGGTGATGAACAACGGTCGAAACGCACTAGGGCAGGTCCACGGCAAAACCGTTCTAGCCCTCCGCGTGTCGATGTACTGACGAGCGAGGCTGTGTGTTCGCGGTCATGCGCAGGTAGTCGAAGACCAGTCGAACGTTTCGGGCCAGCCGTTGGATGGTCGCGGAGACGGAGTCACGGGCTTTGGACTTGATGATGCCGATGGCGAAGCGGCGTAGCGCGGTGATGTTTTCGGGGCCAAAGCCGGTGCGGATGGTAGAGCGATCCTCATCCCAGTTCCAGTCGAGGATCCAGTGGCAACTGTTCTCGATGGACCAGTGGGCGCGGTTGAAGGCGAGCACACGTGCGGCAGGGGCCGTTTGTGGGGTATGGCTGGTGATGCCGTAGACCGTCTCGCTCGATGTCTTGCCGGTCTTTTTCTCTATGGTGTGACGCTCGATGACGAAGACCTGGCCGACGCCCGGGAAGTCGAGATAGTCGTTGAGGCGGCTGGAGATCCAGATCGAGCGCGATTCGATGCGGCCATGGGCCAGGGTCGGGGGCTGCTCGAAGTCGGGCTGACCACGCTTGTCAAAGAGCAGACGGATCGCCGCTTTGAGCGAAGGCTGATTGTCTTTGACGGTGAGTACATAGTGGGCCTGACGTTCGTCGACCAGGTGAGCGGCCAGCTTGCGCTGGGTCAACAAGGCATCGGCGGTGATCGTCTTGCCGGCCAGATCGAGGGGCGCGAGTACCGGGATAACCATTCCGATCTCATTGGTCTGCTTGAGCTCATCGCTATCGCCTACTGGCAGCGAACCCACTTTTTT
>CAYTAY010000062.1:0-16408 GCA_964435845.1 uncultured Azoarcus sp.
GGGCGACGCGGCCGATCACCGAGTATTCCGGGTCCATGCCGTTGCTGAAGAAGAAGGACAGGTTGGGCGCGAAGTCGTCGATGTGCATGCCGCGCGCGAGGTACGACTCCACGTAGGTGAAGCCGTTCGACAGCGTGAAGGCGAGCTGGCTGATCGGGTTCGCGCCGGCCTCGGCGATGTGGTAACCGGAGATCGATACCGAATAGAAGTTTTGCACCTTGTGATGCACGAAGTATTCCTGGATGTCGCCCATCATCTTGAGCGCGAACTCGGTGCTGAAGATGCAGGTGTTCTGGCCCTGATCCTCCTTGAGGATGTCGGCCTGCACCGTGCCGCGCACGGTCGATAGCGTCCAGGCCTTGATCTTGGCGTATTCGTCATCGGTCGGGTCGCGACCGTTGTCGGCCTTGAACCTGGCCACCTGCTGGTCGAGCGCGGTGTTGAAGAAGAAAGCGAGGATGACCGGCGCCGGGCCGTTGATGGTCATCGACACCGAGGTGGTCGGCGCGCACAGGTCGAAGCCGTCGTACAGCACCTTCATGTCGTCCAGCGTGGCGATCGACACACCGGAATTGCCGATCTTGCCGTAGATGTCAGGGCGCAGGTCGGGGTCGCAACCGTAAAGGGTGACCGAGTCGAAGGCGGTCGACAGCCGGTGTGCCGGCATGCCTTCGGAGACCTTCTTGAAGCGGCGGTTGGTGCGGAAGGCGTCGCCTTCGCCGGCGAACATGCGGGTGGGGTCCTCGCCCTCGCGCTTGAACGCGAATACCCCGGCGGTGTAGGGGAAGGAGCCGGGCACGTTCTCCTTCATCAGGAACTTGAGCGTCTCGCCTTCGTCCTCGAAGTTGGGCAGCGCCACCTTGCGGATCTTGCTGCCGGCCAGCGAGGTGTGGGTGAGCTGGGTGCGGATCTCCTTGTCGCGGATCTTCACCACGTACTCGTCGGCGGCGTAAAGCGCCTTCTCTGTCGGCCACTGCTCGAGCAGCTTGCGCGCGGCCGGGGTGAGCTCGCCGTCCTTCCAGTTAATGAGCTCATCGAAGTTCTGCGCCGGCTTGCCGCACTCTTCGAACAAGGCCTTGGCGACCTTGAGCGACTGGCGCTCGCGCGCGACCCGGGCCTGCTGCTCGACATGCTTGTGGTAGTCGCGCACGGTGTCGGCGATCTCGGCCAGATAACGGGTGCGCTCCGGCGGCACGATGGCACGGCCAATCGACGATGCCCGGGTGC
The DNA here is from genome assembly GCA_964435845.1 of uncultured Azoarcus sp. Classification (GTDB taxonomy): domain Bacteria; phylum Pseudomonadota; class Gammaproteobacteria; order Burkholderiales; family Rhodocyclaceae; genus Azoarcus_F. The sequence goes on from CAYTAY010000062.1 coordinate 1,228, forward strand.
TGACCTGCGGAAGCTTGCCCGGCTTGATCTTGAGCCCTTTCGCGATCAGCGCCGGCAGCATGGTCTGGTACAGCGCGGTGACGCCGTCGTCGTTGAAGCGCGCAGCCATGGTGCCGAACACCGGCATCTCTTCGGTGGGGGTGGTGAACAGCTCGCGGTTGCGCTGGTACTGCTTGCGCACGTCGCGCAGCGCGTCTTCCGCGCCCTTGCGGTCGAACTTGTTGATCGCGACGAAATCGGCGAAGTCGAGCATGTCGATCTTCTCGAGCTGACTGGCGGCACCGAACTCTGGCGTCATCACGTACAGCGACAGATCGACGAAAGGCACGATCGCGGCGTTGCCCTGGCCGATGCCGGAGGTTTCGACGATAACGAGATCGAAGCCAGCGAGCTTGGTCGCGGCGATGACCTCGGGCAGCGCGGCCGAGACTTCGGAGCCGGTGTCGCGGGTGGCGAGCGAGCGCATGTAGATGTTGTCGTGCTCGATCGCGTTCATGCGGATACGGTCGCCCAACAACGCGCCGCCGGTGCGCTTGCGCGACGGGTCGATGGAGATGATCGCGAGCTTGAGCTTGTCCTGCTGGTCGAGGCGGAAGCGGCGAACCAGCTCGTCGGTCAGCGAACTCTTGCCAGCGCCGCCGGTGCCGGTGATACCCAGCGTCGGGGTGGTGAGCTTGGCTGCGGCTTCCTTGAGCGCATTCTTGACGTCGTCACCGTAGCCACCGTTCTCGAGCGCCGTGATGGCCTTGGCGAGCACCCGGCGGTCGCCCGACTTGAGCGCCTTCAACAGGTCGGCCGCCTTGGCCGGCGCTTCATGGGTCAGGTCGATGTCGCAACGCTCGACGACGCTGTTGATCATGCCCTGCAGGCCAAGCCTGGCGCCGTCGTCCGGCGAAAAGATCTGGGTCACGCCGTAAGCGTGCAACTCCTTGATCTCCGCGGGGACGATCACCCCGCCGCCGCCGCCGAACACCTTGATGTTCTCGCCGCCATTGGCCTTGAGCAGGTCCATCATGTATTTGAAGAACTCGACGTGACCGCCCTGGTAGCTGGTGATCGCAATGCCCTGCACGTCTTCCTGCAGCGCTGCATTGACGATCTCGCCGACCGAGCGGTTGTGGCCGAGATGGATGACCTCCGAGCCGGTAGACTGCAGAATCCGCCGCATGATGTTGATCGACGCGTCGTGGCCGTCAAACAGCGCGGCGGCGGTAACGAAGCGGACCTTGTTCTTGGGCTTGTATGTCGCAAGCTTGTTGGCAACGGCGAGGTCGGTCATGGCGGCTTATTGTCCTGTCTGCATGGTTTGCGGGTGCTGCGGACATCAGTCGATCGACTTTTGCCGCACTTTTGTCTCGACGTTCAAGTCTAGACGCCCGGCGCCGCCTGTGCCATGACCAGGCCTGACTGATATCATGCAAATCCTGCCAAATTGATTCTCGTGCTATGACTGGGTCCACAACAACAAAGTGCAAAAGCACTGCGGATTCCGCCACGCACGGCCGCGGTGCGACCGTGTCGATCGGTTTCGTCACCGGCATGCTGTCGGGGATGCGCTCGCGTGGCGAGAACGTCCACGACCTGCTGCGCGGCGCTACCATCCCACCGGCCGCAATCGAGGATCCCTGCGCGCGGGTCCCGCTACGTAGTTACGCGACCCTTTACAAATCGGTAACCGATCACCTGGGCGACGAGGCCTTCGGGCTGCTGAGCGCTACACTGCGACCGGGGGCCTTCGAGTTCCTGTGCCGCGGCATGATCGGCAGCCCCTCGCTCGGGATCGCGCTGGCGCGTGGCGCGCGCTATCTGGCGGTAGTCCTGCCGGATCTCGGGCTGGAGGTCGAACGCTCGCACAACAGTGCGATCTTGCGCATCTTCGAGCGTCGCAGCGTCAGCGAAGCCTGCGACGACGCCCGCCGCGTGTTCGCGTTCGAATGGTTGCTGCGTCTGGTGCATGGCCTCGCATGCTGGCTGGTGGCGCGCAGCCTCTCGCTGAGCTCGGTCGCTTTCCCCTTTCCCCGGCCGGCTCATGCCGAGGACTACGCGCTGATCTACACCGCCAACTCGAGCTTCAACGCCGAGGCGCTGGAGGCGAGCTTCCAGGCCAACCTGCTCGACCTGCCGATCCGGCGTGACGACGCGGCGCTCGAGTCTTTTCTGCAAAACGGTCCGGAAACCCTGACCATGCTCTACCGGCGCGACCGCGAAACGGTTCGCCAGGTGCGTGACGCGCTGGCCGCAGCACTGCCGGCCGCGCCCACCATCGACGGGATCGCCGCCGCCATGCATGTGTCACCACGCACGCTGCACCGGCGACTGGCGCAGGAGGGCTCGAGCTTTCGCGCGATCAAGGACGCGCTGCGCCGCGACATCGCGCTCGCTCGAATCGAGCGCGAAAATCTGCCGATAAGCCAGCTCGCCCACGATCTCGGCTTCACCGACACCTCGGCGTTCTTCCGCGCCTTTCGCAAATGGACCGGTCAGGCCCCGAGCCGCTATCGCTCGCGGCACTGAATCACTCGATGTTCTGCACCTGCTCGCGCATTTGCTCGATCAGCACCTTCATCTCCATCGCCGCACCCGACACATCGCTGGCGGCGGATTTCGAGGCCAAGGTATTCGCCTCGCGGTTGAGTTCCTGCATCAGGAAATCGAGCCGCTTGCCGGCGGCACCCCCCTTGGCGAGCACCCGGTCAACCTCCTCGATGTGCGCGACCAGCCGATTGAGCTCCTCGGCCACATCCACCCGCTGGGCGAACACCGCCACCTCCTGCCGGATGCGGTCTTCGTCCAGCGCGGCGGCGGCATCACGCAATCGGGTCGCGAGGCGCTCCTGGTGCTCGGCCACGATCTGCGGTACGCGGGGTTCGACCTGGGTGACCAGCTCACGCATGCGCACCGAGCGCTCGCGGATCATCCCCGCGAGCTTTTCACCCTCACGCGCCCGACTGGCGACGAGCTCATCCAGTGCCACGCGCGCAAGTTCCACCACCGCTGCTTGCAGCGCCTCGGCATCGACCGCATCCTCCGCCAGAACACCGGGCCAGCGCAGGATTTCGCCAACTGACAATTCGCCCGCTTGCGGAAAGCGCTCACGCACGGACTGTTGCGCATCGGCGAGTTGATCGAGCAATCCCGCGTTGACCGCGAGCGAACACCCAGCGCCGTTGCGCTGCTGGAGATTGAGCCGGCATTCGACCTTGCCGCGTTTGACACGCGCGGTGATCAGCTCCCGGATCGCCGGTTCGGTGGCGCGCAAGTCGTCGCCGATGCGAAAGAACAGATCGAGAAAACGGGAGTTCACACTGCGCAGTTCGAAACTGACGTGAGTGCCAGCTACGTCACGCGACTGCACTGCAAAACCTGTCATGCTGTGGATCATTGAGCAAGTCCTCCGGGATGCTGCGGTTATCCGTTAAACTGCAGGCCCCGTGTGTGGAGTATTTGATGGGGATCGCGCCCGGTCACGCAGAACCGTTCGCACTGGCGGAGGACATCCGGCGGCATCCGCGCCGGACACCGGACAAGCGACAATAGTAGCCTTCTTGCAGATGCCCTCTCAAGCCAACAGTGCCCTGCCGACCGGATTCCAGCTCGAACAGTACCGTATCGAGCGACAGCTCTCACTGGGCGGCTTCTCCATCGTCTATCTCGCCTACGACGAGGACGACGTCCCGGTCGCGATCAAGGAATACCTGCCCAACTCGCTGGCGCTGCGCAGTGAAGGCGACATCTCGCCGCAGATTTCGGCCGACAATATGCCAGCTTTCCGTTACGGCATGAAGTGCTTCTTCGAGGAAGGACGCTCGCTCGCCAAGCTCATGCACCCCAACGTGGTGCGGGTGCTCAATTTCTTCCGTGCCAACGGCACAGTGTACATGGTGATGCAGTTCGAGCATGGCCGCACGCTGCACCAGTACATCCAGAAGCACAAGGGGGAGGTGCGGGAGCGGCTCATTCGCGCGGTATTCACCCGCATGCTCAACGGCCTGCGCGAGGTCCATGCCCACAAGCTGCTGCACCTGGACATCAAGCCGTCGAACATCTACCTGCGCACCGACGGCACCCCGGTGCTGCTCGATTTCGGCGCCGCGCGACAAACGTTGATGACCGGTCAGCCGTTTCTCAAACCGATGTACACGCCTGGCTTCGCCTCCCCCGAGCAATATGGCGACCGTGAATCCCTCGGCCCCTGGAGCGACATCTACAGCGTTGGAGCAAGCCTTTTCGCCTGTGTGGCCGGTACCGCACCGCCACGCGCGGACGAACGTCTCAAGAACGACACACTGGCACCGGTGAGCCGCACCCACACAGGGCGCTACTCGGCACAGCTGCTTGAAACAATCGACTGGTGTCTTGCACTCGACCCACTCGCCCGCCCCCAGAGCGTCTACTCCCTGCAGAAGACCCTGATGCGGAAACAGCCAGGCGATGCCATGCCAGCCACCTGGTTCACCGATATCGGCACACGACTCAAATCCTTCATCGGACGCGCCTGAGGAGAGCCAGTGAAATTCACGATCTACCAGGAAAGCCGAATCGGCAAACGCAAGTCCAACCAGGACCGCAACGCCTACTGCTACTCGCGCGACGCCTTGCTCATGCTCATTGCCGATGGCATGGGTGGCCACCTGCACGGCGAGGTCGCGGCCCAGATCGCGGTGCAGTTCATTGTCCAGACCTTCCAGCGCGAAGCCACACCGACGATCGCCGACCCGGTCATGTTCCTGTCGCGGACACTGAACAACGCGCACAGCGCGATCCTCGACTACGCTTTCGACAAAGACTTGCCCGAAGCCCCGCGCACCACCGTCGTCGCCTGCATCGTGCAGGACGGTGATGCCTACTGGGCACATGCCGGCGACTCGCGCCTCTACGTGATGCGACGCGGCCATGTGGTCGCGCAGACCCGGGACCACTCGCGGGTGCAACTCATGCTGGACCAGGGGCTGATCGACGCCGAAGAGGCCGCCCGCCACCCAGGTCGCAACCGGATCTACAGTTGCCTCGGTGGCAACCATGCGCCGCAAATCGACTTCTCCCGCCGCTTCGCGCTTCGCGACGGCGACGTCATCGCCCTGTGCACCGACGGACTGTGGGGTCCGGTAGGCGAAACAGGGCTCATTCAACTGGCCGCTTCCAACATCATTGCCAGCGCCCCGCGCCTGCTCGACGAGGCCGAGGTTCTCGCAGGCAAGACCTGCGACAATCTCTCGCTGGTTACCATGTGCTGGCATGACGATGCCCATCCCGCCGAGGGCGAGTCGGTGTCGACCCGCACACTGGCGGTGAACGACTTCACCACCCGCCTCGAAACCTTCGACCGCGGACGGACGACCGCAAACGAATTCGATCTCACCGACGACGAAATCGAACGCGCCATCGCCGAGATCAACGCGGCCATCACCAAATTCAGCAACTAGGAAACCAATGAGACCCAGCCAACGCCAGACAGACCAGCTGCGCCCGGTGCGCATCACACGCGACTTCACCCGCCACGCCGAGGGCTCGGTGCTGATCGAGTTCGGCGATACCCGGGTGCTGTGCACCGCCAGCGTAGAGGAGTCGGTGCCGCCGTTCCTGCGCGGCAAGGGCCAGGGCTGGCTCACTGCCGAATACGGCATGCTGCCGCGCTCCACCCACACCCGCAGCGCCCGCGAAGCCGCGCGCGGCAAGCAAAGTGGGCGCACCCTGGAGATCCAGCGCCTGATCGGCCGCAGCCTGCGCTCGGTGGTGGCCATGAGCGCACTGGGCGAGCGCCAGATCATCATCGACTGTGACGTCCTGCAGGCCGACGGGGGCACCCGCACCGCCTCCATCACCGGCGCCTGCGTGGCGGTGCATGACGCGCTCGAACGCCTGGTCACCAGCGGCAAGCTCGAAGCCAATCCGATGCGTGACATGGTGGCTGCAGTTTCGGTCGGGGTGGTCGGCGGAGTGCCGGTGCTCGATCTGGACTACCCGGAAGACGCCGCCTGCGACACCGACATGAACGTGGTCATGACCGGCAAGGGCGGTTTCGTCGAAGTGCAGGGCACTGCCGAGGGGCACCCCTTCACCCGTGCCGAACTCGACGCCCTGCTCGAACTGGCCGAACGCGGCATTGCGCAACTGGTCGAAGCCCAGAAGCAAACCCTCGGGATCTGACATGTTCCAGACTCTGGTTCTTGCCAGCAACAACGCCAAGAAGGCTGCGGAACTCGCCGCCTTGCTCGCGCCGCTCGGCATCACGGTGGTATCGCAATCCGACCTCGGCGTCGGCGAGGCGGAAGAGCCGCACGCCACTTTCGTCGAGAACGCACTCGCCAAGGCGCGCCATGCCGCCCGGCAAACCGAACTGCCTGCGATTGCGGACGACTCCGGCCTGTGCGTCAATGCCTTGGGGGGCGCCCCGGGCGTGCATTCTGCGCGCTATGCCGGCGAACCCAAGTCCGATGCGCGCAACAACTCACTGCTGATCGAAAGGCTGGCCGATGCCGAAGACCGCAGCGCCTACTTCTACTCGGTGATCGTCATCGTCCGCCACGCCGACGACCCGCGCCCGATGATCGCCGACGGCGAATGGCATGGCACCATTCTCGAAGCCCCGCGCGGCGAAGGCGGCTTCGGCTACGACCCACTGTTCTACGTGCCCGAGCTCGAGCAGACCGCCGCCGAGCTCGACGCTCCGCTGAAGAACACCCTAAGCCACCGCGGCGCAGCGATGCGCCACCTGCTCGACCGCCTGCGCCGGTACGTGGGCTGAACCGACTGCCCCGCCTGTGACACGCAAGACGATTTCCATTACGCCGGCGCAAGCGACTCGGCCCGTGCCGTCAAGCACCGGCCAGACGATACAGCCCTCCGCCCCGCCACCGCTCGCGCTCTACATCCACTACCCCTGGTGCGTGCGCAAATGTCCCTATTGCGATTTCAACTCGCATGCCCTGCGCGGTGAAACGACGCCGGACAACGACCTGGAGGCACGCTACATCGACGCCCTGGTGGCCGACATCGAGACAGCGCTACCCCAGGTGTGGGGCCGCCGGGTGCATACGGTATTCATCGGCGGTGGTACGCCGAGCCTGATGTCGGCAGCGGCGCTGGACCGGCTGGTCACCGCAGTGCGCACCCTGCTGCCGCTCGACCCCATGGCCGAGATCACGCTCGAGGCCAATCCCGGCACCTTCGAAGCCGCCCGGTTCCGCGATTATCGCGCCGCCGGAGTCAATCGCCTGTCGATCGGCATCCAGAGTTTCGACGATGCCGCACTGACCCGCATCGGCCGCATCCATGACGCCGACCAGGCCCGACGCGCGGTCGATATCGCGCTGACGAACTTCGAGCGGGTCAATCTCGACATCATGTATGCCTTGCCCGGGCAAGGCATGAACGCCGCGATGCACGACATTGACACCGCGATAGCCACCGGCGTCAGCCATGTCTCGGCCTACCACCTGACGCTGGAGCCCAACACCCCGTTCGCGCACAGCCCGCCGCCGCTGCCGGACAGCGATCTGTCCGCCGACATGCAGGAAGCCATCGAGGCCCGCCTTGCCGACGCCGGATTCTCGCACTACGAAACCTCGGCCTTCGCGCAGCCCGGCCAGCAGTGCCGCCACAACCTCAACTACTGGCAGTTCGGGGACTACCTCGGCATCGGCGCGGGCGCCCACGGCAAGCTCTCCAGCCACGAAGCCATCGTGCGCGAGATGCGCCACAAGCATCCGACGCGTTATCTGGAGGCTGCCTCACAACGGGATTTCGTGCAGGAGCGGCGCGAGGTGGCGGCAGCGGACCTGCCCTTCGAATTCATGATGAACGCGTTGCGCCTCACCGACGGCACACCAGCAGCCCTCTTCGCTGCCCGCACTGGCTTGTCCCTGTCAGTCATTGCGGCCCAGATCGATGCAGCCATCACCACCGGTCTGCTCGCCGACGACCCGCTGACGCTGCGTCCCACCGAAAAAGGACAGCGCTTCCTGAACGACTTGCTGGCGCTTTTCCTGCCGGAAGCCGACGCCGCGTAAACGCACATATTTCCACGTCCGCATGCGCTCTGAAGGCATGACGTTTAATTGCACTGTTCCCGCTGGGAGCTGACGCAGCGCAAACCGCGCATTACGGCTTGGGTCTGCACCCGGACGGTGCGCTCGACCACGAACCCGTCGCCCTACGCCCCCTCGCAAAGGCAGTGCGTATAAAGATGCTGCGGATCGTTCCATTCGAGCAGGGCTTCGGCGTCGCGCTGCAGGCCGGTGAGCAACTGCCCCAGCGCCGAAGCCGTCGCGGGTGGGGTGTCGGCCCGCTGCAGACCGATGATCTCGCTGAACCGACGCAACAACAGGTCGCGCGGCGACAGGCGTCCCTCGGGCCAGATCACCTCGAACTCGGTCAGGCCTGCGCGTGCAGCCGCCGCAGCGATGGCGTCGTTCAGACCGCCCAGACCATCGACCAAACCCAGCTTGTTGGCCGCCTCGCCGGTCCATACCTGGCCGCCGGCGACCAGCTCGACGTCCCGTGGCGACATGTCGCGCGCACGCGCGACCGTGTCGATGAAGCGACGGTAGCCATGCTCGATGGCGATCTGGAAGGCCTCGGCAGCCATCGGTTCGACCGGGCGCCGGGGATCGAAGGCGCCGGCCAACGGGCCGGTGGCTACGCCGTCGATCGTGAGTCCAAGTCGCTCGAACGGTTCGGAGAAGTTCGGAATCATCGCAAAGATACCGATCGAACCGGTGAGGCTGACCGGATGCGCCCAGATCTCGTCCGCGCCGGCGGCGATCCAGTAGCCACCGGAGGCGGCAGTCGAGCTCATCGACGCGATCACCGGCTTGCCGGCGGCCCGGGTCACCTCGAGCTCGCGACGGATCAGCTCGGAGGCCCATGCGCTACCGCCGGGGCTGTCGATACGTATCACCACGGCCTTGATCGAGTCGTCTTCGCGCACTTCCCGAATCAGACGGGCAAGTGCGTCACCCCCCACCGAGCCCGGCGAACCCGAGCCATCGACGATTGAGCCCTGCGCCACCAGCACCGCCACCTTGCCATCAGGCGTGGGCTGGCTACGCACATGGCTGAGATAGCGTGACACGCCGACCGCGCGCAGGCCGTCATCACCCTCTTGACCGGTTGCATCGTCACCGCCAACTCCGAATCGTTGGCGCAACAGCGCACGCCACTCGTCACGCGTACTGAGGCGGTCGATCAGCCCGGCCGCCACCGCGGCCTGCGCGGCGTCGCCGCCTGCCGCAGACAGGGCCGCACCGTAATCCATGATGTAGTGGTCGAGCGCCTCCGGCTCGAGGCCACGGCTCGCGGCGATATCCTCGCGGAAGACGTTCCACAGCGCATCGAGCAGGTCGCGGGTGTTGGCACGATCCTCATCGGACATGTCGGTGCGGGTGAAGGGTTCGCTGAAAGACTTGTACTCGCCAACGCGAAACACGTGCACCTTGATGCCGAGCGTGTCGAGCGCATTCCTGAAGTAGGTCACGTAGCGAGCGAGACCGCGAAGCAGCAGAAAACCGTCCGGCGACAAATGAACCTCGTCGGCTACGCTGGCGAGATAGTACTGCCCCTGGGTGAAACGCTCGCCGCGCGCGATCACCGGCTTGCCGCTTTCCTTGAAGACCTCGATCGCAGCGCGCAATTCCGCGAGCTTGGACAAACCCCCTGCCGACAGCTGATCGGTCTCGATCACCAGGGCACGAATGCGGTCGTCGTCTCGCGCGGCAGCCACCGCATCGATCAGGTTTCTGAGCGCAGTCTGCGACACCCGCGAACCGGCCGGGCGCAGCAGCTCGAGTGGGTCTTCGAGTCGCGCCTGTTCGACCAGCGCCCCCGACGGACGCAGAATCAGCACCGAGCCCTCGCGCAACTCGGGCTCCGGTCGCCACACCAGCGCGATGATCGCGCCGATCACCAGCAGGAAGACCAGGGTCAGGAAACCCCGGCGCAGCGCATCCAGCCAGCGCCAGGTGTAGTAGAGCAACCGACCGATGAATCCGAACAAGGCCTTGAACATGAACATGGACTCCTGTTGGTGCGCGGCGCTCGCTCAGCGCCGACGAAAAACCAGATCCCAGACGCCGTGCCCGAGCCGCAGCCCGCGCTGCTCGAACTTGGTCAGTGGCCGATACGCTGGGCGCGGGGCGTAATCGGCAGCGGTGTTCTCGAGCAACGGCTCGGCCGAGAGAATCCCCAGCATCCACTCGGCGTACTCCTGCCAGTCGGTCGCGCAATGCAGGTAACCGTCGGGGGCCAGCCGCGAGGCGACCAAACTGACGAAATCCGCCTGAACGATACGCCGCTTGTGGTGGCGCTTCTTGTGCCACGGGTCGGGAAAAAACACATGCACGCCGGCAAGCGCCCCTTCGCCGATCATGTCGCGCATGACCTCAACCGCGTCGTGCTGCATGATACGGAGATTGCCTGGACTGTTCTCGGCGATGAGTTTGCACAGGTTCCCGACACCCGGACCATGGACCTCGATGGCAAGAAAGTCCTCGTCTGGACGCCCTTCTGCGATGGTCGCGGTGCTCTCGCCCATGCCGAAGCCCACTTCCAGAACCTTCGGCGCATCACGACCGAAGGCTTCGGCGAGATCGAGCGGCCGCGGCTGATAGGGAATGCCCACCCGCGGCATCCACTCATCGAGATACCGTTGCTGCGCCCCGGTCATCCGACCCTGGCGAAGCACGAAGCTGCGGATGGAACGGCTGGAAAAGCGGCCCTGTTCGGACGCTTCGGCCAAGGTGTCGGTGTGCGGAGCTTCGGCTTGCCTGGTTTCGGTCATGCATTGGTTACCCGTCGTTGTCGCGGCGGGCGTGAGAGGGGACAGGGGTGGTGACCCGTCGGGTGAATCAGGAACCAATGAGCCCGCTCGTCGGCGAGCTCGGGTCGGCGCTGTAGAGTTTTCGCGGCATGCGGCCTGAGAGATACGCATCCCGCCCGGCCTCGACCGCCTTCTTCATCGCCCCGGCCATGCGCAACGGGTCGCGCGCCTGAGCGATCGCGGTATTCATCAGCACGCCATCGCAGCCGAGCTCCATGGCGATCGCGGCGTCCGACGCGGTGCCTACGCCAGCATCGACGATCACCGGCACCTTGGCTGCATCGATGATCAGGCGCAGGTTCCACGGGTTGAGAATGCCCATGCCCGAGCCGATCAGCGAGGCCAGCGGCATGATCGCAACGCAACCGATATCCTCGAGCATGCGGGCCTGGATCGGATCGTCCGAGCAGTACACCATGACGTCGAAGCCGTCCTTGACCAGGGTCCCGGCCGCCTCGAGCGTCTCGGGCATGTTGGGGAAAAGCGTAGTCGGGTCGCCCAGCACCTCGAGCTTGACCAGCGCATGGCCGTCAAGCAACTCGCGCGCCAGTCGCAGCGTACGCACCGCGTCGTCGGCGGAATAACATCCAGCGGTGTTGGGAAGGATGGTGAAACGATCCGGCGGCAGCACGTCGAGCAGGTTCGGCTCGTCTGCATTCTGGCCGATGTTCATGCGACGAATCGCTACGGTGACGATCTCGGCACCACTGGCGCCGATCGCCCGCCGGGTCTCGTCGAAATCCTTGTACTTGCCGGTACCCACCAGCAGACGGGAGCCGTAGGACTTGCCCGCTATGACCAGGGAATCGTTCATCTCATGCCTGTGAAGTTTCAGGCGCGGCACAGTTACCCCGCACGCTGGAGAAATTGAAGGGCCTCAACCGCCGCCCACTGCGACGACGATTTCGATCCGGTCGCCCTCGGCGAGCAAGGTTTCCGCATGACGCCCCTTCGGCACGATCTCGCCATTGCGCTCCAGCGCCACCCTTTTGTCCGCGAGTCCGCGCGCCTGGAGCAAGGCGCGCACAGTCAGGGACTCGGGGAGTTCCTCGGCTTGGCCGTTCAGGATAATCCGCATCGTTGCCAAACAATAGACCACATCATGGGACTCACATTTTAGCATGGAGGCGGGCCACCGCCTCCATGCTGACCAGAGCGATGCTGACCAGAGCGAAAGGGCCTACTAAAGCTTGAACCTGCGAATCGCCTGCTGAAGCTGCATTGCGTGCGCCGACAGATCGTTGGCCGACACCGCGGTCTCGCTCACTGCGGTGCTGTTCTCCTCGCTCATGCTGGCGATCTGCTCGACGTTGCGCGAGATGTCGTTACTTGCCTGGGACTGCTCGCCGAGCGCGACCGAGATCTCCGCGATAGCGCCAACGACTTCGCTCGATGAAGTGTCGATCATCTCGATCGCCTCGCCGGCCTTCGCCGCCAGATCGACACTGGACTCCACTGCCACTACCTGCTGCTCCATGCTGCTTACCGCCTGGTCGGTGCCGCTGGCGATCTGGCCGACGATGGCGGCGATGTCCTGGGTGGAGCTGGAGGTGCGCTCGGCAAGTTTGCGCACCTCGTCCGCCACGACCGCAAAGCCGCGCCCTTGCTCGCCGGCCCGCGCGGCCTCGATCGCAGCATTGAGCGCGAGCAGGTTCGTCTGGTCGGCCACCTCCTTGATGATGCCGACCACCGACGAGATCTCCCGTGAGCGTTCGCCCAGTTTGCGCACCACGCCCGCCGAACCCGACACCGACCCGGCCATCTCACGAATGCTCTTCACCATCTGGTCGATGACCTGCCTGCCCTCCTTGGAAGCCTTGCCCGAACGCTCGGCCATCACCCGCGCATCTCCCGCTGAGGCGGACACATGGTTGATGCTGACAGTCATCTCTTCGATAGAAGCGGCCATTGCCGACGCCGAGGCGGACTGGGTCTGACTGGCGGAGGCGATGTTGCCCGACGCGGCGGACAACTGCTCGCTCGCGGCCGCGATGTGATCCGCGTTGACACTGATCGATTCGACGATCCTGCGCAGATGCCCGACCATGTCACTCAGCGAATGCAGCAAACTGGTCCGGTCGCCATCACGCAACTTGATCTGGACCGCGAGATCCCCGGCTGCCACACGTGATACGACGTCGTTGGCATAGGTTGGCTCGCCGCCGATCTGGGTCATCACCATGCGGAAGATGGCAAAACCGGTCACCACTCCGATGAGCAAGCCGACAACCGTCAGAATTGCGGTGATCAGAACCGCCCGGTCTGCCGCCTCGGTCGCCTCGGATGCGGCGGTAACCGCAATCGTCGTTTGATAATCGACCATGCTCTCGATGAGCTGGCCCATGCGCGCTGAAGCGGGCAGCATCACCCCGTAGAAGGCTTCATACTGCGCGCGCAGCGCGGTGAATTGGAAGGCGTCGGTTGCCTCGTGCAGTCGCACCATGCTGCGGTCCAGGTCTTCGTAGGTGCGCCGCCACTCGGCAATTGCCGCAAGAAGCTGGCTGTAGCGTTGCTCAATCTCGGCCGAACTGCGGGGCTGAGCCGCAAGCGTCTGAGTGAGCTCGTCAATTCGACGCCAGGATGCCTGGCGCTGCTCGAGCAGCCGCGACAACGTGTCGCGGCTCGTGACCGACGCTTCTCGCAAGGACAGCACCTCGAGCGTCTGCGCCCGGATGCGCATGCGCTCCAGGTCGAGGTCGCTGTAGGTAACGAGGGTCGGCAGCCTTTCGGTCGCGAGCGACTCCAGGTCGTTGCGCATGTCAACCTCGCTCTTGATCGCGAACGAGCCAACGACCAAAAGAATGGCGAGAAGTACGCCAAACCCTAGCACCAAAAGACTCTTCAAACTCATGTTTCTCATTTTTCTTGTTCCCAGAAAGTCACGTCTCGTTTCGAACCGGCCATCGGACTTCGAGAAGACCTGGTGCCGAGCTCCCTCAAAGGAGCGGAGAACATCCACCTCAGGGGGCTATCCGGCTATCCAATCGCTCTCGACCCCGCTCGACAAACACATCGCGGGCAGCCCTTATAACGGCTGCAGCGATGCGGAACTTGAACCGGCACCGCCCCGAACAACCGCAACACCAAACCGGAGAGACACTCGCTCACACGATGATGTTTCGTGAAAACGACACCAAACTGCGGAGCGGCCACACAGGCCACCCATGCACATCTTGCCCGAACCGCCGGTTTGGTAATGTGACATTGTCCCGTTCCGCGAGGTTGAACGCTCGGCCCTCCCAGAAGTTGCGCCAGCGCGTGCTTGCAGAGAGCAGCGAAGGCGGAAATGGCGACCTCAAACGACCGGCTTTGAATCCCAGTGAAGCAAGCAGATCGATTGTTGGCGTTCGCAGGATCAGCGGGCGTAGACTCGAGCATGGTTTTGCCACAGGACGTGAGGCCCACTCGACGAGGCCGCGGGAGACGTTTAGAATCGCGCCATCGCTGACAGGCGGATGTAGTTCAATGGTAGAGCGGCAGCTTCCCAGGCGTGTGACTCGAGTCGCGAGGCAGGCCAGCCTCCACAGCGTTAATTGTGGTTAACAGGCCCTATTAAGAAGTCCTTCGGGGCACAAGCGGCGAAGGCCGTATAAGTAATTGTTTCACCTCTCGCAAGGGAGGCAGGAAACCCGGGGTTCAGTCCCCGGTAGTCTAGGAGCGGTGCGTCACTGGTAACGGTGGGGTACTGAGCGCTCTGACAATGTAGCCACCTTACGGGGTACGTCATGCCCCGCGAGGGGTCTGGCGTGATTTCGGGAGTTGCACCCGGATGAGGCGCTAGGCTGAGTTGGATGGTCAACGTAAGTGAACTGCTGTTAAACGTCGTCAAGCTGATTGAGCCAAAGGCAACTTGCAGCATCGGGCTCTGCCAAAATGGCAAGTGATCGGTTATCCGCTTGCTTGGTGCGGGTACGCTGACATAGCATCACCGGCGGAAAAGCAGGACCTTCCCAGCTCTGTTACTTGTACGGAACGAGGTAAGCCCAACGCGGCGTCTGGCCGGTCAAGCCAGACAAGGGCGGTCGTAAGACCAACTGATGTCGCAGTGGATAGAGGATGATGGAAAAAGCGAATGCCTTGCTGTAATGGCAGGGACAGGGGATGAAACGATCGCCCCGACGCGAAAACGTGCAGACTTCCATCTGGTGACTTATCGTGACTTATCGCAAGATAGGTTTGTAAAATCGCACCCGGCGGGGATGATGTACTACCCGCGTCTGGGGACAAGTGCGTCTATCCCTTTCGGGGACAGAGCGGGCGTCGTATAACGGCTATTACCTCAGCTTCCCAAGCTGATGACGAGGGTTCGACTCCCTTCACCCGCTCCACTGCATCATTCTGCGGACTTCCGCAGAAGTCCAAGAG
>CAYTAY010000063.1:0-9915 GCA_964435845.1 uncultured Azoarcus sp.
ACCGCGATTTTACTCGAAATGATCCCAGCCCGCGCCGACCGAATGCAAACCGCCCTGTGGGCTGCGACCGGTCTCGCGCTGTTCGCCCTCTTTTATGCACTCGGTCCCATACTGACCCCTTTCGCGATCGCGGCGGTATTCGCGTATATCTGTGATCCGGTCGTCAATTGGCTGGTCGCACGCCGGTTGCCCAGGGCACTCGCGGTGCTCGGCGTCATCATTGGGCTCGGCGGCGTGCTCGCGCTGCTCATGCTGATGTTGGTGCCCACCATCTACCGCGAAGCGGTGCTGATGATCGCGCGCTTTCCCGAATTGCTCGAAATGCTCAACAACCGGCTGCTGCCCTGGCTCGGGGAGCGCCTGGGCACCGAGCTGACACTGGACACCGCATCGCTCAGGGGTTTGATGGGCGAATATAGCGATACCGCACAGGATATGCTGCCGGCGCTGCTCGAGCGCGCGCGCGAGGGTGGCCTGGCCTTGATTGCCTTCGTCGTCAATCTCGCCCTGATCCCAATCGTCATGTTCTACCTGCTGCAGGAATGGCCACGCATCCTGGGCGCCCTGCACACAGTGATCCCGCGGCCGATGCTGCCGCGCACGATGCGTATCCTCGGTGACATCGACAAGGTTCTGTCGGAGTTCCTGCGCGGTCAGTTGTCGGTGATGTTTCTACTCGCAATCTTCTACAGCGTGGGGCTGTGGATCGCGGGCCTCAAGTTTGCGCTGCCGGTCGGCGTCATCACCGGCCTTCTCGCCTTCATCCCCTTCGTCGGCTTCGGTGGCGGCCTGGTGCTCGCGATTCTTGCCGCTCTGCTCCAGGCCGAGGGTTGGCAACTGCTCATCGGCGTTGCAGTGGTTTTCGGGATCGGCCAACTGCTCGAGAGCTATGTATTCACGCCCTATCTGGTTGGAGAGCGCATCGGACTGCACCCGCTCGCGGTGATCTTCTCGCTGATGGCCTTCGGACAGCTGTTCGGCTTCGTCGGCATGCTGATCGCGCTACCGGCCAGCGCTGCGATCCTGGTCGGTCTGCGCGAGCTGCGCTCAGCCTGGTTCGCGAGCCCGGTCTATCTCGGGGCGCAACAGCGCGAAACGGATCAGGAACGATGAGGCAACTGTTGCTCGACATCCAGCCGGACGCACCGCCGACTTTCGGCAACTTCATCGAAGGCGCCAATGCCGCGGCGCTGGATGCACTGCGTGCCGCCGTCATCGGCGCGGGTCACGTCATGCTGTGGGGGCCACCCGGCTCAGGTCGCAGCCATTTGCTGCGCGCTGCAGTAAACGAGGCCAGCGCCGCCGGACGCCCTGCCCTTCACTTAGAAGCTGACAAGCTCGACGGGCAGTTCTTACCGGTTCAGAGCGAGCTGGTGGCCATCGACAACATCGAACGACTCGGAGTCGATGGCCAGATTGTCCTATTCAACGCTTTCAACCGTGCCCGTGAGCAGGGCCTCACGCTGCTGCTGGCCGCCGCAAGACCGCCCCGCGAGCTCGCGCTCAGAGAGGACTTGCGCACCCGTATCGGCCAGACCCTGGTCTTTGAGCTCAGGCCACTGGACGACCAGACGCGCAGCCATATACTGCTCACGCTGGCACAGCGCCGGGGACTGAACATTGGCGATGACCTAGTGCGGTTTCTGCTTTGCCACGGCCGCCGCGACCTTCCGAGCCTGATCTCGGCACTGGACGCACTGGATCGTGCCTCGCTGGAACGCAAACGCCCGGTAACCCTTCCCCTGCTGCGTGGACTCATGCAGGCCGGGCTCGATATCTGACCCATCAGCACGATTGCTGAACGAAGCAAAGGACAACAAGTGGACCTCGTACTTTTCGACCTCGACAACACGCTTCTGAGCGGCGACTCGGATTTCGAGTGGGCCCAGTTCCTGATCTCCAAAGGCGTGCTCGACCGCGAAGTTCAGGAGGCCCGCAACAAGGCGTTTTATGAACAATACAAGGCCGGCACGCTTGACATCTTCGAGTTTCTCGACTTCCAGCTCGCCCCGCTCTCGCGACACCCACGCGCCGAGCTCGATGCCTGGCATCGCGAATTCATGGCCCGGTCGATCACGCCGATGATCGGCGAACCGGCGCGCGCACTGGTTCGCCAGCAGCTCGACCGCGGCGCATTGGCCGCGGTGGTCACCGCCACCAACAGCTTCGTCACCGGCCCGATCGTGCGCGAATTCGGCATCGAGCATCTCGTCGCGACAATTCCCGCGCAGGAAAAAGGCGAGTTCACCGGCAAAGCTCGTGGCATGCCGGCCTTCAAGGCAGGCAAGATCGAGCGGGTCGAAGCCTGGCTGGAGTCGCTCGGCCTCTATCTCGGCAGCTTCGAGCGAAGCTGGTTCTACAGTGACTCGCACAACGATTTGCCACTGATGGGCCGGGTAAGCGACCCGGTGGCGGTCGACCCGGACGAAACCCTGCTCGCGCATGCCGAACGGTCGAACTGGCCGGTGATCTCCCTGCGTTGAACCCAGATGCCGCTTCGCAGCCGACAAGTCGATCGGTTATGATGCGGCGCCTATGTCGATTGCTCGAATGCTCGCCCGATGATCCGTAAACTGCTGCGCAAGGTCTTCCGTCGTCCGGAATCCGGAGCTTTGCCCGGGCCGGCGACAATTTCCGCGTCACAGCATGGTATCCCGCGCGAGGGTTTCTCCCGCTTCGCGTGCAAGGTCTGCACCGTGCTGCAGGAGAACGGACACCGTGCCTACATCGTCGGCGGTGCCGTTCGCGACCTGCTGATCGGACACATGCCCAAAGACTTCGATATCGCCACCAGCGCGACCCCGGAGGAGGTGCGCGCGCTCTTTCGCCGCTCCCGAATCATCGGTCGAAGGTTCAAGATCGTGCATGTCATGAGCGGACGCGAGACCATCGAGGTGTCCACCTTCCGCGCAATGCATGACGATGCGGCCTCCGAGACCGACGAGCACGGCCGGGTGCTGCGCGACAACGTCTACGGCAACCAGGCCGAAGACGCTACCCGCCGTGACTTCACTGCCAATGCCCTGTACTACGATCCGGGCAGTGAAGCCATCATCGACTACCACCATGGTGTCGCCGACATCCGCCAGAAGACCCTGCGCATGATCGGCGATCCCCGCTCGCGCTATCGCGAGGATCCGGTGCGGATGCTGCGGGCGGTCCGCCTGGGCGCAAAGCTCGACCTCGTCATCGCACCGGATGCGCGCCAGCCGATCCGCGAAATGGCACAACTGCTGGACAACGTGCCGGCAGCCCGTCTTTTCGATGAGATGCTCAAACTGCTGTTCTCGGGCCACGCGGTCAAGTGCGTGAAGCAACTGCGCGAAGAAGGCCTGCACCATGGCCTGCTGCCGCTGCTCGACGTCATCCTCGAGCAACCGATGGGCGAACGCTTCGTCTGGTTGTCGCTGGAGAACACCGACGAACGTATTCGCGCGGACAAATCCGTTTCTCCCGGCTTTCTTTTCGCCACCCTGCTGTGGCATCAGGTGCTGGCCAACTGGGAGCAGCGCAAGAACGCGGGCGAACAAGCCCAGCCAGCCCTGTTCGACGCCATGGATGATGTGCTCGACAGCCAAGCGCGCAAACTCGCGATCACCAAACGGATCGCCGGCGACATCAAGGATGTATGGGCCTTTCAACCGCGCTTCGAGAAGCGCGTCGGCCAAGCGCCGTATCGGCTGATCGAACACCCGCGTTATCGCGCGGGCTGGGACTTCCTGCGGCTTCGCGCGATCTCAGGCGAGATCGACATGGCGCTGGTCGACTGGTGGCTGCGCTTTGCCCACGCGAGCACCGAGCAGCGTGAGGCGCTCATCGCCGAGGCACCGCAGTCGGCCGCATCGCCCGCCAGGAAACGTCGCCGCCGACGCAAGCCGCGACCGGCAGCAGAAATCGGTAGCACCGAGGCCGGCAGCTGAGTATTCCATGACGCAACAAACGCGGGCCTTCATCGCCTTTGGCGCCAATCTTGGCGATGCCACCCAGGCCCATGTGGATGCGACGCGCGCCATCGACGCGTTGCCCACCACCCAGGTCGGCGCCCGATCCTCGCTTTATCGCAGCGCACCGGTCGGGGTGCATGGCCATCCCGACTACATCAACGCTGTTCTCGAGATCCGCACCGGGCTCGGCCCTCATCCCCTGCTCGATGCGCTGCTCGCCATCGAGCAACGCCACGGCCGATGCCGGGGCGCCACTGTGTCGCCGCGCACCATGGACCTCGACCTGCTACTCTACGGCGACACCCGCATCGACAGCGAAACACTGAGGATTCCCCACCCGCGCATGCACCTGCGTGCTTTCGTGCTCATGCCGCTGGCCGAGATCGACCCGGCAATCGAAATTCCAGGACTCGGCCGCCTGTCAGGCCTGATCGACAAGGTCTCGGATCAAGCGATCCACCGGCTCCCGAATGTCGCAGCGGCACACACCATCGAAAAGGCGCTTCTGTGAACACACTTACCGCGCGCAAGGACAACCTGCTCGACACCGCCAACTACATTGTCGTCGAGGGACCGATCGGGGCTGGCAAGACCTCCCTCGCCAAACGATTGTCCGAGCACCTCATGGCCGAGCTGTTTCTCGAGCGGGTGCAGGACAACCCTTTTCTCGCACGCTTCTATCAGAACCCGGCACGCTGGGCCCTTGCGACCCAGATCGCCTTCCTCCACCAACGGATCGATCAGTTCGCCGCGTTCGCGGATAAGCATGCCGAGCGCCGCCTCGTATCCGACTTCCTGATGGAGAAGGATCCACTCTTTGCCGAGCTGAATCTCCCGGAAGACGAGCTTGCGCTCTACCAGCGCCTGTTCGACACCCTGCGCCCGAAGTCGCTACCCAAGCCCGACCTCGTGATCTACCTTCAGGCCAAACCCGAAACCTTGATTACCCGGGTGCACAACCGGGGGCTTGACGCGGAGCGACCGATCACCGAGAGTTACCTCCAGCGGGTGTCGGAACGCTATGCCACGTTCTTCTACGATTACGACGCCGCCCCTTTGTTCATTGTCGACGCCGAGGTCCTGAACCCGGTCGACCACGAGGACGATTTCGACATGCTGCTCGAGCGCCTGCGCAACATGCGAAGCTACAGGGAGTTTTTCGGTTACGCGGGTTAAGCGTCGGCCGATTCATTCGCGCAATGAGGCTTGTGCGTTGCCGCATTTTGCGGAACACTCCGCCCCTCGAAGACCTCCACGCCCCAGCGGGGCTTTTCTGACGACTTTCATTTCCTATCGCGACCGCGATCTGGTTGGGCACGTGTGCCGACCCGCATCAGGAGCAAACCACTCATGACATATCTCCAGGACACCAAGCCGATCACCCTTTTCCAGCTTGGCAAAATGCGCGCCGAGGGACGGAAGATCGTCATGCTGACCTGCTACGACGCGAGTTTCGCCGCACTGCTCGACCGCGCCGGCGTCGACGTCATCCTGGTCGGTGATTCGCTCGGCAATGTCCTGCAGGGGCGATCCTCGACTCTGCCGGTGACCATGGACCACATGGTCTATCACACCGAATGTGTCAGCCGCGGCTGTCAACGTCCCTTCATCGTCACCGACATGCCCTTCGGCAGCTACCACGAAGGCCCGTCACAGGCGATGCGCAACGCGGCCAGACTGATGGCAGCCGGAGCCCAGATGGTGAAGATCGAAGGCGGCGCCCATGTCGCCGAAACCGTGCGCTATCTCGTCGAACGCGGCGTACCGGTATGTGCGCACATCGGTCTCACGCCACAGTCGGTTAACCAGTTGGGAGGCTACCGGGTACAGGGTCGCGACGAGGATGGCGCTGCACGGCTTCGGGCAGAGGCACTCGCACTCGAACAGGCTGGGGCGGCGTTGATGGTCATGGAAATGGTGCCCGCCGGTCTTGCCGCGGAGATCACCGCAAGCCTCGACAGCATGGCGACGATAGGCATCGGCGCAGGCGCCGACTGCGACGGTCAGGTACTGGTACTGCATGACATGCTCGGCGTCTATCCGGGGCGCAAGGCACGCTTCGTGCGCAACTTCATGGATGGCGCCACGAGCATAGAAGATGCGGTGGCGCGCTATGCCGCCGCCGTGCGAGACGGCAGCTTTCCTGCTGAAGAACACAACTACTGAGAGGGATCATGCAGATCCACGACAGCATCGAGAGCCTGCGCGCCGCCCGACAGAAGCTTAAAGGGGCGACTGCCTTCGTCCCGACCATGGGCAACCTCCACGACGGTCACATCACCCTGATGCGCCAGGCGGGCGAACATGCGCAAGAAGTCATCGCCAGCATCTTCGTCAATCGGCTCCAGTTCGGGCCGAGTGAAGACTTCAACAACTACCCCCGGACACTCGCAGCCGACTGCGAAAGGCTCGAAGCGGCCGGGGTGTCGCACGCTTTCGTCCCCGACGAAAACCTCATGTATCCGGAGCCGCAAAACTATTATGTCGAGCCTGCCCCGGCGCAGATTTCGATTCTCGAGGGCGAATTCCGGCCGGGCCACTTCCGCGGCGTTGCGACCGTGGTCCTCAAACTCCTCAACATCGTTCAGCCCGAGTACGTCCTGTTCGGCAAGAAGGACTACCAGCAACTCATGGTCCTGTCGAACATGGTCCGCCAACTCGCGTTGCCGGTCGAAGTCATTCCCGGCGAGACCGTGCGGGCAGACGATGGACTCGCCCTTTCTTCACGCAACGGCTATCTGTCTGCCGCCGAGCGCGACGAAGCCCCGCGGTTGTACCGGGCGCTAAGCCGTATCAGCGAAGCAGTCAGGGCGGGTGACCATGGTTTTCTCAAGCTCGAGTCCGAGGCCATGAGCGAGCTTGCCGCCAATGGCTGGGCGCCGGACTACATCGCAGTGCGCCGTCGGGCCGACCTCCAGCCACCGGTGCACGAAGACGACCCCCTCGTGGTGCTTGCCGCCGCTCGTCTCGGCGCCACCCGGCTCATCGACAACCTGGAGATATAGGCGACTCGCAGAGCCCCCGCATGATGACCATGCGGGAACCTCCCTGCTTGCCATGACCAACGCAAGCTGTGCGAGAATCCGGAACGGGAAGAACACGCTCAAGCCCCGGTGCTCAACAAGGAGACGAACACCCATGACCGAAATCACTGTCACCGTAAAGCAGGTACTCGAGAAAAAGGGAAGCGTCACCTATGCGGTCACGCCGGATACCAGTGTCTTCGATGCGCTCGCGCTAATGGCCCTGCACGATATCGGCGCGGCTCTGGTCACCGACACCGGAAGACTGGTGGGCATCTTCACCGAGCGCGACTACGCGCGCAAGCTCGTGCTGAAGGGTTTGAGCTCCAAGAACGTCAAGGTGGGTGAGATGATGACCAAGGAGGTTGCGACCATCGGCCCATCCGACCGCATTGTCTCAGTGATGAACACCATGACGCGTCGCCGCTTCCGTCACCTGCCGGTGCTGGACGACGGAGAACTCGTCGGCATCATCACCATCGGAGACGTCGTCAAGGCGGTCATCGAGGAGCAGGAAGAAACCATCAGGCACCTCGCCAACTACATTGCGGGCGACATCGCCACCTGAGACGAAACACGGCCTGAGGCCAGGTTTTTCTTGGTCAAGTGGCCATGCGCGGCACTTGACGCGCCAGCAAGTGCACCCGGCGCGCGCGGGGCAGTGTCAGCCGACAAGAAACCGGCCGACTCATCTGCGCGACCCGCGTGACCGAAACCAGCACTTGACGAGCGGCAGGGAACTCGCCCGCGGCTGGGTCTGGCGACGATTTCTCAGCGAGTCCCGGCGCTGACGAGCGTGATCTCCTCGGCACCGAAGCACACCCGCTGACCGGCATGCAACTTGGCGCGCTTGCGCGGCTCGATCTTGCCGTCCACCCGCACCAGACCCTGCTCCACCGCGGCATGCGCCTCGCCGCCGCTGCCGGCCAAACCTGCCGCCTTCAGCAACTGGTCGAGTTGGATCGTTTCGCCGCGTATTTCAAATTCGATGGCAGGCATCGGCTCCCCCGGGGACTGTCGACAATTGCCCACCAGCATACAATAAGCGCATGAGACCGCATCAAGCTGATTCGGACAACCTGTCCGCACTCGACACCGCAGTGATCGACCGGGTGATCGCACAAGCCCGTGGCGATGGCGCCTTGCTTGAAATCACGACCGAACAGGAATGGCTGGAGGACGGCGGCATCCCCTTCCTCGTGCGCTGGATCGCATCCCTGGCCTCCAAGGATGCCGCGCGGGTCAGCGCCGCAGGCGAAAAGCGACCCGGTTTCAACCCCTTCCTGCCCCCTGAACCAAGACTCTTGATCGGCGAACTGG
Source organism: uncultured Azoarcus sp. (assembly GCA_964435845.1). Classification (GTDB taxonomy): domain Bacteria; phylum Pseudomonadota; class Gammaproteobacteria; order Burkholderiales; family Rhodocyclaceae; genus Azoarcus_F. Next base: position 8,288 of record CAYTAY010000063.1, read on the forward strand.
GCGCGGACCATAGGGTCATGCTCAACAAATACCCGGTCATCCGGCGCCATTTACTGATCGTCACCCGCTACTTCGAAGCCCAGACCGCAGCGCTGCACGCGCGCGATTTTCTTGCCCTCGCGCAAACGCTGTCGCGTCTTGGCGGGCTCGGTTTCTATAACGGGGGGACCGAGGCCGGGGCAAGCCAGCCACACAAGCACCTGCAGTGGATTCCGGCGGCGCCCGGCGGCGCCAGCCTCGAGCGCTTTACCGATGCCCTGCCGGCGGCAACACCGCTGCTCGAACCACTTCACCGGCCCGGCTTGCCGTGGCGGCACGCTTTCGTGCGCCACGCTGGCGCGCCGGGGGTCAGCGCCGAGCAACTGCAGCAAGCGTTTCTGCTGGCCTGCGAGGCCACCGGTGTGCCACCCGCCGCCGACCCCATGCCGCCTTACAACCTGCTTGTCGACAGCCAGTGGCTGCTCGTCGTGCCCCGCAGCCGGGAGCAGCACGAGGGCATCTCGATCAACTCGCTCGGCTACGCCGGCTCACTGTTCGTGCGCCGCCCGGAACAGATCGAACTGGTGCGACGCATCGGCCCACTGCATCTGCTGGCCGCGGTCGCGACCTGAGGCGCGCTCAAGCCGCCTTTGGCAAGCCGAGCGGCACCAGCGCCGACAAACCGATAGAGGCGCGCAGTTCATCGCATTTCAGCTTGCGCGTGCCGTCTGCGAAATACGCCCTGAACGCCGCACAACATGCCCCACAGCGGCTGCAGTAATCGATACCGGCGATCGCGTCATCCATCCGCACGCAGCGCGCAGTCCAGCGCCAAGGGCACGCCGTCGCCGAGGCCGCAGCCGATGCGGTAAAGCGTCTGCCCGGAGTCCCGATACTTCCGCTCGAAGGGCGTCAGCGACCGCTCAGCCTCGAAAGGCTCCCACCTCACCGCCGAACCGGTCGCAATCGACAACGCCAGCGCAAACTCCTCGATATAGACCGACCAGTTACTGCGACATTCAAGTACCCCGCCAAGCGCCGGGATGAACGGAAACACCGGATGCGCATGCCAGCGTCGTGCCAAATGGCCGATCTTGGGCCACGGATTGGGATAAAGGATGAAGTGCCGTGCGAGCCGCAGGCCGGATTCATGCAACAAGCGCCATAAATCCACCAGATCCGCCCGCACGAACACCATGTTTTGCGGCAACAAGGCATCGGGATACGGCTTGCGACGACTCAGCCGATCCTCGGACCGGTCCGCGCCGATGACCCAGTGATCCGGGTAGCGTCGCGCGATTTCGATCGTGCTGTGGCCGACACCACAGCCGGCATCCAGTATCAGCGGCGCACGCCGATCCCAACCTGCGAGACAGGCCTCGAAGGCCGCAACGCTGTAGGGCGCAAAAGGCTTGCGGAACGGCCGTTCAAGATGGCGGCGCACCCGGCGCTGGAGTTGTTCGTGTACACCTTGTTGGGCGCTCACCGGGATTTGCGAATTGGCATAACTCATCGACTGGACAGCGCACATCGAGATTCGGGGAAAAACAGCATTGTACAAGCCATCCGCCAGCTCAAGCTTGCTTTCCCGCGGCGCGTCGTTGATAATACCGCGTTTAACACCCGTAGCCAGGGCGGCCACAATCGCC
>CAYTAY010000063.1:9925-16408 GCA_964435845.1 uncultured Azoarcus sp.
ATCCATCCCAAGTACGCCGACGTTCAGGTCAACTGCTCCTGCGGCAACAGCTTCGCCACGCGTTCGACATACGGCAGAGAGGCCCTGCACGTTGAAGTGTGTGCAGCCTGCCACCCGTTCTACACCGGCACCCAGAAGATCGTAGACACCGCCGGCCGAGTCGAGCGCTTCCGCCAAAAATATGGCAATGTCCAGCGTCTGGGCTGATATCCGCGCAACATCGCCCGAGAAAGCAGCCCCGCGAGGCTGCTTTTTTATTGGCCTGCTAGAATCCGCAACGCGCACATCAACCGTCGCGTAGCCACGACAACAACAACGCATGCCTGAACAACCCCAGCTATCCCCCTTCAAGAAGCATCTCTATGGCGCGACCGGCCTGAGCGCGCTGATTCTTCTGTACCTGCTCCCGGGCTCGATCGGGCATGACCCGTGGCGCGGTGACGATATCCGGCACTTCAGCGCGGTCCTCAGCCTCCTCCAGGACGCCAGCCTGTGGTTGCCGTCCATGGTCGGTGAACCGGTCACCGGCTTCGGTCCCCTCTACTACTGGATCAGCGCACTCTTTGGCGTCATGTTCGGTTGGATGCTGCCGCTGCATGACGCGACCCGCCTGGCCAGCCCGTTTTTCACCGGACTGGCAATCTTCTGGATTGCACGCACCGCGGGGCGCCTGTATGGCCGCCATACGCGCACCCCGGCCGCACTGCTCATGCTCGGCACCCTCGGGCTGGTCGTGCATGCGCACGAGCACCAGCCTTACACCGCACTGATCGCCATGCAGGCAATGACGCTGGCTGGTCTTGCACTGGTGCCGACCCAGCCGGTCAAGGGTGCCCTGCAGGCTGGCATCGGCGTGGCGCTCGCTTTTCTAGCCGCCGGCCCAGGTGGCGCGCTGCTCACCTTGCCGCTGCTCATCGTCGTCGCAATCGGCTGCCCGGAGTGCCGCAGTGCACGTGCCAGTGGCGCCCTGATACTCGGCCTGTCCATCGGCACCGCGATCGCCGCCGCATGGCTGATCGGCCTGGAACGCCATGACCCGGCCGTGGCCGCCACATGGTGGCGGGGTATCTGGAGCGAGCTTGGCGAACCGTTATCCGCCTCGGATTTGGGCAAGGTCGCCGAGCTGCTGAGCTGGTTCGCCTGGCCGCTGTGGCCAATCGCCTTATGGACGCTTTGGCGCGCCCGCTTTCAATTGCTTCGCGTGTCATGGACGCTTCCCCTGGTCGCATCGCTCAGCGCACTCGTCTGGTTGTTCGTCGGCGGGCATACCCAAGCGCCGGCCATGCTGCCGATCATCGCGCCCCTGGTGCTGTTCGCTGCGGCCGGTGTGCCAACGCTGCGGCGCGGCGCGGCAAACGCGTTCGACTGGTTCGCGGTCATGACTTTCGGCAGCTTCGCGCTATTCGTCTGGCTCGCATGGACCGCGCAAGTGCACGGCTGGCCACCCGGCCTGGGCCGCAGCCTGGAGCGCATGGCGCCTGAGTTCGTGCTTCACGGCACGCTCTTTCAAGGTGCCATCGCCAGCCTCATCACACTCGTCTGGATCGCACTTGTGTGGCATTTGCCACGCAGTCCCAACCGTAGCTCCGCAAATTGGGCCATGGGTATGACCATGCTATGGTGTCTCGCGGTAAGCTTGTTGCTGCCGTGGTTCGACCACGGCCGAAACTACCGGCCCGCCACCGAGTCGCTTGCGATCGCCCTGGCGGGAGAGGCGCCGGGCTGTGTCGCGGGGATCGGTCTGTCCGATAGTCACCTCGCCGCGCTGGACTACTTTGCCGGTTTGCGGGTCGATGCGGTCGGCGCCAACCAGACCGCCTGCCGGTATCTGCTGGTACTCGACGAAACACGTGAGTCGCGCCTGACACCCGCGACGCAATGGCAACTGATATGGGAATTCCGTCATGCAGGAGGCAAGCGACTCGAAGTCTTCAGGCTATTCCGGCGCGAATGAGCTTGCTCGCCATGCGTCGCCCACGCACCTGGCCGCCTGGCAAGAGCTCGAACACCATGCGTTGCGCCTGACGCATGCCCGAATCGTCGATTGCTTCAGCGCCGAACCCACACGATTTCAAACCCTGTCGCTCGAGGTCAATGGCCTGCTCGCGGATTTTTCCCGGCAGGCAGTCGACTCACTTGCACTGGGTGCGCTGTTGCAACTCGCAACCCAGAGTGATCTTGCCGCGGGCATTCAAGCCCTGCGCGACGGTGCGCCGGTCAATTACACCGAAGGCCGGGCCGCCCAGCACATGGCTTTGCGCGGCAGTTGCCCGGCACCCGAAAACGACGCCAACACCGTGCGCCAGACCGAGCACCGCATGCGCCAGTTCGCCGGCCGCGTGCGCAGTGGTCAGCACTGCGGTAGCACAGGCAAACCGCTGCGCGATGTCATCAACCTCGGCATCGGCGGATCCGACCTCGGCCCGCGCCTCGTTCATGCCGCCCTCAGACCAACCCGTTCCGACACGCCACCGGTGCGCTTCGTCGCCAACATCGACCCCCACGACCTCGACACTGCGCTCGACGGGGTCGATCCGGAGCAAGCACTGTTCATCGTCTCTTCCAAAAGCTTCTCCACATCCGAGACCCTGGCCAATGCCGAAGCGGCCAAGCACTGGTTGCGGGCCGCATTGGGAGCCGATGCCGACCTCTCTCCTCACTTCGTTGCCGTCAGCAATGCGGTCGAAGCCGCGAGCACTTTCGGCATCGACCCGGCGCATGTGTTCGCGCTGCCCGAATGGGTCGGCGGACGTTTCTCGCTGTGGTCGACAATCGGCTTGCCACTGCTGATCGGACTGGGAGAAGCCGCCTTCGACGCGCTACGCGAGGGCGGTCGAGCAATGGATACACACTTCCTCAGCGCACCATTCAACACCAACCTGCCGGTCCGCATGGCGCTGACGGGCCTGTGGAATACCGACTTTCTCGGTATCGCAACCCTGGTCACCCTGCCCTACGCGCATGCGCTTCGCTTTTTTCCCGCCTGGCTGCAACAGCTCGAGATGGAAAGCAACGGCAAGCGCTGCCTGCGCGACGGCAGCACCAGTGCGGTGCACACCGCGCCACTGATTATCGGCAGCACGGGCTCCATCGGCCAACACTCCTTCCACCAGCTCTTCTACCAGGGTACACGCCGGGTGGCGCTGGATTTCGTTGCGGTTGCGCCGGATGCCGACCCGCGCCGCCGCTCGCTGTTCGAAAACGCACTGGCGCAAGCTGCCGCGCTGGCCCATGGCCGTGACCTTGCCTCTGCAAGACAGGCGCTTGAGGCGAAGGGTCTGTCGGAATCGGAAATCGAGCGCCTCGCCCCACACCTCGTTTGTCCCGGCAACCAGCCCTCGACCACCTTGTTACTTCCCCGCCTGGACGCCTTCCAACTCGGCCAGCTGCTAGCGCTGTACGAGCACAAGGTGTTTGTTCAGGGATGGATCTGGGGCATCAACAGCTTCGACCAGTATGGTGTGGAGCTGGGCAAGGAAATGGCGCGCAGCCTGGCGCGGCAGGACGCCACCGGCCACGACCCCGCCACCCTCGGACTCCTTGCCGCCGCAAGCCGGATGGCGCGTGATTGACAGTAGCGGTGCGTTTCGCTTCGCTCAAGGCACCGTGCAGCTCAACCATAGACGAGACACGTGCCCGGAACCCCCTGCGGTGTGGTGAAATAACCCAGCCCGTAAAAGAACGCGATCACCAACAGCACCGCGATGATGCGCCTCCGCCGGAGCCTGCACCACTGCCAGAAGCTTTCCAGGTGCTTACGCATCGAGCCTGAGAAAATGATCGCGGTAATGCCGCAACTCATCAATGGACTCGTAGATATCCGACAGCGCCTCGTGGCGCCCCGTCTTCTTGAAAGATTCGTAGACCGGCGGACACCAGCGCCGCGCAAGCTCCTTGAGGGTGGACACATCCATGTTGCGATAGTGGAACCAGTCCTCGAGCTTCGGCATGTAGCGCGCCATGAAGCGCCGGTCTTGACACACCGAATTGCCGCACATTGGCGACGCACGGCGCGGCACCCACTCCTGCACGAAGGCCAGCAACTGCGCCTCGACGTCGGCCTCGGACAGGGTCGACGCCCGCACCCGGTCGATGAGGCCGGAATTTCCGTGGGTGTTGCGGTTCCACTCGTCCATCGCGTCCAATACCGAGTCCGGCTGATGCACCGCCAGCACAGGCCCCTCGGCCACCGTTTGCAACTGCGCATCGGTGACCACGATCGCCACCTCGATGATGCGATCGTTGTCCGGCTCCAGGCCGGTCATCTCCATGTCGAGCCAGAGCAGGTGGTTTTGATCTTGTGCCATAATTTCCAGTCAAAGCAGCGATTGGTCCCAGGCTCGGCATTGTGTCACAAAGTGGGGCTGTGCCCGGCCATGGTATCGACCAAGTTTGGGGCATGGCGCACGATAGACCGCATCATTCGCGGCTTACGCCGCTCCCACAGATGATCGGCGCGTACCCGGCAGCGGCACTCCCACACAGGACAGCGACTTGGGTCAAGAATCACGGAATCACAACGGAGAGACAACATGAAACCCCTCATCCTGCCGTCACTCGCCGCGCTACTGTTCAGCGCCGGTGCTGCCGCCAACCCCTTCCCGGACGCCGATCTGGAAGAGGGGCACGAATATCACGAAACCCTGTGCATCGCCTGTCACGCCGAACGCTTTGGCGGCGAACGCGGCAGTAACATCTACACCCGTGCCGACCGCCGCGTGAGCAGCCCCGACGGGCTGCTGCAACAACTCACCGCCTGTACCACGATGCTCAACCTCGACCTCTTCCCGGATGACGAGTACCACATCGCTGGCTATCTCAACAAACACTTCTACAAGTTCGACTGACCCATCTTGAAGCACGAAACCCCTGCCGACGGTGATACCGGCCTCGTCACCGCCGCCTTTGGTCGCCACTACGAAGTCACCACCGAGTTCGCCACCCCCGCGGAGGCTCACATCTCGTGCGTGCCCCGGGGCAAAAAAAGCCAGTACGCCTGCGGCGACAAAGTAATGTTCAGCCCCAGCGGCGAGGGCCAGGGCGTCATCACCGGATTCGCGCCACGACGCAATCTGCTGTGGCGCTCCGACGCCTTTCGCGAAAAGCTGATTGCCGCCAACCTCGACCTCATCGTCATCGTGGTGGCCACAGAACCGGGGTTTTCCGACCTGTTTATCTCGCGCTGCCTCACCGCCGCCGAGCATCAACGTATCGACACCCTGATCGTGCTCAACAAGGCCGACCTCGCAGACCGCCTCGATGCCGCCCGGGCGCAGCTGCAGCCATACCTTGCACTGGGTTACGCAGCACTCGAACTTAGCGCCCTCGCTGACGCCGACCCGCTACGCCCGCTGCTGGCCGGGCACCGGAGCATTCTGGTCGGGCAGTCGGGCATGGGGAAGTCAACACTGATCAATACGCTCATTCCCGAGGCCACAGCCGCTACGCGCGAGATCTCCGACGCGCTCGACTCCGGCAAGCACACCACCACCTTTGCACGCCTTTATGCGCTGGACACCGGTGCAAGCATCATCGACAGCCCCGGCATGCAGGCCTTCGGCCTCGCGCATGTACCTCTGGACGAACTGCCCGCGTGCTTCCCGGAGTTCCGCCCGTGGCTGGGGCATTGCCGATTCCGCGACTGCAAGCACGAGACCGAACCCGGCTGCGCGCTCACCGCCGCGCTCGAGCGCGGCGACATCCACCCCCGCCGCTTCGAGCATTTCCGCCTGATACGCAGCGAGATCGAAAGCGCGCTCGGCCAGCGTCGGGGGTGGTAGGCAGCAGAAGAGAGATCACGGACGCCTTGACCAACCAGTCGGCATAGGCCTTGTAATACGGTCGGATACTGCCACCCGTACCGCGCCCGTAAACGACGAAACCCGCCTCCCGGCGGGTTTCGATCCGAACGAGGCTGTGGATTACAGGCGCTCGAACACTGCGGCGATACCCTGCCCCCCACCGATGCACATGGTGACCAGCGCATAGCGGCCATTGATACGCTGCAGCTCGTACAAGGCCTTGGTGGCGATGAACGCCCCCGAGCAGCCCACTGGGTGCCCCAGGGCGATCGCACCGCCGTTGGGGTTGGTCTTGGCCATGTCCAGTCCGAGGCCCTTGGCCACGGCCAGCGCCTGCGCCGCGAAGGCCTCGTTGGACTCGATGACATCCATCTGGCCCAGCGTCAGTCCGGCACGCTGCAGCGCGATCTTCGACGCCGGAATAGGGCCTTCACCCATGATGTGGTTGGGCACACCCGCCAGCGCATAGGACACCAGGCGCGCCATCGGCTTGTGGCCAGCGGCGGCAGCAGCCTTGGCTTCGGCCAGCACAAAGAACGCCGCGCCGTCGTTGATGCCCGAGGCGTTGCCTGCGGTCACGGTGCCATCCTTCTTGAAGGCCGGGCGCATCTTCGCCAGCGACTCCATCGTGGTGTTGGCCTTCACGTGCTCGTCGGTGTCGAACACGGTCTCGCCCTTGCGG
>CAYTAY010000064.1:0-16206 GCA_964435845.1 uncultured Azoarcus sp.
TTTTCCACCCTCGCCGTGCCCAAGGCCGAGGAACTGGTGGCGACCCCTTACCGCCACGGTGGCAAGGAGAAGGCCGAAATATTCTTCCTCGACGGCATGACGCAGGCCATGCACCGCCTCGCGGAGCAGGCGCATCCGGCTTTCCCGGTCACCATCTACTACGCCTTCAAGCAAGCAGAGAACGACGGTAAAGACGGCACCACCAACACTGGCTGGGACACCTTCCTCGCCGCCGTGATCGAAGCCGGCTTCGCCATCAGCGGCACCTGGCCGATGCGCACCGAACTCAGTAACCGCATGATCGGTTCCGGCACCAACGCGCTGGCCTCCAGCATCGTCCTCGTCTGCCGCCAGCGTTCCACCACCGCCGCTGCCGCCACCCGCCGCGAGTTCGTCGCCGCGCTCAAGGCCGAACTGCCCGACGCGCTCAAGCACCTGCAAGCCGGTAACATTGCACCGGTCGATCTGGCACAGGCGGCGATCGGCCCCGGCATGGCGGTCTATACCCGTTACGCCAAGGTGATCGATGCCGAAGGCAAACCGATCCCGGTGCGCGCCGCGCTGGCGCTCATCAACCAGACCCTCGACGAGGCCCTCGCGGAGCAGGAAGGCGACTTCGACGCCGACACGCGCTGGGCGCTGACCTGGTTCGATCAACTGGGTTTTGCCGAGGGTGACTATGGTGTGGCCGAGCAATTGTCCAAATCCAAGAACACCAGTGTGCAAGGGCTGGCCGAGGCTGGGGTTCTGGTGTCCCGCGCCGGCAAGGTGCGCCTGCTCAAGCCCTCGGAACTCCCGCCCGACTGGGATCCGCTCACCGACAAGCGTTTGACGGTGTGGGAGATGGTGCATCAGCTGGTGCGCGTGCTCGAAGCCGGCGGAGAAGGCGCGGCGGCGGCGCTGGTGGCCAAGCTCGGTAGCCAGGCCGAGACCGCCCGCGAACTCTGCTACCGCCTCTACACCTTGTGCGAGCGCAAGAAGCGCGCAGCTGAAGCCATGGCCTACAACGGGCTGGTGCAGAGCTGGCCGGAAATCACCCGGCTGGCGCGGGAGACCCCGGCGGCGGCGAGACCAGGTACGGACGATATGTTTGACGGGGGGGGAAGCTAAGCGATGTCCAAGTTGCGAACGCCGAATGGCGACGATTATCCCGATGCCGCGCTCAAGCACTTGCTCGACGCGCAAATGCTGCTCGGTCAGTCGCGCGCCGATGGTGCGGCGTATCTGAGCGGCTATGTCGTGGAATGCGCGCTCAAGAGCATCTGGCAGCTTGAGACAAGGAAGCCCAGACATGGACATGACCTCGCAACCTTGGTTCAAGCAGCGAGTGCGGTGGCAACTGTCGCTAATGCCAAGACTGCGCGCTACTTCAAAGCGGCAACCAGCGGCGTGGCATCATCCGCCATAGCCGCGTGGAAACCGGAAATGCGCTACCAGTCGCCAAACATGTCGGTGGGTGACGCTCATGCGTGGTGCTATATCGCTGATGCTGTATTTATGGAAACGGTCGCTGAGATGCGGCTGGACGGGGTGCTCTAATGCCATTCATTCATTTCGACGAAGCAAAAGCGGCCGCGATTGGTGCGGCAAGTGCGTGGATCGGCGCCCAGCCGCCGAATGTTCAGGCAATGCTGATTGTTGATTTGTTCGGGAAGCTGCGGCTGGTTCTATGGACCGGCGGCGGGGCTGATACTAGCGCGCTTGAACACGGCTTGGTGACACAGTGTGGCGCGTGGTGGACGGGCGAACTGCTGAACATGGAAGATCTGGACAAGGTAACTCGCAAGGTCTATGAATCAGCGTGGCAAACGGCCAGGCTCGATGACGACGAGCCGCGCTTGCGCATCCTTGACAGGCACCGCAGCCGCACGGCATGGTTTTCCCGGCCGGTCGAACCGCCGTGGCCTGCGCCCAAAGAGGGGCCGCCGATCATCGTCTTTTATTCGTTCAAGGGCGGCCTTGGGCGCAGCACGCTGCTTGCGTCTTTTGCGATCCAGCGTGCACGCATGGGCGAGCGGGTTTGCGTACTCGATTTCGATCTCGATTCGCCGGGTGTAGGGAGGCTACTTTCCGCTGATACCGAAGGAATGACAGCCCGCTGGGGAGTCGTGGATTTTTTACTGGAGCGCTCACCCACCGAGGCGCCGCTAGCGGACTACTTCCACCGCTGTGACCGCGTAGCGGGTGCGGGCGAGATCGTTGCTTTTCCCTCTGGCTATATGGATGAGGGATACGCCGACAAGCTGGCGCGGGTCGATCTTGAAGAAGCCCCAGAAGCTCATGAAAGTGGCCTGTGGATACTACTTCACCGAGTACGCGACGAGTTGAAACCGCAATGGGTTCTGCTCGATGCGCGCACTGGAATCTCGGAACCGGCAGGGCAATTGCTGTCCGGGATTGCGCATCTGCACGTGCTGTTGGGGACTACCCACGACCAGAGTTGGCAGGGGTTGAATCGAGTCCTTGATCGATTAGGCAAGGAACGGGGGCTGGCGGACAGCCCGCAAGCGGAAGTGCTTCTCGTGCAAGCGATGGTGCCGTCAGGTGATACCGGCAAGACTGCCAAGGAAAAATTTGTTGCTCGCGCTGAGGAAGAGTTTGACAGACGGTATTACCTCGTAGCCGACGAGGCCGATCCGGATCGTTTCTGGACCCTCGACGACAAGGATAGCCAGGATGCGCCGCACGCGTCGATGGCTGTCGACTACGACAGTCGACTGGCGAGCTTTGGGGATATCGCGGAGGTTGCCGACACCCTTTGCGGCGGGCCTTATCCGCCGATGGTCGAGCGTATCGTGAGCCGCTTTCTAACGGAGCCGGAAACATGAGCACCCAGTGGAACGACGAGCGCCGCACGCTGTTACGGGCGCTGCAGAACATCGGCAGCGCGGGCCGGGCTGAAGGCGCCCCGGTAGATCGTATCGGACCGGGCTACTATCCGGTAGCGGAGCACTTGCGTCTGCTCGACCCGGACGTGGTGCTGGTCGTGGGCCCGCGCGGATCGGGCAAGACCGAGATTGCGCGGGTGCTGACGGACGCTGCGCTGTTCGATGCAGTGAAACTTCATGCGTCGGCGGTGCGCCTGCCAGACGGGGATTCGCAATGGTTGCGCGTGTATCCGGCGGGGAGCAAGGGCTTTGAAGGCGTCGGCCTGCGCACCTTCATGCAAGCCGCGGGCGACAGTACTGAAACATTGCGTGAACTGTGGTTCGCCTATTTGGTGCGCGCCCTGTATGACAAATTGGATGACCAGGGTCAAGCCGACGTAGCACCAATGCTTGTGCCAGCAGCGGCGGACGTCGAGGCTATTCACCGCGCGTTCCGCGAGTTGGGAACGAAGCCGGTCGTAGTGCTGGATCGGCTGGACGAGCGATTGGAGCGCGAAGGGCGCTATCTGTTCGCAACATACGACGAACTGGACACTCTCGGTAACGGCGACTGGAAGCTGGTCGAAGCCGGGGTGCGTGGACTCGTGGCATTGTGGGCCGCCTACGCACGCCGCTGGCGGCACATCCGCGCCAAGCTATTTCTGCGCACCGACCTGTATGAACGGCACGCCAGGGCCGGCGGCGCGGACCTGGCCAAACTCGCCGCCGGCCGCGTGGAACTCGTGTGGAGCGACCGTGACCTCTACGGCCAGTTGCTCAAGCGCATGGCCAATGTGGACACGGCTCTTGCTGGCTATGTGCAGGCCGTCAAAGGGGTGACGTGGAGCACTGATCCATCGCTCGGCAGGATTCCGAAGCTGGGAACCTGGCAGGACGCACGCCCGGTGGTGGAGCGCATGGTCGGCGTCTACATGGGCGCAAACCAGAAAAAGGGCTTGGTCTATCGCTGGCTGCTCGACCATGTACGTGACGGGCTGGGCCGCGGCTATCCGCGGCCGTTCGTGCGGCTGATAGAGGAGGCTGCACGCTTGGAATTGCTGGATTCCGGCACATTAAGATCGCCGCGCTTGCTGGAGCCGGCATCTTTACGGCGCGCGCTGGACCGCGTATCTGGTGACCACGTTGCCCAGTCACTGGATGAATGGCCATGGCTGAAAGCGATCAAAGAAAAACTACACAGCGATCCACTTGTGCCGTACGCCGAGAAAGAAGCGATCAAGTTGCTGGAGGGACTATCGGGCGCAAAGGACGCGGCGCCTCCGCCATTCGAAGGCCGGGAGTTGCTCGATTACTTGCTGGAGTTGGGCATCTTCCGCCGCCGGCCGGCGGACGGTCGATTGGATGCCCCCGACTTGTATCTGGCCGGTTTGGGGCTCAGGCGTAAAGGCGGCGTGCGGAAAAAGAGATAAGACGCCAGTGAAATACGTCGTCGATACATACACCATTAACAAGACCCGCTCAATCCGCAATCGCCCCACGCCGAATTCTTCTTGTCCCTGTTCGCGGAAATGATCAAGGACCAGGACTATGTTGATCGCCTGAAACGTCATTACGAAATGTTCAGGAAGCCGGCGAAACGTTGGGGCCGATCGTGAACAACAGCGCCATCGATTTATTTTGAAGGAGCAAGCTCATGCACGGCAGCCTGAATCTCGATGAAGCCTGCCTGGCCCGCTTCTGCGAGCAGCATCGCATCCGCCGCCTTGCCTTGTTCGGCTCGCAACTGAAGGGCACCGCCCGGCCGGACAGCGACATCGATCTGCTGGTCGAGTTTGACCCCGATGCGCATCCGACCCTGCTGGGCATGGCACAGATGGAAATCGAACTGTCGGAACTGCTGGGCAGGAAAGTCGATTTGCGGACGGCGGGCGATTTGTCCCGCTACTTCCGTGATGAAGTGGTGCGCACTGCCGAGGTGCAATATGTCGCCGGATGATCGCTGGCGCACCGGCCACATGATCGAGGCGGCCGAGCAGGCACTGTGTTTCGCGCAGGGGGCTGCCGCCCCTGATCGAGCAACTGAACCCGTTCTTGATAACAGGTGAACAATGGCCATCACCAACCACGAACGCGTCGGCAAGGCGCTGGAGCAACTCAAGGCGGGGCTGGCGCCCTTCGTGGAGCGCGAGATCAAGAGCGCGATCGAGGCGAACGCCGTGTCGATGCAGAAGGTCAGAGCCTTCGTCGAAGATCCGATTCTCGCCAGCAAGACTATCGGCGAGTGGGACTCCGCGGCCCTGTTGAAACTGATGTGGGAAACCTGGCACGAGGTGTTCAAGAAGACACTCGGCTTTGCCGCGCGCAACCTGGTGTCCGAGATTCGCGACTGGCGCAACAAGTGGGCGCATCAGGAAACCTTTTCCGGCGACGACACCGACCGCGCACTGGATTCGGTTGAGCGGCTGCTCACTGCGGTGTCGGCGCCGCAGTCCGATGACGTGCGCCGCATGAAGCTGGAACTGCGCCGGTTGATCGCCGACGAACAGGTGAGGGGCGAGCGGCGCAGGAGCGTGGGTACGACGATCGAAAGTGCCGCCTCCAGCCTGGGCCCATGGCGGGAGATCATCACCCCGCACAAGGATGTGGCGAGCGGCAACTATCAACAGGCGGAGTTCGCGGCCGACCTGTGGCAGGTGCATCTGGGCGAGGGCACGGACGAGTATCGCAACCCGGTCGAGTTCTTTCGCCGCACGTTCCTGACCGAGAGCCTGAAGAACCTGCTGGCCGGGGGCATCCGACGCATCACCGGCAACGGCGGCGACCCGGTGGTGCAGCTGCAGACCAACTTCGGTGGCGGCAAGACACACTCGATGCTTGCCTTGTATCACCTGTTCTCGGGCGTGAATCCGGCCGAACTGCCGGGTATCGAGGAGGTGATGCAGGAGGCCGGCGCCAAGGGTGCGCTCAAGGCCCGGCGCGTGGTGCTGGTGGGCAACAAGATCTCGCCGGGCAACCCCAGCGTCAAGGCGGATGGCACGGTGGTGAGCACGCTGTGGGGCGAACTCGCCTGGCAGTTGGGCGGCAAGGCCGCCTATGCGCGGATCCGGAAGGACGATGAGCGTGCCACCAATCCGGGCGACGTGCTGCGCGAACTCTTCAACGAGTATGGCCCGTGCCTGATCCTGATCGACGAATGGGTCGCCTATGCGCGTCAGTTGCACGACCAGAGCGATCTGCCGGCCGGCGGCTTCGAGACGCAGTTCAGCTTCGCCCAGGCATTGACCGAGTCGGCCAAGCTGGCCAGGAGCTGCCTGCTCATCGTCAGCCTGCCCTCCTCGGACACTGCGACCTCGCCGCATGCGCAAGCCGACGACGAGGAGGTGGGGGGCGAGCGGGGCCGCGCCGCGCTGGCGCGTCTGCGCAACGTGGTGGGGCGCCTCGAATCGTCCTGGACGCCGGCCACCGCCGAGGAAGGCTTCGAGATCGTGCGCCGGCGCCTGTTCGAGCCCATGACCAGCGCGGAGAACTTCAAGCAGCGCGACGTGGTGGCGCGCGCCTTCGCCGAGATGTACCGCACCCAGCAGCAGGAGTTTCCGGCCGAGTGTCGCGACGCCGACTACGAGAAACGCATCCGCGCGGCGTATCCGATCCATCCGGAGGTATTCGACCGGCTCTACACCGACTGGTCCACGCTGGTGAAATTCCAGCGTACCCGCGGCGTGCTGCGGCTGATGGCGGCGGTGATCCACAGCCTGTGGGAGCGGGGTGACCGCAATCCGTTGATCCTGCCTGCCAACATCCCGATCGACGAGCCGCGCGTGCGCGACGAGCTGACGCGCTACCTGCCGGACCAGTGGAAGCCGATCATCGAGAAAGACGTGGACGGGCCGCACTCGCTGCCGCTCGCCATCGATGGCGAGGTGCCGAACCTGGGCAAGTTCTCGGCCTGCCGGCGGGTCGCCCGCACCATCTATCTGGGATCTGCCCCCATCAGCAGTGCCGCCAACCGCGGGCTGGAAGACCGGCGCGTGAAACTCGGCTGCGTGATGCCGGGCGAGTCGGCCGCCGTATTCGGGGATGCGCTGCGCCGGCTGGCGGGGGTTGCTACCTATCTCTATCAGGACGGCCCGCGCTACTGGTACTCGACTCAGCCTACGGTGACCAAACTGGCCGATGACCGTGCGGAACAGCTCAAGCGCGATCCGGACAAGCTCGCGCACGAGCTGGAGCAGCGCCTGCGCCGGAATCTTGAAACCAAAGGGGAGTTCAGCCGGATTCATCCGATGCCGCAGTCCGGGCTGGACGTGTCGGACGATCTGGATGCACGACTGGTGGTGCTGGGCATCGATCATGCCTACACCAAGGAAGCGGACAACCCCGCCGAGCGCGCCGCCAAGGCGATCCTCGAGTCCCGGGGAAACGCGCCGCGCCTGTACCGGAACACGCTGGTGTTTCTCGCTGCGGACAAGACCCGGCTTCAGGATCTGGACGAGGCGGCACGCAAGTATCTGGCGTGGGAGTCGATCGTCGCGGAAAAGGATCAGCTCGATCTCTCGCCCTTCCAGGTGAAACAGGCCGAAACGCAGAAAGCCGCAGCCGACAGTGCCGTGACCGCACGGCTGCCGGAAACCTATCAGTGGCTGCTCGTGCCGGTGCAGTCCGAGCCGCAGTCACCGCTCACGTGGGAAGTGTCGCGCCTGACCGGAACCGATGCGCTGGCCGTGCGCGCAAGCAAGAAACTGCGCAGCGACGAGCTCTTGCTGCCGAGCTTCGCCCCGAGCCGCCTGCGCATGGAACTCGACAAGATACCCCTGTGGCGCGGCGATCATGTGCCCGTGCGCCAGCTCGTCGAGGATTTCGCGCGCTATCTCTACCTGCCCCGCCTCAAGAACTCCGCCGTTCTTCTCGACGCGATAGCCGATGGCGTGGCCTTGCTGACCTGGGAGCACGACGCCTACGCCTTTGCCGACGGCTTCGACGAGGTCGCGCAGCGCTATCAGGGGCTGCAATGCGGTCAGCGGTTGAGCTTGCATGACGCGGAATCCCCGGGTGTGGTGGTTCGGTCGGAGGTCGCCCGCAAGCAACTGGCGGAAGAACTGGGCCGGAAACCGGGCACGGGTAGCGGCGAGACCGAAGGCACGGGAAATGGCGGCGACACGGGTCCGGATGAGCAGGGAGGGGGCGGTGACACTACGGGATCATCCCCGACGAAGCAGCTGCGGCGCTTCCATGGCGCGGTCACGCTCGACACCGCACGTGTCGGCCGCGACGCCGGGCGCATCGCCGAGGAAATCGTCGCCCACCTCGCCGGCATCGTCGGCACCGATGTGACGGTGACGCTGGAAATCCAGGCCGACATCCCGTCCGGCGCATCCGACCATGTCGTACGCACGGTCACCGAGAACTGCCGGACGTTGAAGTTTTCGAGTCATGGGTTCGAGCGGGAGTGAGCGCAGGCCCGCCGCTGAGGTGGCCCAGCGCACGCCCCGACTGTGGAAGCAGCACTTCGCTGACAATCCGCTGCGCTCGGACCGGGATCGGGTCGCTGGAAAGCAGGCAAGAACGCCGGGCAGTTACCGCTTACGGAGAATGCGAGCTTGACCGTGACCTGCGACACGCGGATGACGTACCGTGTCGCCGCCCAGGCATTCTAGAATGCCGGTGTTAATCACCGATCGGGTCCACGTATGGAACACCACTCCAACCGACGCCTGGACAGACGCATACCGCTCGGCGTGCCGGCTCGTATCCGGCTGGAGGACGACTCCGAAATCGAGGCCCGGTGTCTCGAGCTCAGTGTGCGCGGGCTTACCTTGCAGAGCGAATTCGTGCCCGCGCGCGGGGAAGTGCTGGAGATCCTCGTCGATTCCCCCGGCGGGAGCCTGGGTACGGCACCGCTGCATGTCCGCCTCGAGGTCAGGCGCAGCCTGGATCTGGGCGATGGCCAATACGAATTCGGGGGCGAAATCACCGAAGTTCTCGCCTGAGAGAATTCGGCTGGTGTCGGTCTATCGGGTCGGGATCGCTCTGCCGGGCTCATCCGGTGTTCGCCGGGCCGCGATTCGACCATGCATCGGGGTTGCGCCAGTTGGCGACCCAGCTCGCGACCCGCTCCGCTGGCATTGGCTGGCCGATGCCGAAACCCTGGGCGAGCTCGCAGCCCATGTCCAGAAGGGCCTCGCCCTGCTCGATGCGCTCGACGCCTTCGGCGATCGCTTTGCGTCGGAAGGTGCGCGCCAGACCGAGCACGCCTTCGAGGATGGCGTGGTCGTCGGGGTCGACGAGCATGTCACGCACGAAGCTGCGGTCGATTTTCAACGTGCCGGCTGGCAGGCGCTTGAGATAGGTGAGCGAGGAATAACCGGTGCCGAAGTCGTCGATGGCGAAGGACAGCCCGAGAGAGCGGCAGTCCGACATCACCTGGGTGATCAGTTTGAGATCGTGCAGTGCGCTGGATTCCAGGACCTCTAGCTGAAGTTGCTCCGCCGGCAACCGGGGGTAACGACTGAGCAGTTCTGACAGGGTTTGCACGAAACCCGGGCCTTGCAACTGGCCTGCGGCGACGTTGACGCTTACCGGCATGTCCAGTCCGTTTTCTTGCCAGGGTTGCATCTGCGATAAAGCGGTGTCGATGACCCAGGCGCCGAGCTCGAGCTCCAGTGGATGCCCTTCGATCAAGGGCAGAAACTCAACCGGCGCGCGAAGGCTGCCATCGGGATGCGCCCAGCGAATCAACGCCTCGCACCCGATCACCGCACCGGAGCGCATGTTGACCTTGGGCTGGTAGTGGAGCACGAACTCCCGGTTCTGGATGGCTCGCGAGAGCCGTGCGAGGCTCTTGTGGTGACCCCGTACTGCCTGGTCGCGTGCGAGATCGAACAGGTGGTAACGGTTCTTGCCGGCGAGCTTGGCCTGATACATCGCCTGGTCCGCCTGTCGCAGCAGCTGGTCTGCGTCGATGGCTTCGGCCTGCGGATAGAAGGTGACCCCGACACTGGCCGATAACCGCAGCGCGAAGCCCTTGTCCCGCATTTCCCTTCTTGCTGCGTCGAGAAGCCGGGTCAGCGTTGGCAGGCAGGCTTCGGGCGCCCGAAGGTCGGCAACGACGGCAACGAATTCATCGCCGCCGAGCCGAGCGAGGGTGTCGGTCTCGCGCAGGGCGTGACGCATCCGGTTGGCGACGACCACGAGCAGCCGGTCGCCGGCGTCGTGGCCGTGATGGTCGTTGATGGCCTTGAACCCGTCCAGGTCGAGATAGGCGATTGCCAGTTGGGTGCCGCGCCTGAGCGCCTGGGCCATCGATTGCTGCATGCGGTCGGCGAGCAGCACCCGATTGGGCAGTCCGGTCAGTGTGTCGTAGTGGGCGAAGCGCTCGAGCTGCCGTTGCTGCGCCTTCTGCAGCGAGATGTCGCGGACCGTGCCCTGGATGACGATCCGCCCGCCAATCTCAGTCCGATTGAGCAGTGCGCTGCAAGTGATGTCACGTCCGTCCAGGCGCCGGAGTACCCACTCGCCGAACCATGATCCTTCGCGCAGTGTCGTCTCGATGAGCCCGATCGCGCGATCCCGCGACAAGCTTCCATCCGGTTGGGTCGGCGGCGAGAGATCGACAGGGGACATCGGTAGGAAGTCGTCCAGTGACCGGCCTCCGAAGAGCTCGATCATCGCCGGGTTGCCGGCGATGAAGTGCCAGCCTGGCGGCGCGATGATCATGAGCGCGTCGCGCGATTGTTCGAAAAGCCGCCGATAGCGCTCCTCGCTGTCGCGCAGCGAGTGCTCGAGGTGTTTCTGCTCAGTGATGTCGAGCGCGATTTCCAGCCGCACGAGCCGTCCGTCGTCCCAGGGTATTGCCTGGTCGTGCAACTGGAACCATCGCTGAAGCACCGGGTTGAAATGCTCCCAAACCACCGGTGCTGCGGGTGTGCCGTCGGCTTCGACCAGGCGTGGATTGGTGCAGAAGCTGCAGGGCCCGCCGGTTTGGCTCTGAATGACTTTCCAGCAGGTCTTGCCGACGACATCGCCAAGCAGTTCCCGGGCCAGGGCATTGACGAACAGGATCTCGTGGGTTTTCATGTCGGCGACATAGACGCCGGCGTTCGTCCCGTTGAGAATGCTGACCATGCGGTCGTGCGCTACCGCGAGGGCCGTGGTCTTTTCGCGCAGCGCCGTGGCCACCTCGAAGCGTTGTGCGATGCTGGTGAGCAGGTTGGCGAACAACTCGAGAGTCTCGCGTTCGTCCTGTCCGTAGTCGCGCCAGTCGCGCACCGAGTCGAAGCCGACAAAGCCGAGGCATGTCTTGCCATCCAGCAGCGGTGTCGTCAAAAGGCTGCGGATGTTCTGGCTCTGAAGCAGACGCTTGGCTGGCCCGTCCGCTAACGCCTCGACGTCCGGCGCCACGAAGGGTTCTCCCCGCAGGTGTGCTTTTACCCAATGCGGGTTCATGGACAGCGGCAGGTTCTGCAACTCAGCGATCATCGGCTCGACGCCGATCGCGCACCACTCGTGGCTGTTACTGGCGGTCTCGGCGTCGAAATCGTAGCGGAACACATATGCCCGGTCGGCATGGAAAAACTCGGACATCTGTGTGAGCGCTTCTTCGATGGCTGTGTCGAGCCGCTCGACCGGCAGATTGATGAAGGACATCGCGAGGCGAAGAACAAGGTCGCGGTATTGGCACTGGCGCGACAGTGCCGCGGCGGTTGTCGGCGCGCTCGCGCGAGAGCGTGAGTGTGTTTCAAGCATGGTGTTGGTAAAGGTCATCGACGAGTATGTGCGACACCAGCCAGCGGACGACGAAGCTCAGAACCGCCTCCTCGGTTTCGTGGCGCTCTTGCATGGCATCGACCGGGCGCAAATGCCGGAGCACGTCACGAAACCGCGCGTGATCCAGTCGATGGACCTGGGCGGCATCCGTGCCGAGATGTCGCTGCCAGAAGGATTCTTCGAACTTGAAATGCTCGTCTGCGCATCCCTCGAGCCCCGAGAGGGTCAGGTCCAGTGCCCCGGCGTCGCCGCCGGAAGTGATCTGTCTTGCGAGGCAATTGAGCAGTGCGACCAGTCGGCGATGCTGGTCGTCGATCTCCGGGATGCCGGAATCGAAACTTGCTCTCCAGGGGAGGAATTCCATGGTCTGCGTCATCGTCCAGCGGCCGGCCCTGCGAACCGCTGATAGGGTTGATAGATGTTTAATGATAAGCGCAAGCCGCTCAGGAGACTGTGAAAAAAGGCGTACTGGTCGGGCGGGCGGAGCGCTCGCGTAGCGCGATGTGCGTCGGCTGGCGGAAGCTTCATGAGCCCCCGCCGGTGACGCGCTGCTCAGTCGCTACTTGTGGCCCGGATCGCCGGCCGGCGATGTGCGTTCAGCCAGTGCTCCGCCAGTCTGAACAGTCCGATGCACACCGCCACCGTCAGCATCAGACGGGAGCCCCGCTCGCGGGCGATCGCGGTCAGCGAGGCGAAAACCGGCCTGGGGGCGGCACTACGTTGTCGGGGGAAGAGAGTCTTGCCGCCGATCAGTTGCGGAAGTTGTCGTGGCAGTTGCGGCAGGTGGCCTCCACCGCCGAGTACGTGGCGCGCACGTCTGCAAGATCACGGCCATTCGCCGCCTCCAGCAGCGCGTCGGTGGCCTCGATGAAGGCGGTGCGCTTGCTCTCGAAGTCATCCGCGCGGGACCACACCGCCTCCCTGGCTCGCGTCGGAGGCTGGAAGCTGCCTGCGGTGAAATGCGGCCAGGGAGCGTCCCGGCGTTCGATGAACTGAGCGGTCATGTCGAGAAACGGATCGGCCTCGTAGCGGTTGGTCCGCAGCATGGTGCCCATCGGCTCGAAACTGCGCAGAATTTCCTTGAAGGCCTCCTGGCGATGCTTGATCGGTTGGCCGGGGAGGGTGTCCTCCACCGGGCCGCTGCAGGCGGCGAGGGTGATGGCAGCGAGAGCGGGCGCGAACAGGTGTTTGCTGGGCATGTTCTTATCGTTGTGCAGAGTCGGGTTTTCGGGTTCAGCACCGATAGGCGGCGCGAGTCGGGTAAAGTTCCCCGGACGGCGCCCTTCGGTCGCGGGGCGACCATACATCGAAAGCGCGACCGGGTCGAACCCGGTTGTCGTGGATCGAATGAAAGAGGAGGGCACATGAACCAGATCGAGACCCTTGCATCGTCGCGCCAACGCGTCGAGCTCGCCTTGCGGGCGCTCGGGATGCCGGCCGATGTCGTGGAGTGCGGCGAATCCACCCGCAGCAGCGCCGATGCCGCGGCTGCGATCGGTTGCGAGGTCGGCCAGATCGCCAAGTCCATCGTATTCCGCGGCAAGCAGAGCGGGCGCTGCATTCTGGTGATCGCCAGCGGCGCTGACCGCGTGGACGAGAAGAAGCTCCGCGCCGAGATCGGTGAAGGCGTATCGCGCGCGGACGCGGATTTCGTGCGCGAGCGCACCGGTTTCGCCATCGGTGGGGTAGCGCCGGTCGGTCATGTGGGCGAGGTGTGCGTGCTTGTGGACCGGCGTCTGTGGGACATGGATCCGATCTGGGCGGCCGCCGGTACGCCGAACGCAGTGTTCCGCCTTTCGGCCGACGATTTGCACCGCATTCCAGGGATTCGCTTAGTCGATGTCCGGCAGGCGCCGGTGTCGGCCTGAGCTTACTCCGCCAGTTCTACCCGCAATCGGCCCTGTTCGGCCCTCAGGTCACGCACGCCTTCGCCAAAGGCGCGCCAGAAGCCGGCGTCCGGGCCGTAAAGCGACACCAGGTCGAGCCCCTTGAGTCCACCGAGCCGGGCGGCCGGCAAGGGTACGCCCATGATGCTGACGCCCTCGATGATCACGATCGGATGTTCGCTCTCGAAGCGCATCCTCAGCCCGGTGGCGACCTGCACGGTCTGGCCGGCGAAGAGTGGCAGGTCGGGCGGCAGGGTCACCAGCATGGTGGCCGAAAGCAGGTCCGGCGACAGGTGAAGCGTCAGTCGCTCGGCCAGATCCGGATTACGGGCGATCAGTGCGTTGAGTTCGCGCGAACGCCGGCCTGCACAAGCTCATGCGCCGCAGGGGCCCGGCTATGCCCGGCGCAGCCGGGTTTCTACGATGGTATGCCAGCCTCGGTGGCATTCGTGCGATCGTCGTGTATTGGTGATGTCCGCTGCCCCCTTCGGGTATGGTGGGGGGCGAATCGAACGTGGAAAGTGTGTCGGGCGAATGAATACGACACAGCCGGCCCCAGGGGCGCCCCAGGATGATTGATCCCATTTTCCGTGAAGTGCTGACCCTGCTCGGCCTGTCGGTGGTCGCCATCGTCGTGTTTCACCGCCTGCAGGTGCCGACAAGTCTCGGTTACCTGCTGGTGGGGGCAGTCGTGGGGCCGAATGCGCTCGGCTGGGTCGCGGATGCGGATCACAACCGTGTGCTGGCCGAGTTCGGCATCGTGTTCCTGTTGTTCACCATCGGCCTGAGCTTCGCGGGCCCGCAGATTCAGGCGATGCGGGGCATGGTGTTCGGGCTGGGGGCGGCGCAGGTCGGACTGACTACGGTGGTGGTGGGCGCACTGGCGGGGCTCCTCGGCCTGCCGCCGCTGGCGGCGCTGGTTGCCGGCGCGGTGTTCGCGCAATCGTCGACCATCATCATCGCCCGGCAACTGGCGGAGCAGGGCGAGGACCAGACCCGTCACGGCCGGCTCGCCACCGCGATGTCGGTATTTCAGGATGTCACCGCGGTGCCGCTGGTGGTGGTCATTCCGGTGCTGGGTGCGGCGGCTGGCGCCGGTGCGATGCTGTTGCCGCTCGGGGCCGCCTTCGCCAAGGCCTTGCTGGCCTTCGCCCTGGTGCTGCTGCTTGCACGCTGGGTGCTGCGGCCCTTGCTGCGCGAAGTCGCGGCCTGGCGCTCGCCGGAGCTGTTTACGCTCGCGGTGCTGCTGGTCACGCTGGTCGCGGCGGGGATTGCCGATCTGCTGGATCTGTCGATGGCCCTGGGTGCCTTCCTGGCCGGCCTGGTGCTCGGCGAGACCGAGTTCCGCCACCAGATCGAGGCGACGATCCGCCCTTTCCGCGACGTGTTGCTGGGCTTGTTCTTCATCACCATCGGCATGATGGTGAATCCGGCAACCTTGCCGGACATCTGGCACTGGGCTTTGCTTGTTGCCGTTGGCGTGTTCGCCTGCAAGGCGCTGCTGATCGTGCTCATCGTCCGGCTGGGGGGTGTCGCTCTGCCGGATGCGGTCAGGATCGGCGTGGTGCTCGCGATCGGGGGCGAATTCGGTTTCGCCTTGCTCGCGCTCGCGTTACTCGACGGGCTGATTGCGCCGGAGATCGCGCAGGTGATCCTGACGGCGGTGCTGATCGGCATGACCTCGGCGCCGCTGTGGATTCGCAGCAACCGCTGGTTTGGTCGTCGCTTCGCGCAACCGGTGGTGGTGCGTGATCCTGCGGTGAGCAGTGATTTGCCCGAAGGTCTGCGCGACCATGTGATCGTCTGCGGCTACGGGCGCGTCGGGCAGAACGTGGCCCGTTTCCTCGCCGAGGAATCGGTGCCCTACGTTGCGCTCGACATGGACCCGGCGCGGGTGGGCGATGCCCATGCGGCTGGGATGCCGGTGTTTTTTGCGGACTCTTCCGATCCCGATGTGCTGCGCTCGGTGGCGGTCGAGCGGGCGAGGCTGGTGGTGGTCAGCCACGATGACATGGCCGCGACACGGCGTTTGCTCGCAAATCTGTCGAATATCGCACCCCAGGCGCGTGTGATGGTGCGCTCGCGCGACGATGCGCCGGTTGAAGAGTTGCTCGCGCTCGGGGCGGCGGAGGTCGTGCCCGAGACCTTCGAAGCGAGCATCATGATCGGCGCGCATGTGTTGTTGCTCGTCGGGGTGGCGCCGTCGCGGGTGCTCAAGCGCATGCGCAGCGCGCAGCGCGACCGCTATCGCTTGCTGCGCGAAGTGTTCATCGGCACCGAACTCATCGATGCCCGTCCCGGGCAGCCGCGGCTGCACAGCGTCAGGCTGGGAACGGACTGGTCCGCGGTTGGACGGCGGCTCGACGAACTCGATCTTGGCGACGCGGTCGTGCATGCGCTGGTGCGCGACGAGCATAGGCACGAGTCCCCGCCCGCTGAAACGGTGCTGTGTGCCCACGACGTACTTGTGCTGTTCAGTGAGCCCTCGAGCCTCGAGGCCTGCGAACAGCGGCTCCTCTCCGGGAACCGTGTCTGATCGGGCCGTCTGGTTGAGAGCGGTTCAATTTGACAGGAGTTAAATCACAGAGGTAATCCCCCGGCTTTGCCGGGGGTATGTGAATGCCATCCAGGTTGGCCTGCCATCGCAGGAGCCCGGCTATGCCGGGTGATGCAGCGCCCGGCGCGGGTACGGCGGCCGAATCGCCCGGCGAAGCCGGGCTCCTACAGAG
>CAYTAY010000065.1:0-16164 GCA_964435845.1 uncultured Azoarcus sp.
CGATGCAGGCCGCCGGCACCACCGACAGCGCCGTGGTCAAGACCAAGATCATGGATATCGCCAACGGTACAGGCGAAGAGATCTACCCGGGCGAACTGGCCAAGGGCCTGCGTATCCTCGCCGAAGGCGGCAGCATCAACTATGTCGGCGCTTCCGACGTGCGCCTCGTCGAGCCGGGCGAGCACGCCGGCCGCTACGCAATCAATGAGGTCCGTGACGGCAAGCTCGAGGTTATCGGCTACCGTTGATCTTCCAGTCCGCACGCCGGTGCGGACAACAGCAAACCACTGACCGAAGCGGTCCGGACGAATGCCCGGACCGCTTTCTAATGCCCATGATTGAAGTCCAGAAGCTGAGCATGCAGTTCGGCGGCGTCCATGCCGTCGATGACGTCTCGCTCACCATACAGAACGGCAAGATCACCGGCCTCATTGGACCCAACGGCGCCGGCAAGACCACGCTGTTTAACTGCATCGCCGGCCACTACAAGCCCAGCGCAGGCAAGGTGCTGCTCGACGGCGACGACATCACCGGCCTGCCGCCGCATGAGCTTTTCGAAAAGGGCGTATTGCGCACCTTCCAGATCGCCCACGAGTTCTCGACGCTGACGGTGCGCGAAAACCTGATGATGGTGCCCGCCAACCAGGTCGGTGAATCTCTCTGGGGTGCTTGGTTCAAGCGCGGCAAAGTTCGCGCCCAGGAGGATCGGGTCCGTGCCCGTGCCGACGAGGTCATCAAGTTCCTCGAGATCTCGTACGTTGCGGATGAACTCGCAGGCAACCTGTCGGGCGGGCAGAAGAAGCTGCTCGAACTCGGCCGCACGATGATGACCGATGCGAAGGTCGTGTTCCTCGACGAGGTCGGTGCAGGCGTCAACCGCACCCTGCTCTATACCCTCGGGGACGCGATCATCAAACTCAACAAGGAGCTTGGCTATACCTTCTGCATGATCGAGCACGACATGGATTTCATCGGCCGACTCACCGACACCGTCATCGTGATGGCCGACGGCAAGCTGCTGACCGAAGGCTCTGCGAGCGAGGTCATGGCCAACGAGCAGGTTATCGAAGCCTATCTGGGGCGCGGCCTGAAAACCCGCGACAAGAAGGGAGCGCGGGCATGAGCTTCCTGATTGGCGAGAACATGACAGGTGGCTACGGCGCCGCCAACATCCTCAACAACTGTACGGTTTCGGTGGACAAGGGTGAGATCGCGGTCATCGTCGGCCCCAACGGCGCCGGCAAATCGACCGCGATGAAGGCGATCTTCGGCATGTTGAACTTGCGCGAAGGGCGGGTGCTTTTCAACGACGAAGACATCACCACGCTCAACCCGCAGGACCGCGTCCGCAAGGGCATGGGCTTCGTCCCCCAGACCCAAAACGTCTTCCCGACCATGACGGTCGAGGAAAACCTCGAGATGGGCGCCTTCATCCGCGAGGACGACTTCCGTCACACCATGGAACAGGTCTTTGATTTGTTTCCGGTACTGAAGCAAAAGCGCCGCCAACCCGCAGGGGAGCTTTCCGGTGGCCAGCGCCAGCAGGTCGCAGTCGGACGTGCGCTGATGACGCAGCCGCAGGTGCTGATGCTCGACGAGCCGACCGCCGGCGTGTCGCCAATCGTGATGGACGAACTGTTCGACCGGATCATCGACGTCGCTCATACCGGCATCGCAATCCTGATGGTCGAGCAAAACGCAAAGCAGGCGCTCAACATCGCGGACAAGGGTTACGTGCTCGTGCAGGGCGCCAACGCTTACACGGATACCGGAGAGGCCTTGCTGGCCAACCCTGAAGTCCGTCGAACCTTCCTGGGAGGCTGAGCATGGAGAACATACTCAACGCCTTCGTCCTGCTGGCGAACTTCGTGCTCATCCCTGGCGCGGCCTACGGCAGCCAGCTCGCACTCGGCGCGCTTGGCGTCACGTTGATCTACGCGATCCTGCGATTTTCCAACTTCGCCCACGGCGAAACCATGGCCATCGGCACCATGGTCACGATCCTGTTCACCTGGTGGCTGCAGGGCCTCGGTGTCAGCCTCGGGCCCTTGCCCACCGCGCTGCTCGCACTACCGCTGGGCATTGCGGTGACCATCGGCCTGATCTTGATCAGCGACCGCTGGGTATATCGTTACCATCGTGGCCAGCGAGCCAAGCCGGTGATCTTCCTGATCGCCTCGCTCGGCCTGATGTTCATCTACAACGGCTTGGTCCGCATCATCATCGGCCCTGGCGAGCAACGCTTCGAGGATGGTCAGCGATTCATCATCACGGTGCGCGATTTCCGCGAATGGTCTGGACTCACCGAGGGCCTGATGTTGCGCTCGAGCCAAGCGCTGACCATCGTCGTCACGCTGATCGCGGTCGCGGCGCTGTTCTGGTTTCTCGAGCGTACCCGCACCGGCAAGTCGATGCGCGCCTACTCCGACAACGAGGATCTCGCGCTGCTCTCGGGCATCAAGCCGGAGCGGGTGGTCCTGGTCGCCTGGATTCTCGCGGCAAGCCTCGCCACGCTGGCCGGCGTGCTGTATGGCCTGGACAAGGGCTTCTCGCCGATCAACTATTTCCACCTGCTGCTGCCGATGTTCGCTGCAGCCATCGTCGGTGGCCTGGGCAGCCCGCTCGGCGCGGTAGCCGGCGGCTTCATCGTCGCCTTCTCCGAAGTGCTGTTGACCTACGCCTACCGCCGTTTCCTCTCCTACCTGCTGCCGGAGTCCTTGATGCCCGAGGGCCTGGTGCAATTCCTGTCGACGAACTACAAGTTCGCGATCTCCTTCGTCATCCTTGTGCTGGTGCTCCTCATCCGGCCCACCGGGATCTTCAAGGGGAAAACGATATGAACGCCGCGACCAGTAAAAAGCAAACACTGCTCCTCTTCACCCTGATGGGGCTGGCCTTCGTCGTGGTCGGCTTCGTCCAGAGCTGGTCGCTGTCGCTGACCATCTTCAACTACTGCCTGATCGCCGCGATCATGGCGCTGGGCCTTAACATCCAGTGGGGTTACGCCGGCCTGTTCAACGTCGGTCTGATGGGCTTCGCGGCGCTCGGCGGCGTGGCGGTCGTGCTGGTCGCGATGCCGCCGGTGGAAGAGGCCTGGAGCGCGGGCGGCCTGAAGATGCTCACCGCGTTGCTGTTCGCGCTCGCGACCGTGATCGCAGCCATCTTCGCGCATAACAAGCTACCCAAGGGACGCACCCGCAATCTGGCGATCGCCGCGACCCTGATCGTCGGCTATCTGCTGTCTCGTGCCTGGTACGAACCTGCTGCGCGTGCGATCGAGTCGGTCAACCCGGCGCACACCGGCTACCTCGGCGGCCTCGGCCTGCCGGTGGCCTTGTCGTGGATTGTGGGCGCGATACTCGCCGGCTGCGCCGCATGGCTTATCGGCAAGATCACGCTCGGTCTGCGCTCGGACTATCTCGCCATCGCGACCCTGGGCATCGGCGAAATCATCCTCGCAATCATCAAGTACGAAGAGTGGCTGACCCGTGGCGTCAAGAACGTCAACGGCATTCCGCGCCCGGTGCCGTTCGAGATCGATCTGCAGCAGACCGAATGGGTTCGGGACCTCGCGGTACGCCTCGGCACCTCCACGCCCGAAGTCGCAGCGCTGACGGTCAAGCTCGCCTACGCCGGCATCCTGCTGTCGATCCTCATCGTGCTGATGTGGTTCGCGCAGACCGCGCTGAACTCCCCGTGGGGCCGGATGATGCGTGCGATCCGCGACAACGAGACCGCCGCCAGTGCGATGGGCAAGTTCGTCAAGGGCCGCCACCTGCAGGTGTTCGTGCTCGGCTCGGCGATTGTCGGCCTTGCCGGCGCGCTGCTCGTGACCATCGACGGTCAGTTCACCCCAGGCTCGTATATTCCCCTGCGTTTCACCTTTCTGGTCTGGGTGATGGTGATCGTCGGCGGCTCCGGCAACAACTACGGCGCCATCCTCGGTGGCGTGCTGATCTGGTTCTTCTGGGTCGAGGCCGAACCGATCGGGCTGTGGCTCGCGAACACCCTGACCGCCGGCCTGGCCGCAGACAACATGTTGCGCACGCAGCTGATCGAAGGTGCCGCGCACATGCGCCTCGTGGTCATGGGACTCGTCCTGCTGCTGACGCTGCGCTTCCGGCCCAAGGGTTTGTTGCCAGAGGTGTCGGCGAGACGCCACTGAACCAGCGGACTCCACCCCTACCTACACCATTCGGCCGCGGGGTACCACGGCCGTTTTTCGTTCGGCGGGCTAAAGCCCTCTCGCCCATGCCGGCCTCAGGCGGACCGATTGCGGCTGCGCGATCGCGGCCCGGATCTCGGCAAGCAGCCTCGGCTTGTCCACGCTCAGCGTTCCCTTCAAAACCAGCCTGTTGGAGACGTGATCAGAGCGGAACACGGTACGCTTCAACTCCAACGCCGCGACGAAGCGCTCCATCTCGTGAAAAAGTCCCTCCTGATCGAGCGGCGCCCACTCCGGGTAGTTCGCCCGAAAACGCGCCTCGCCTTGTGGAAAACCCACCACCAGAGTGGCGAGGTATTCGGGTTGGGTGGCGTTCGCGAGCCGCGCCGAATTGCCGGCATGTTGCTCGCTGAACGCCACGCCACCCAAACCGTTGAGAATCATCACCGAACGCCGAATACCGGCTTCGCCCAGCTTATCCAGCGCTTCCCGGGTGGTATCGAAGGTCTCGCCCTTCCCGACCCTGGCCAGCACGGTGTCGTCGCCCGACTCCGCACCCACATAAGCGAGCGCCAGGCCGGCTTCGTGCAGCGTGCGCAACTCAGCGACCGACTTGCGCGTGAGGTTGCGCGGCAGGCAATAGCTCGACACCCGATGCACGCTCGGCAGGTGAATTCGGATCGCCTCGAGCACCGCAAGCAAGCGACGGGTTGGCAACACCAGTGCATCGCCGTCGGCCAGAAAAACCCGCCGCACGCGGTCGCCGTAGACCTCGGCACTGCGTTGGATGCTCTCGAGCACTTCATTCTCGTCGCGAGCGCGAAAACGTTTCTGCGGCGCGGTATACATTTCACAAAAGCTGCACTTGTTCCACGAGCAACCGTCGGTCACCGGCAAGATAAGGGATTCAGCCTCGCTGGGAGGACGATAGACCGGTTCTATGTAGCGCATCGGGAAGGACATGAGTCAGCCTTATCCTGATCCGTGATCGCTGTCGTGTCGTATGCGATACGACTCGACTGAGCCCTCATCGGAGTCTCCTTGCGGGATATCGCCTCTCAGCGCACGACTGCGGATCATGGAGAATGGGTGCATGTTGGGATATGCTCTCCTTTATCCAGACTGTTCGCAAGCCCGGCGCGAAGCGCCACTGACGCCGATGAAACCAGGCCACCGCAAACACCTTCGCTTCGACACCCCGATGGGACCGATGCTCGGCTTGGCCGACGACACCGGCTTGTGCGGCCTGTACTTCGACGATCAGACGGACTGCCCCGAGATGGGTGATTCAGTGCAGAGTCCCAGCGATCCGGTGCTTCGGCAGGCCTGCGACGAAATGCGCGGCTACTTCGCGGGGAAGCTCACGGCTTTTTCGATTCCGCTGTCACCGGCAGCCAGCAGTTTTCAGCAACGCGTGCGCGATGCACTGCTCGAGGTGCCGGTGTCACGGACCACCACCTATGGCTCACTCGCAAGAGCCATAGGATCACCCAAAGGATTCCGGGCGGTAGCCCAGGCGCTCGCACGCAATCCGATCATCATCATTGTACCGTGTCACCGGGTGCTTGCCAGCGACGGATCGCTGGGCGGCTTCTCGGCCGGCCTTCAACGCAAACCGGCCCTGCTCTCGCACGAAGCGCTACACTGGCCGGAGGGTCAGTCTCAGCTCTCGACCAGCTCCCGGATGCGCGCGCGCACCGACGCCACCTGAAACGGCTTGGCTATGAAGTCAGCGGCGCCGAGCGCTTTGGCATGCTCCGCAATACGTTCCTCGGTTTCACCGCTGATGACCAGAATGGGACGAGGAAAGCCTTCCGACTTGAGGCGCGCGAGCAGTTCCAACCCGCTCGTGCCTGGAAGATCGACGTCCACCATCAGCAAACCACAACGCTCACAGTCACGGCAACACGTGGCCAGGTAAGCGTCTGCGGAACCGAAGATGCTGGCGGTCAGACCAATCGACTCGCAAACCACCCTGAGCAGTTCGCTCAACGCAACTTCGTCGTCGATGATACAAACATGGGTCGAACAGCCCGCTTCACTCATCACCGAGATCTTCCAGTGGCGGGGTAGACAGCGGTTCTCACGACGGACGCCCGGGCCACGGATGCAGTCCGGGATTTAGCCCCGAACCCCACGCCACAGCAGAGCGCGCCCCACCATAGCATCGTCGGCAACCAGATCCCACTGATCCAGCCTGCGGGCGAAGCAGCGCTTTCCCGGAGTCGGGCATCCACCTCGACAGAACAGGGAAACTCGATCACTGTCGCTGATCCGCAAAGCCGAGCGCGCGTTTCCTTTGTAGCGCCTCGTAGCCTGCGACGTTCAGCAATATCGATGGGCTGTCGCATGTCACCTCCGGCTTAACCTAAAAATCCACTCGAAGAGCGTGGATGAAGACTGCGCAAGTTCGATATAGAATTTGATAAATATCAAAAACAGCGTGTGATACCGTCTTCTCTATGCGCCCCAAAGCTTACATCGGTGCAGTAAACCGTTTATCACTGCCGGTGTGTTCTTGGTCACGGTGTGTAACGTTATGAAACAACCGATTGTTGCAGGTCGTGGACTCTTCGGTTTCGGAGGATGACGTTGTGAGTGCTAGCGCCGGGCACATTTTCGTGGTTGATGACAGCGAGCAGATTCGGGATCTGTTGCACACCTATCTCAGCGCAGAGGGCTTCGATGTGACCCGCCTCGGCGACGGTCAGGCGCTGCGTGATGCCATGGCATCCGGGGCATCACCGGACGTCGTCGTGCTCGACCTCGGCCTGCCGGGGGAGGACGGGTTGTCGCTAACCCGGTATCTGCGTGATCAGCACGATACGGCAATCCTGATCGCCAGTGGCAAGGGCGACACCATCGACCGTGTTATTGGTCTCGAGGTCGGAGCGGATGATTACCTGGGCAAGCCTTTTGATCTTCGCGAGCTACTGGCCAGGGTTCGCAGCCTGATCCGCAGGCGCCGTCACGCAGAGATGCAGGCGGCCCCCGTAACGGGTGCGCCCAACAGGGAAGTTCGACGCTTCGACAACTGGTGCATCGATTTGTCGGCACACAGCTTGCGGACACTGGACGGTTTCGAGGTGGAGTTGAGCACCGGAGAGTTTCGCCTGCTACGGGAGTTCGTACTCAACCCCAACCATGTGTTGACCCGAGACCTGCTGATGGAACGCCTGCACGGCCGTCAAGCCGGCCCATTCGACCGCAGTATCGATGTCCAGGTCAGCCGCCTGCGTCGCAAGATCGAGGCCGACCCCGAACATCCCACTATGATCAAGTCAATACGTGGGGCCGGTTACATGTTCGTTGCGCAGGTCGAGGTGGGCTGATGGACATGCGCTCTCTTGGTAACTCGGGCACCAGCGCTGACCCGACCCGGCTTTACGGGCTCGATTGCGAAAATTACCGGTGGTTGCTCGATGTCACGACGGTCGCCATTGTCGTGACTGATAGCGACGGGCGGATTCGCCTGGTCAACGCGGAGGCGACGCGGCTTTTCGGCCACCACAACGACGCACTGATTGGGCGTCATGTCGAGATGCTCATACCCGAGCGCTATCGTGCCGACCATGCACGACACCGTGAAGCCTACAAACGCGCCCCACGGGCGCGCGCCATGGGGGCGGGCGTCCAGTTGTATGGCGTGCGCGCCGACGGCAGCGAGTTTCCGATGGAAATCGGCTTGACCCCGCTCAACACCGAGCACGGGTTTCTCGTGGCAACCACGATCATCGATGTCAGCGCCCGCAACCGGGCAGAGCAAGCGCTTCTTCAAGCCCAGAAGATGGAGGCCGTCGGACAATTGACCGGGGGTATCGCACACGATTTCAACAATTTGCTGACCGTCATCAGCGGCAACCTGCAATTGCTGCAAGAGCGTCTCGCGGATGATCGCGTCAATCTGAATCTGATCGATGCCGCTGCGGATGCGGCCTCGCGGGGCTCGGAACTGATTCGCAGCCTACTGGCATTCTCACGCAAACAAGCCCTGAATCCGCAAACCATCCGCTTGTCCCAGACTTGTCGCCGGATGCTCCCGATTCTCGAACGTACGCTTGGCGAACACATTGCAATCCAACTCATCGAGCGTGACGAATGGGAGGCTATTGCGGACGTAGCCCATTTCGAGTCGGCTTTGCTCAATCTTGCGGTTAATGCCCGTGACGCGATGGGGCAAGGCGGCCAACTGATCATCGAGGTCGCCGACCACGTCATCGACAGTGGCTATGCCCTTGGACTGCCAGGCGCTCAGGCGGGCGATTACGTCATGCTGTCGGTCAGTGACGACGGCTGCGGCATGGACAGTGAAACGCAGTCGCGAGCGCTGGAACCTTTTTTCACGACGAAGGCCAGCGGGCGGGGCAGCGGCCTCGGCCTGTCGATGGTTTTCGGTTTTGCGCGCCAATCTTCTGGCCTTCTTCGCATCTACAGTGAACCCGGCCAGGGCACAACGGTTCGCCTGTTCCTGCCACGCGCCAAGAAACGGCAACCCGCTGCGCTCCCTGCCCAGCGCACCCTGGACGGCTATCGAGGCAATGAAGCGGTGCTCGTTCTCGAGGACGATGAAGCGGTGGGCGCACTCGCCGCCCAGTTCCTCGACAGTCTCGGCTATCGGGTCTTTCGCGCACGCGACGGGGCTTCTGCGTTGTCGCTGGTGGAGAAAGGGCACACTTTCAATGTTCTCTTCGCGGACCTGGTCCTGGTCGGCGAGCTCGACGGCATCGAAGTCGCCAGAGCCCTTCTGCAGCGCCAACCAGGGCTTCGGGTGTTGTACACTTCCGGTCATCCGCAAGATGTCGTCCGGCGCGGCGGCAGGGTGCCCGATAACGTGCGCATTCTCCCCAAACCCTACGATCGTGACCTCCTGGTCAGAAGCATCCGCGCGCTTTTGGACGAGCACCGAAACCACAACACCGGACAAGATACCCGGTAACCGGTCGGCAGCCGCCTGGCTTGCATCAGGCTGTTACGCGCCGTAACCCAAAGATCGAAAGTGGACATCCAGGGGTTACTCACCCTCTCCATTATTCACATGCGCCAGCGCCCAGCCACGCTCTGGCCTCAAGGTGGAACCAACGATAATGGAGATCACACCATGGACATGACTGCTCAGCACGACGTTCCGCAGCTACTATCGGAGATCACGCTATTCGCGGGCGCGGACCAGCGCCTGCTGCAAGAACTGGCCCAGTACACGATCATCCGCCGCCTCGACAAGGGTGCCGTCATCTTCCGCGAAGGAGACCGGCCATCAGCGATGTATTTTCTGCTCGGAGGGCAGGTGAAGCGCTCGGTCTGCTCTCCCGAGGGCGACGAGAAAGTCCTTGACGTCTACTACCCGCGACAGCTTTTCGGTGACGCTGAGGTTCTCGGTGGTCGTCTGTACATGGCACGTGCCGAAACCACGCACGACTCCTGTCTGCTTTCGATTTCACAGAAAGCGGTCTTGAACCTGGTTAGCGAAAACACCGGGATCGCGATGCGCTTGCTCCAGTCGGTTGCGCTTCGCCACCATACGCTCGAACGTGACATCGTGTCGCGCCGCTTCCAGAGCACCACCGACCGGGTGCTCGAGTATCTGCGCGATCTGACCCCCGAGGGCGACTCCGGGGACACGGCGGAACTCGAGCTCCGGACATCGAAGCAGGTGCTCGCATCGCATCTGGACATGACGCCGGAAACCCTCTCCCGCAACCTCCGCCGCCTGATCGACGCTCGCCTCATCAGCGTCAGCGGGCGCCGGGTGACGATCGACTGCCGAGCGGTCGACAACCATCTGGCTAACACGACTTCACAAAGCGCCCAAGGGCGCTTTTTCGCGCCCTAACCGCCAATCCACAAGGCCCAATGGCAAGCCGCGCTGCGTTTCGGCAGCGACGGCGCCGCAGAACTCGCGCGAGATTTCTGGCAGGTCGAGGCGTTCGCCTTGTTCCACTGGTTCGCGACATTCCCGGCGGTGGAGCATGGTGACTGTTCGAGCAGGCATGCGCGGGCTGACCGGCTGAAGCTCGCTCGGAACGGTCGGTTACACATTGACGCCGAGATGCGTCAGAAAGGCCTCGGCGGCGGGCGAGAAGATCTTCCTGCGCCAATGCACGACCGACCAGACGGTACGAATCGGAAAGCCCTCGACATCGAGCTCGACAAGCAGATCTCCTCCGGCATGATGCAGGGTATGGCGCGACACCACCGCGATACCGAGGCCAGCCAGCACCGACTCCTTGATCGCCTCGTTGCTGGCGATCACCATCCTGGGCGCGAAAGGCCAGCCATTCGCGCGAAACGCGCGCTCGATGGCGAGCCGGGTCCCTGAGCCGGCCTCGCGCATCAGCAACGGCCAGGGGGCGAGATCCTCCCAGGCCAGGCTGCTTCTTCCCGCCAGCGGGTGACCCACCGGCGCGATGAACACCAGCGGGTTGTCAGCGAACGGATGGGAAGCGATGTCGAGTTCGACCGGCGGGTGGCTGAACACATAGAAGTCGTCCTGATTGGCCTCCAGACGCGAGACGAGTTCGTTGCGGTTGCAAATGCTGAACTGCACCTCGACGTCCGGCAAGCGACGGCAGAAGGCGCCGAGGTAAGCCGGCATCAGATACTTGGCGGTGGTGACCACGCCGAGCCGCAGCGTGCCGGCAGTCAGGCCATGCAGGGCGCCAAGGCGGCTGTCGATCCGCTCGAGAACGTCGAACAACTCCTCGCAACCACGCTGCAGGATCTCGCCCGAGGCGGTGAGATCGAGGCGACGGCCGACCTGGTCGAAGAGCGGCTCGCCGAGCGTTCCCTGCAAACGCCCCAACTGGGTCGACACCGTGGGTTGGGCCAGATGCAATGCCCGGGCAGCCTCAGTCACGCTGCCGCGCCGGGCGACTTCCAGAAAGATTTCCAGTTGCCGGAACGTGGTCTGCCGGGTGTGAAAGCGCCGCAGCGGCGGCGGCACTTCCTGCGGGGAGTGCTGAGCATCAGTCATATATCTATTA
This sequence comes from uncultured Azoarcus sp., assembly GCA_964435845.1. Classification (GTDB taxonomy): domain Bacteria; phylum Pseudomonadota; class Gammaproteobacteria; order Burkholderiales; family Rhodocyclaceae; genus Azoarcus_F. The sequence continues at coordinate 11,146 of CAYTAY010000065.1, forward strand.
TTGTAGATTAAACTTAGATTGCAAATCAATTTTATTAAATTGTTACTCCGATTCAATATCTGTCCCGCAGTGCCGCCAGCCCGGCGGCTGACAGACAAGGAGACCCCTCATGCACCCCAATGACCTTCCGGCCCAGTCGGTACAACTCAAGACTGCAATCACCGTCGCCGAGGGAGATGGCATCGGCCCCGAGATCATGCAGGCGACCCTGCGCATACTCGAGGCGGCAGGCGCGCAACTCGACATCGAAACCGTGGAAATCGGCGAGCGCAGCTACCTCTCCGGCGTGAAGACCGGCATGCCCGATGCCGCATGGGCATCCCTGCGTAATACCCGGATATTCCTCAAAGCCCCGATCACCACCCCGCGTGGCGGCGGCTACAAGAGCCTCAACGTCACCACCCGCAAGGCCCTCGGCCTGTATGCCAATGTGCGCCCGTGCATCGCCTACGCCCCCTTCGTGCCGACCCGCCACCCCGGCATGGATGTGGTCGTGGTGCGCGAAAACGAGGAGGACCTCTACGCCGGCATCGAGCATCGCCAGACCCATGACGTGGTGCAGTGCCTTAAGTTGATCACCCGCCCGGGGTGCGAGCGCATCGTGCGCTATGCCTTCGAGTACGCCCGCCGGCATGGGCGCAAGAAGATCACCTGCATGGTCAAGGACAACATCATGAAACTGACCGACGGCCTGTTCCGCCAGGTGTTCGACGAGATTGGCGCGCAGTATTCGGACCTCGAGCGCGACACCATGATCGTGGACATCGGCGCGGCGATGCTCGCCGACCAGCCCGAGCTGTTCGACGTGATCGTGACGCCCAACCTTTACGGCGACATCCTGTCGGACATCTCCGCCCAGATCGCAGGTTCGGTGGGCATGGCCGGTTCGGCCAACATCGGCGACCAGTGTGCCATGTTCGAGGCGATCCACGGCTCGGCGCCACCACTGGCCGGCAAGGACATCGCCAACCCGTCCGGCCTGCTCCACGGTGCCATCCTGATGCTGCTTCACATCGGCCAGAACGAGGTGGCCGAGCGCATCCACAACGCCTGGTTGAGCACGATCGAGGGCGGCATCCACACCCGAGATATTCACGACCCGGCGAGCAGCCACAAGCTGGTCGGCACTCAGGCCTTCGCCGACGAGGTGATCCGTCGGCTCGGACACAAACCCCAGGAACTGCAACCGGTACATTACGCCAAGGCGACCGCTGTGCCGAAGCAGTCGCCGAGCCGGCTCGGGCCGACCGCGGCCCTGGCTCACAAGCAACTGGTGGGCGTGGATCTGTTCCTGCAATGGCGCGGGGCCGACATCGAGACGCTCGCGACACGGGTCAAGAGTGCGCAGCACGGCACTGGTCTGGCGCTCGAGGTGATCACCAATCGCGGCGTGCGAGTGTGGCCCAACGGCTTCCCGGAAACCTTCTGCGTCGATCACTGGCGCTGCCGCTTCCGTGGCGACCAGATGGCGAATACCGCGCCAGCGGAGCTGCATCGCACGCTGGTCGAGGCCGGGCTAGACGTCGTGAAATCAGAGAATCTGTACCTGTTCGACGGCGAACCAGGCTTCTCGGCGGTGCATGGCTGAACGCAAACGGGGTGGCCGCACCGGGACACTCCGTATCTGCTTGACCCCGGAGATGGATCAGTAGAAGTCTTGTGCGGCAGGAGCTTGCCGCTCATCGTAGTCCTGACGCAATCGCGGGCGCCGTTGCGCAACTCGAGCGCCTCAACCGCGGGCTGGGCCTGGGCTCCGCTTAACTTGAAAGTCGCCGCGGCGACTCACTAAGCGCCCCTGTCCTGCTTGCGGGAGAGGGGTTGGGGGTGAGGGAAACGGTCATGGCGGCTTTCATGATCCGGGGTGGACTGATGCCATGACCTTGAATGTCTTACAGAGCTTGGGATGCGCAGCTTCGACGACGGTCACCCGATAGGTGAGTCCGCGACCTGCCCGGTTGCGCACCTGGCGCGGCGTTTGGTGATTCCGCATTGCCGCGGTGCCATGCGGGGCGTAGAGTGATGCGCCTCGCAGCGCAACCGGGTACCGGCATGGCCGACTTCCTCAGCATTCTCGAATTCTCGTTTTCGGTCACTGGCCCGATCTTCGTCATCCTGCTGCTGGGCGTGTGGCTGCGTCGCATCGGCCTGATCACCGAGCCCTTCATCGACGCCGGCTCGAAGCTGGTATTCAACGTCGCCCTGCCGGCGCTGCTGTTCATCAGCATCGCGACCACGGACTTCGACTCCGCAGCCAACGCAAGTCTGATCCTCTACGGCATTGTCGCGACCTGCGCGGTCTTCGTCGCACTCGAGCTGCTGGCCATCCGAACCGTGCGCCCACGCGAGGACCGGGGCGTGGTGGTGCAAGGGGCGTTTCGCTCGAACATGGGCATCGTCGGCCTGGCCTATTGCGTCAATGCCTATGGCGAGGCCGGGCTGGTCGCGGCATCGCTCTACCTGGGGCTGGTCACCATCGTCTACAACATCCTCGCGGTGGTCACGCTGAATCGATCGCTGTCCAAGCGGCGAGGCGTCGGCGGCATGGTCAAGGGCATTTTCACCAACCCGCTGATCATCGGCATCGTGCTTGCGCTGCCGGTGTCGTACTTCGAACTCAGCTTGCCCTCGCTGGTGCTGCAGTCCGGCCGCTACTTCGCCGACATGACGCTGCCGCTGGCACTGCTATGCACCGGCGCGTCGCTGAACTTCGCGAGCCTGCGCGACGCGATGAGCAACACCCTGCAGGCGGCCGGCCTGAAACTGGTGCTGGTGCCGCTGCTGATCACCGTCGGGGGCATTCTGGCCGGCTTCAGGGGCATCGAACTCGGCGTGTTGATGTTGATGTCGAGCGCACCGACCGCTGCGGCCAGCTATGTGATGGTGCGAGCAATGGGTGGTAACGCGACGCTCGCAGCCAACATCATCGCGCTCACCACACTGGGATCCATCATCGCGACGAGCGCCGGGATCACACTTCTGCGCGGCGCGGGCCTGATGTAGTCAGAAACCGATTCACCGAACCAGCATGTCGTGCCGCGCGGCATGGCTCAGAAACTCGGCCATGCCGCGCATCGTGAGCCTGTCGAAAATCCGCGCCCGATCCCTCGAGTCCCGGCCCGAGGTCGAATCCCGCAAAAGAATGTCTGCCGGCATCCGAGCCAAAAAACGCCGTTCGCTGACCGGAACAGGCTTGCACTTGAACCACTATTGCGCATCGACGCACGATTTCAAGCCGCCATGTGCGCGGCCAATGAGGCCTATCCGAAGCCATCATTGGTAACTCGGTCAGGCTTTCCGTATCATGGAAACATAAGCCGGTATCACACCGATGCCGGGCATGACGAGCAACCGAACAAGGAGAACAGCAATGGATATCGACATCGGTATCAACAAGAAGGACCGCGCCAAGATCGCCGACGGACTGTCGCGACTGTTGTCCGACACCTACACGCTCTATCTGACCACCCACAACTTCCACTGGAACGTCACCGGCCCGATGTTCAACACGCTGCACCTGATGTTCGAGCAGCAGTACGACGAACTCGCCCTCGCCGTCGATGCCATCGCGGAACGGATCCGCGCCCTTGGCTTCCCGGCACCCGGCACCTACACCGAGTTCCAGAAGCTCGGCAGCCTCAAGGAGCCGGAAGGTACGCTGTCGGCCAAGGACATGATCAAGCATCTGGTGCTGGGTCAGGAAGCGGTGGTCAAGACCGCCCGCAGCATCCTGCCGGCGGCCGGCAAAGCCAGCGACGAGCCCACCGCCGACCTGCTGACCCAGCGCATGCAGGTGCATGAGAAGACCGCGTGGATGTTGCGCAGCCTGCTCGAGGGCTGAGCGCTTTCCGGACAACCAGGCCCCGTATCGCGGGGCTTTTTTTCAACCGCCGTGCGGACGAAGAATCAGGGTGTTGCCGCGCTGCGTGAACTCCAGGTGTTTCAGCACACTCATGCCGAGCAATACCTGATCACCACGAAATCCCGGGTTGAGATGGCTGCGGACGTTGTGGAGCCGGAAGGGACCCAGGCCGAGCTCGTCTATGGTCGTCGCGCGCACCGTCACCGCGCCATTGGCGGTCATCACCTGCATCGGTGCTCCCGGGGTCAAACCGAGATCAGGCCCGAGATGGGCTGGAACCGAAACCTGGGTGGCGCCGGTATCAAGCAGGAAAACGACCGGCAGGCCATTGATGGTGCCGGGCGCGACGTAATGACCGGCGAGGTTGCGGGTCAGCACCAGTTCGCTGCTGTTGCCCTGCACGGTGAGGTTTCGGTTGGGATTCTCCCGCCTGTCGAGCGCATCGTCGAAAAACAGCCACAGCACGGCGAGTGCCGCCAGCCAGGCCAGCACGATCATGCCGCGCCCGACCCGGCGCTGGGAACTCATATCGTCGCTCATGCTCGTCTGACCGCAGCAGCCAGCATCCGGTTCTGCGTCAGTCGAGCACCTGCCCATGCTCCCGGGTCGAGTGGAAGCCGACCTTGGGCCATTTCTCCATGGTCACGTCTAGGTTGTAGCGAGTGCTCGCCAGGTACACCGGGTTGCCGTCGACATCCTTGCCGAGCCGGATCGCCTGTTCGCGCTCGAAGTTGCGCCGGGCCGGCTCGTCGGGGAAGGTGAGCCAGCGCGCGGTGTAGATCTCGGCCGATTCGAAAATGGCATCGACCTTGTACTCGTCCTTGAGGCGCTGGGCGACGACTTCGAACTGCAACTGCCCGACCGCGCCGAGCAGCATCTGTCCGCCCTCCTGCTCAAAGACCTGGATCGCACCCTCCTCGCCGAGTTCCTGCAAAGCTTTCTGCAACTGCTTGGTCTTGAGCGGATCACGCAGGCGCGCGGCGCGAAATAGCTCCGGCGCGAAATAGGGGATGCCCTTGAAGCCCAGGCTCTCGCCCTCGGTCAAGGTATCGCCGATCTGCAACTGGCCATGGTTGTGGATGCCGATGATGTCACCGGCCACGCCATCTTCCTTGTGCACCCGTTCGTTGGCCATGAAGGTCAGCGCGTTGGCGAGCTTC
>CAYTAY010000066.1:0-8338 GCA_964435845.1 uncultured Azoarcus sp.
GGCCGGCATCGACATCATCAAGGACGACCACGGCCTGGCCGACCAGCACAGCACCCCATTCGCCGAGCGCGTGGCAGCGGTACAACAGGCGGTGGATGCCGCCAACCGGGCAAGCGGGCACAAAACACTCTATGCCCCCAGTCTGACCGGTGGCCCGGCGCGCCAGCGCAAGCAACTCATGGTTGCGAAAGAGCTTGGCGTCGGCGCCCTGCTAATCGCCCCGATGATCTCCGGCTGCGGCGCACTGCAGGAACTGGCCGACGAGGGGGTGCCGATTCTCGCCCACCCGGCGCTGGCTGGCGCCACCCGGATTTCACCGGTGCTGCTGCTTGGCAAGCTGTTCCGTCTCTTTGGCGCGGATGCGGTGATCTACCCCAACCATGGCGGTCGCTTCAGCTTCGCGCCTGCGCTTTGCCGCGAAATCGCGGAGACCGCGCGCAACGGTTGGGCGGGTCTGGCCGCCAGTGTGCCGGTGCCGGCCGGCGGCATGCACCCGGACCGGGTCGAGGAGCTGGTGGATTTCTACGGCCGTGACGTGATGCTGCTCATCGGCGGCGCACTGCTGGAGGCCGATGACACCCGCGCCGCCGCACGCGCCTTCGTACAGCGAGTCGCTCGATGTGAATACCGGAATTGAGGTCATGAACAGCGAATCACACATCCGCAAGGCGTTGCCGGACGGCACCTGGCAGCAGGTCGACCGGCTGGACTACAAGCCCGAGGGCTCCGCCCCATTCCGCGACATCTGCCGGCACCTGCTGTTTCGTACCGACGGACTCGGCTGTGAGCTGCGTTACTTCGAGATCGCTGCCGGCGGGCACTCCACCCTGGAGCGCCATGAACACGAACACGCGGTAATGATTCTGCGGGGCAGCGGCGCCTGCCTGGTGGGCGAGACGGTTCGCGCCGTCGGCGAGCATGACCTGATCCACATCCCGCCGATGACCTGGCATCAGTTCCGCGCTGCCGACAACAAGCGCCTCGGCTTTCTTTGCATGGTCAACGTAGAGCGCGACCGGCCCCAGCTACCGGACGACACCGAGTTCGAGCGGCTCAGGACGGATCCGCGGATCGCCGCCTTCATCCGCGCTTGAACGCCGGCCCACCGCCAGAACGAATCGGCCCGCGCCATAGACGGCACGAGCCGATTCGTTGAGCCCGACGATAAAGCTCAGGACACTTCGAACATGCGCTTCAGCGCGAGCCGTGCCAGCTCAGCCTCATGTTCCGGCACCTTGATCTGGTTGACCACTTTGCCCTCGACGAGGTTTTCGAGTGTCCACGCCAGGTGCTGTGGATCGATACGCTGCATGGTCGAGCACATGCATACCGTGGGGGCCATGAACTGAACGGTCTTGCCCTCTGGCTTCATCTCTTCGGCCAGGCGATTGACCAGGTTGAGTTCGGTGCCAACCAGCCACTGCGTGCCAGCCGGCGCGGCCTTGATGGTGTTGATGATGTATTCGGTGGAGCCGACGTAGTCCGAATCGGGATGCTGCATGCGCCAGCGGCGGATGTGGCTCTCCTGGAACATCTGGTGTACCGAGCAGTGGCCCTTCCACAACAGGATCTTCGCCTTGCGGATCTGCTCCGGCGTGAGACCACCGTACTCGAGATCGGGGTCCCACACGACCATGTCCTCGAGCGGGATGCCCTTGTTGAAACCGGTCCAGCGCCCCAGATGCTGATCCGGGAAGAACAACACCTTTTCACGCTGCGCGAAGGCCCAGTCGAGAATCGTCGGCGCGTTGGTCGAAGTACACACAATGCCACCGTGCTCGCCGCAGAAGGCCTTGAGGTCGGCCGCCGAGTTGATGTAGGTGATCGGCGTGATGATGTCGTCAGGCGTCTCGAGTACTTCAGTGAGCTCGCGCCAGCAACGGGTGACCTTGGCCAGGTTCGCCATGTCGGCCATCGAACAACCGGCAGCGAGGTCCGGCAGGATCGAGACCTGGTGCGGTTTGGACAGTATATCGGCCACTTCGGCCATGAAATGCACACCACAAAAAACGATGCACTCGGACTCGGTCTGCGACGCGAGCCGGGCAAGCTTGAGGGAGTCGCCTGTGAAATCGGCATGCTGATAAACGTCGGCTCGCTGGTAATGGTGGCACAGCAGTACGGCGCGATCTCCGAGCCTGGCACGGGCGGCACGGATGCGCTCCTGCGCCTCATGGTCCTGGAGTACGTTGAAACGGTCGAAACTGATGCTTGCGACTTGCATTGTCTTTTGTCTCTGATTGGGAATGATTGACTCGGAGCCCGAAAGGCGTCGCGAGATCGCATGCACTACCCGCAACACATCCGAAAAACGACAACCGCTGGCTGCGCCGGATCTTTAACCCTGCTGCCAGGGCAGCCCGGCATGGCGCCAGCCGCCAATCGTGTTGCGGTGCCCGTTGGCGTCCTTGTCGCCCTCGAAACCTTCGAGGATGTTGTAGGACTCGAGATAGCCCGCCTCGGTCGCGGCGCGCGCCGCATGGTCGGAACGCACCCCGGAGCGACAGAGGAACATCACCAGCGCCTCGCTATCGACCTCACGCTTGAGCTGGGCCATGAACGAGGGGTTGGGCTTGCTGCCCGGATAAGTGATCCACTCGATCTCGACCGCCCCGGGCACCCGTCCCACCCAGTCGAGCTCTGCCCGGGTGCGCACGTCCACCACCTTGGTGCCGGGGGCGAGTTGCCACACCTCGTTCGCCTCGGCCGGCGTCAGCGCGCCAGCGTAGGGCAGGTTCAGCCTCTGCGCGCGCTCGCGCGCCAGATTCAGCAAATCGCTTAATTTGCCCATGATGTGCATACGGATAGAATGTGTTGGCCCACCAGTATACAACCAACCGCCTACAATGAATTCCTCCAAGGCCTCGGCCTCATCGAACCGCCCGCCCGAGGCGCCGGAACGCGCCCGCAGCATCCAGCGAGTGACACTGGTCGCCGTGTTGACCAACAGCCTGCTCGCGCTCGGCCAGCTGTGGGTGGGAGTTTTCGCCAATGCGTTCAGCCTCGTGGCCGATGCGGTGCATACCCTGTCGGACCTGTTCACCGATGCGATGGTGCTGCTGGCCGGTCGCAAGGGCGGTGTGCCAGCCGACCGCGATCATCCTTATGGACACGGACGCTTCGAAACCGCCGCGACACTGTTCCTGGGCACCGTGCTCGCCGTGGTCGGACTCGGGTTCCTCTGGAGTTCGGGCATGCGGCTGCAGACGATGGACAGCGCTCCACCGCTCCATCAGGCCGCGCTCTGGATGGCGGGCGCCACCCTGCTCGCCAAGGAAACCCTGTTTCGTTTCACACTCGCCGCATCGCGACGCCTCGAGGCGCCACTGCTCGAAGCCAACGCCTGGCACGCGCGCTCGGATGCGGCCTCGTCGCTGGTGGTTGCGGCGGGCATCGGCGGCAGCCTCGCGGGCTACCCCTTTCTCGAGCCACTGGCCGCTGCGGTGGTTGGATTCCTGATCCTGAACATGGGCCTTCGCCTCGCCTGGCGCGCGATGCGCGAACTCGTCGACACCGGACTGCCCGACGAAGCCGTCGAAGATATCGGCGACACCATACGCGCCACGGTCGGCGTGGTCGGAGTGCACGAGATCCGCACACGTCGCATGGCGGACAGGGTGCTGTGCGACACCCATGTGCAGGTCGATCCGCGCATCACGGTGTCCGAAGGGCACCGCATCTCGGATGCGGTTTACTTCCGGATTCGCGACGCCCACCCCGATGTCAGAGACGTGCTGGTCCACATCGACCCGGAAGACGACGGCGACCTGCAGACGCCACCGCCCGGCCCACCTCCCGAGCGCGCTGCGATTCAAACTGCGATCGAGGCTATCCTGGGACGCTCCGGTGGGCTGAGACGCATTCAGGTCCACTATCTCGGACACCGTGCGGAAGTCGAAGTCATGCTCGCGGCCGACCACCCCTCCCGACATGAGACCAATGCACTGAAAGAGCGCACCCAGCAGCTGCTCGAAACCGACCCGCGTTTCCGTGCGATCACCTTTTTCGTGCAAGTTGCACCATGACAGTGCAAACTGACTATTCGTTGCACTGAGTTGGTGCAACCGCTTGTGATGCAGCGACCCAAATTGAGGCGTGCCATGCCCGACCTGCGCGCGCCGCCTGCGGCACCGAACAATCGCAAGCCGTCATGGCACGAGCAAGCGGCGCCTGGCGCAAGAGATTGCACTGGAACGTCCCGCCCCAGAAAACAGGCACGCCTGCTGCTCGGATGTCCGCAGTGGGAGCTTGACCGTCACTGCCCCCCCATTTGCCTTACATCACCAGGAGTGAATATGAACGCTCAAGAAGTCATGAAGATGATCCAGGAAAACGAAGTCCGTTTCGTGGATCTACGTTTCACGGACACGCGCGGCAAAGAGCAACACGTCGGCCTGCCGGTATCCGCCTTTGAAGAAGAGCACTTCGAGCAGGGCCACCCTTTCGACGGCTCGTCGATGGCCGGCTGGAAGGGCATCCAGGCGTCGGACATGATCCTGCTGCCGGACGCCGGCTCCGCCTACATCGATCCGTTCTACGACGAGACCACGCTGGTGTTGACCTGCGACGTCATCGAACCGGCGGACGGCAAGGGCTACGACCGCGACCCCCGCTCGATCGCAAAGCGCGCCGAGGCCTATCTGAAGAGCACCGGCGTCGGCGACACCGTGTTTTTTGGCCCAGAACCCGAGTTCTTCATCTTCGACTCGGTCGAGTGGTCGGTGGACATGTCCGGCGTATTCAGCAAGATCATGTCGGAAGAGGCCGCCTGGTCGACCGCGGACAAGTTCGAAGGCGGCAACACCGGCCACCGTCCGCGCGTCAAGGGCGGTTACTTCCCGGTGCCGCCGGTCGACTCGTTGAATGACATCCGTGCCGCCATGGTGCTCGCCCTCGAGTCCTCCGGCGTACCGGTCGAGGTGCATCACCACGAAGTCGCCAACGCCGGCCAGTGCGAGATCGGCACCAAGTTCAGCACCCTCACCAAGCGCGCCGACTGGACCCAGATCCTCAAGTACATCGTGCACAACGTCGCTCATCAGTACGGCAAGACTGCAACCTTCATGCCCAAGCCTATCGTCGGTGACAACGGCTCCGGCATGCATGTCCACCAGTCGATCTGGAAGGACGGCCAGCACGCCCGCGCGCTGAACGCGATCACCAACCCGAGCACCAACTCCTACAAGCGTCTGGTGCCGCATTACGAGGCGCCGACCAAGCTGGCCTACTCGGCCCGCAACCGTTCGGCTTCGATCCGCATCCCCTATGTCGCCAACCCGAAGGGCCGCCGCATCGAGGCGCGCTTCCCGGATCCGATGGCCAACCCGTACATGTGCTTCGCCGCACTGATGATGGCGGGTCTGGACGGCATTCAGAACAAGATCCATCCGGGCGACCCCGCGGACAAGAACCTTTACGACCTGCCGCCCGAAGAAGACGCGAAAATCCCGACCGTGTGCACCAGCCTCGAGCAGGCGCTCCAGGCACTCGACGGCGATCGCGAGTTCCTCACCCGCGGCGGCGTGTTCTCCAACGAGTTCATCGACGCCTACATCGAACTCAAGATGGAGGACGTCAATCGCCTGCGCGTGACCACACACCCGGTCGAGTTCGACATGTACTACAGCCTGTAATCGTTCCGGCTGCTCAAGCGTTAAGGAGGACGGGCAATACCCGTCCTTTTTTATGGTCTAATCGAAACGGATGACACAAGCAACCCGCCACCCCCTGAGAGGCAAGTCGATGCGCAGAGAGATGATCGCCGCATTGCTCATGACTGCACTCGGCAGCACACCCGCCATTGCGACCGTCTTCAAGTGCACTGGTGCCGATGGCGGCATCACCTACACCAACGACCCTTCATCGGTGCGAAACTGCGAACCGCTTCGTTCCGATCTGCCGATTTCGACGGTGCCCTCTCCGCCACAGCGGCCGGCCTCCGCCGCGCCACGTCCCTCGGCCACACCCACTCCGTCATTCCCGAGTGTGAGCCCGGATGCTCAGCGCAGCCGGGACGCCACCCGCCGCCAGATTCTCGAGCGCGAGCTCGCAAGCGAACGCAGCGCACTCGAAGAAGCCCAGCAAAAGCTCGCTGAAGAAGAGGTGCGGGACGCCCCAGAGGATCGCATCATTCGGCAAACTGAACGGGGCCCACGGGCTGTCATCAACCTGGGTAAGCGCGAGGAGCGCCTTGAGCCCTTGCGCGATCAGGCCGAGCTGCACAAGCGTAATATCGAAGCGCTCGAGCGGGAAATGCGCAGCCTGCGCTGAGGGCGTGGCGGTCTTCGCCGAAGTCGAACGACTGCAAGATGCGGCAGCGGCAAAGAACTGGTCGCACGCGCGCTGCATCGCCACAGCCCGCGCAAGATCCAGGAACTTGGCCTGGACAACAGCCGCAATGGCAGCGACGACGAGCAGACACCGCCGTAATCCGGGATAATTATCGGCTACTGAACGCGGAGCCGCTACCTTGGCAGTGACCGAATCCTCGATTCCGGCACCCAATGCCGAACCAACCGCACGAGCGTTGGGTGCGCTCGCACAGCGCTTCGCAATCGTCGTCATCGACCAATGTGACTCGACGAACAGTGTGCTGCGCGACCACCCCCCCGCGGACGATGGCCGCACCCCTGTCCTGGTCGCGCGCCACCAGCACGCCGGTCGCGGCCGTCGCGGTAAAACCTGGCAAGCCTGGCCGGGCTTCAGTCTGACCTTCTCAATCCTGTGGCGCTTCGACCCCTCGCCCGCCGTCCCGGCCGGCCTGTCACTCGTCGCCGGCCTGGCGGTGGCCTGCACACTTGAAAAACTCGGCGTACAAAGCGTGCAACTGAAATGGCCGAACGACGTCCTGGTGTTCGGCAAGAAGGTGGCTGGCATTCTTGTGGAGCTCGTCCCAGGGCGGGGCAGAACGCCGGCCGCGGTGATCGGCATCGGGATCAACCTCGCCTTGCCCGACGGTGCGCGCATCCCGGATCAGCCGGGCATCACCGCGCTGGCCAATGAACTCGGCGCCACCAAGATCGACGCTAACATCGTGCTGGCCGGCGTCCTCGCCTCACTGGATGGATTGCTGGGAATCTACGTCAGCGGCGGTTTCGCTGCGCTGCGCGACGCATGGCAACAGCTAAATGCCTTCGCGGATCTGCCGGTCAGTGTCCATGACGAGCTGTCGGAAGTCGTCGGCACCTGCGTCGGTGTGGACGAGGACGGTGCGTTGCTGCTCGACACGAATCAAGGTCGCCGACGCATCATCGCCGGCGATGTTTCGCTGAGGGCGGCGCGATGATGCTTCTGGTCGATGCCGGCAATACGCGCATCAAGTGGGCGCTTGTCGAACACAACACCTGGCTGGCGGAAGGGGTGCTCGATCACGACAATGCCGGCCGGCTCGCCGAACTGGTGGCGACGAAAGGGCCAAAGCCCGAACGCGCGGTATGCGTCAGCGTCGCCAGCGACAAGGTATCCGCTACGATTGCCGCAGTGCTCGAAGGCATCGGTGTGGAAGCCGAGTGGTTTCGTAGTTCGTCTGAATGCTGCGGTGTGCACAACAGCTACGAAGACCCGACGCAACTGGGAGCGGATCGCTGGGCGGCCCTGGTTGGAGCCCGCGTCCAGCATCGTTCCGCCTGCCTCGTGGTCTGCGCCGGAACCGCGACCACCGTGGATCTGCTGGATGCAGATGGTCGCTTCCAGGGCGGCCTGATCCTGCCCGGCGAATACCTCATGCGACAGGCACTGGCGGGCAACACCGCGCAACTGCCATTTGCCGATGGACGCTTCGTGGCTCGACCGAAAAACACCCAAGACGCCATCGTCAGCGGCTGTCGTCAGGCCCAGGTCGGGGCGATCGAACGCATGTTCGGTATGATCGAAAAACAGTCCGATGCAGTGTGTCTGCTCGCTGGTGGCGCATCCGCCGCGCTAGCGCCTTTGCTTTCCATTCCGCTGCGTCGAATCGACAACCTCGTGCTGCATGGCCTGGCGGTCGCCGCCAGCGCGAATGAGCACAGGCCCTAATAGATTGCGCGAAAAGCTGTTGGCATTCAGAATCGGGGCAGCCTCCTGATTCGAACGAAAGATGCCATTTCTGCGACTGCTGTTCCTGATTCTGCTCATTCTGAACGCGTTGGCGCTGGCTGCCACCTTCGGCTGGCTGGGGCCGTCCTCCCCGAGGGGAGAGCCTGAGCGGCTGACCAACCAGATCAATCCCCAGCTCATTCGCCTCGAACCCGCGCTCACGACCGACCGACAAGTGGCGCGGGTGGCGACCGACGACGTCACCCCCGTGCGCCCCACGACGCCGCCGCGAGCACTGGCACCAGCGGCCCCATCGGCGCCT
>CAYTAY010000066.1:8438-16150 GCA_964435845.1 uncultured Azoarcus sp.
GAGCCAGCGCCTGAGCCAGCGCCTGAGCCAGCGCCTGAGCCAGCGCCTGAGCCAGCGCCTGAGCCAGTGCCTGAGCCAGTGCCAACAGCAACAGCACCCGCTCCTTCACCCGAAGAGCGGCTTGCAGCGCCAATGGTGTGCAATGCGATCGCGGGGTTGACCGAAACGCTTGCGACACAGGTCGAGCGCGTAGTACGCGATACCGGCGCACCGGTGGAGACCACGCTGATCCAGACCGAGACCGCCAGCGGCTGGTGGGTTCGTATTCCGCCAGCCGCCAGCCGACAAGGCGCAGACCAGCGCGCCCAGCAATTGCGCGAGCTTGGCGTATCCGACCTCTTCGTAGTCCGTGAGCCCGGCCCGGATCAGCACGCAATCTCACTCGGCCTGTTCAGGACCGAAGCGGCCGCCAGGCAACACCTCACGGACCTGCAACGGCTGAGAGTGAGCGGGGCCGAGATCACCGCCCGCGCGCCAGCCCGCTTCCGGCTGGAGATCACCGCCCCCTCGGATGTCATGGCGGACATCCTCGCAAGACTGCCTGCAGCGGCAGCACAGGCCAGCCGCGAGCCGTGTCAGCAATGACGCATGCCAGCCCATTCATCGTCGGTTTGACTGGGGGCATCGGCAGCGGCAAGAGCGCAGCAACCGATGCTTTCGCTGCCCTCGGCATCGATGTGATCGACACCGACGCCATCGCGCATGAGCTTACCGCGGCGCAGGGTGACGCCATACCACACATCGTCGAGGCCTTTGGCCCTCGGGTGCTGCGCCCCGACGGCGGAATGGATCGCGACATGATGAGGGCGCTGGTATTCGAAGACGGTGATGTCCGCAAACGCCTCGAAGCGATACTGCACCCGCTGATCGAAAAGCTGAGTCTGGCGCGCTGCCTGCAGGCCACTTCACCCTACGTAATCCTCGCGGTGCCCTTGTTGATTGAGTCCGCAAGCTATCGCGAACACTGCAACCGGGTCTGCGTGGTGGATTGCCCCGCCGACTTGCAGCTTACACGAGTGATGGAGCGCAGCGGCCTTGCCGAGAGCCAGGTCCGCGCAATCATGGCTGCCCAAGCCACACGCGACCAGCGCCTTGCAGTGGCCGATGACGTGATCGATAACAGCGGCACCCTCGAACAGCTCACGGCCAGGGTGCGCGCGCTCGATCAGGCTTACCGCCGCCTGGCTGCAGTAGGTTGAGCCCGGCTGCACTCCAGCAATCCACATCAGGCCCTGTGCTATTATCGACGGTGTAAATCGGGTTTGGACCCTCACGACGACTCGGTCTTGAAGTCGACCGACTACCGATATGTGGGGATAGACGCCCCAACCAACCTACAATCGAGATTCTTTGGGCGACGCGGTGATCATCAGCTACGAATATCCTCTCAATGAGCGCATTCGCACTTTGTTGCGGCTCGAGGATCTTTACGGCAAGCTTGGCCACTTTCATCGCAGCGATGCGCCCCAGGACCACCATGTAGCGCTGGTGACGCTGTTCGAAGTACTTGAGGTCGCCGGACGGGCCGACCTCAAGGTAGACCTGATGCAGGAACTCGAGCGCCAGCGCCAGATCCTGATGTCCTTCCGCAACAACCCCGATATCTCCGAAGAAGCCTTGTCGGGTGCACTCTACGAAATCGAGCAGGCCTCCGCATCCTTGCTTGCGATGGCCGGCAAGATCGGCCAGCATCTGCGCGAGAACGAGTGGCTCATGGCAATCCGTTCGAGGGCGGCGATCCCCGGAGGCGTGTGCGAATTCGACCTGCCCTCCTATCACTACTGGCTCAACCGCGACCCAGCCGCGCGGCGCGGCGACCTCGAGGGCTGGATTCAGCCTATGCTGCCGATCCGCGATGGTCTCACGATCGTGTTGCGTCTGCTTCGCGCAAGCGGTCATCCCGAATCACAAGTGGCCGCCAACGGCAGCTATCAGCTGACCATGAGCGGCAGAAGCGCGCAGATGCTTCGACTTCGCCTCGCCTCCAGTGACGCGGCAATACCCGAGATAAGCGCCAACAAATACGCGCTCAGCATTCGGTTCATGCAGCCGGAAACCGTCGCCCGGCCCCGTATCGTCGAACGTGACGTGGCCTTCGAACTGACTTTCTGCAGCCTGTGACCCGCAAGCCCCCTACGGTAAAATGCCCGCAGTGCGGTAGAGCAGTTGACTGGGCGCCGGCGAGCCAATGGCGTCCGTTCTGCTCGGAGCGCTGCAAGCAACTCGATCTAGGCGCCTGGGCTTCTGAGTCCTATCGCGTGCCGACGGTCGCACCCGATGCCGAAGAACCAGCTCAGGACAGCTTGAACTGACTCGGCTAATGTCCGCAAAGTGTGGCGCATCAGGAGCATGCAAGCTAACGTGGATAGAGATCCAACGTGCGCCAGGCTCCGCGGATGGCTGCAATACCGTGGGCACCCGCCTCGCGCGCTGCGATCCAGTCTTCCTCGCCAAGGCCGCCCAGCGCGACGACCGGCATCGGCCACCCGGAAGCCAGCTCGCCGAAGCGCAGCCAGCCGATCCCGCTCGCGCCAGCGTGGGTTGTCGTCTCCCGCACAGGACCGAGCAGGGCGAAATCGACCCCAAGCCGCGCGGCACGCTCCAGTTGTTCGCGGTCATGGCAGGATGCACCTACCCACTCGAGATCCGGCCTGCTCTCGCACTGCATCAGCGCCCGGCCGTTGAGCTGCACGCCATCGACTCCCAGTCGCTGGGCGAGCGCAGGAGAGGCGTTCAGCAGCACAATCGCGCGATACTCACGCGCCAGCGCCGAGACTTCCACTGAGAAGCGTCCGAGCGCTGCCTCGTTCATTTGCGGCTCGCGTATCTGCACGCATTCGAGACCCCGGGCGAGGGCCACCTCGAGCACCCTGAGCTGAGGCTCGATGCCGATTTCACAGGCATGGGTGATCCCGATGAACCGCGGCAGGCGCAAGGCCTTGAAAATCGGCCCGTTAGCCGGCAGCATCGGCTCGCAAACAGCTTCCTGCGCCGACACCCAAGCCAGCTCGCTATGGACATGGTCATTCACTTCGCCATGCCAGCGCGGTATCTCGAAAAAATTCAGCCGTACCCGTGCGTGCTCGTAGTGGTGCTCGCGCACCAGCCACGGCCAGCTTTCGTCTACGGTGATGCCTAGCTCCTCACGCAGTTCCCGGGCAAGCGCTGCGGCTGGCGACTCGCCTGCCTCGACCTTGCCGCCGGGAAACTCCCAGTAGCCCGCGTAGAAGCTCCCCGGCGCGCGACGACCCAACAGGAACCGACCATCGGCCGCACGAATTACGCCTGCCGCCACTTCAACCAACTTACTCATCGGCTCATC
Source organism: uncultured Azoarcus sp. (assembly GCA_964435845.1). Classification (GTDB taxonomy): domain Bacteria; phylum Pseudomonadota; class Gammaproteobacteria; order Burkholderiales; family Rhodocyclaceae; genus Azoarcus_F. The sequence goes on from CAYTAY010000066.1 coordinate 11,761, forward strand.
CCACCGATCGCGAACCAGCGTGATCCCGCGCGAACTGCCAGGCGACGCGACCGGAGCGAGAACCCCGCATCAGCGCCCATTGCAGGGCTTCCTGCCGGGCGGCTTCGATAGCGGGTTTGTCCAACCCGAACACTCGCAACCAGTGTGAAACGATGGCGAGATACTCGTCCTGACTGAAGGGATAGAACGAGATCCACAAACCGAAGCGCTCGGACAGCGAAATTTTCTCCTCAGTCGCCTCGGTCGGATGCACCTCGCCATCCACATGTCGGACCATCAGATTTTCATCGTGAAACTCGGGCATCAGGTGTCGGCGGTTCGAGGTCGCATAGATGAGCACGTTATCGGGCACTGCGGCCAGCGAACCGTCGAGCACGCTCTTGAACGCCTTGTAGGCCGCCTCCCCTTCCTCGAACGACAAATCATCGCAAAACAGAATGAACCGCTCCGGGCGCCCATCGACGAGGTCGATGATTTCTGGCAGGTCGATCAGGTCGTTCTTGTCAACCTCGACGAGACGCAGGCCGTTGCGAGCATATTGCGTCAGCAGGGCTTTCACCAGCGACGACTTTCCGGTTCCCCTTGCGCCGGTGAGCAACACGTTGTTCGCCAGTCGTCCCTCGAGAAACTGGCGTGTGTTGCGGTCAATCCGCCCCTTCTGGTCGTCGATGTCACGCAGATCCTTGAGGCGGATGCTGTGTGGCTTGCGCACCGGCAACATCCGACCTTGCCCGTTACGGCGTACCCAGCGAAACGCCACACCCGCCTCCCAGTCGGGCGCTGACACCGGCGCCGGCAGCAACGCCTCGACCCTGCCCAGCACATCCTCGGCCCTCGCCATGAGCCGCGACAGATCATTCAGCGTCATTGTCCTTCAGACCCTTATCAACGTTCTTACGCTTGGGCCAGGTCGCCCAGACTATCGTCAGCAGCAAGGCCAGCGCGATGCCCGCTTGCAGGAAAATCACCCACATGCCCGCCTCCTTGACGACCCGGTATACTTCGATTTCACCGCCACGCAGTGTACGACGACACCATGCAAGTACCCAAGGTTCTTTACGTAGCGTTTCTCGCTCTCGGCATCGCTGGGCTGAGCGCCTGCGCGAGTCGCACCGCCCCCCAGCCCTGTCCCGAAACCACTTGCGCGCCCTGTCCGGCGTGTCCGACGATGGCTGAACCCGAACCTGGGCACGAGCCTGCGCCGCCGCTGCAAAAAGCGTCCTGGGCCGAGTTGCCGGGGTGGAGCGACGACGACCACGCGCAAGCCTGGCCGGCTTTGCGCACCTCCTGCTCCACCCTGATACGCCAGCCGAGATGGCAGGCGGTTTGCTCGGCGGCCGAGTTCCTCGGCCCCGCACCACCGGCGCATGCCGCGCGTCAGTTCTTCGAGACGCACTTCACGCCCTGGGCCACCGTGACCCCGGATGGCAACCGCCACGGTCTGGTGACCGGCTACTACGAGCCCCTCATCGAAGGCAGTCGCCAGCCATCCAGCCGCTACGCCTGGCCGATTCGCGGCGTCCCTGCGGACATGCTCACGATCGATCTCGGCGACGTTTATCCCGACCTTCAGGGTATGCGCTTGCGAGGAAGACTGGTCGAAAGCCGCATCGTGCCCTACTGGGACCGCTCGCAGCTCAATAAACTTGGCGACCTCCTGCCTGCCCCAGTGCTGTTTTGGGCTGCCGACCCGATCGATCTGTTCTTTCTGCAAATCCAGGGTTCCGGACAGGTTCGTCTGCCCGACGGCACCCGTGTTCGTGTTGGTTACGCCGACCAGAACGGGCACCCCTATCGCTCCATCGGCCGCTGGCTTATCCAACAGGGTGAGCTCAGCCTCGAAAACGCATCGATGCAGGGAATCAAGGCATGGGCGAAGCGCAACCCTCACCGCTTGACGGAGTTGCTCGCGACCAATCCCAGTTACGTTTTCTTCCGTGAACTGCCACCGTCCGACGGCGGCCCGATCGGCGCGCAGGGACTGCCGCTGACTGCCGAACGCAGCATCGCCATCGACCCGCGGTTCACCCCGCTTGGCGCACCAGTCTTCCTCGATACCACCTACCCATTGAGTGATCGCCCTCTGCGTCGTCTCATGGTCGCGCAGGACACCGGCGGCGCAATCAAGGGTCCGGTCCGAGCGGATTTTTTCTGGGGCTTCGGTGACGATGCAGGCGCACTCGCCGGGCGCATGCGTCAGCAGGGCCGCATGTGGGTCTTGCTGCCGAAGGGGCAGACACCTTGACCGACTCGCGCCAAGCACCCGGACCAGACCGCAGACCCCCCACAGAAATGGCCCGCGGTCGATCCCGCCCTGAAAACGTGAGAATTGCCCTCAGTCCGCGACGCCGGACAAAGCCTGCTCGAGTTGGGGCGCCTGCATGTAGCCGCCGAGCCGCCGACCGTCAGCCAGAAACATGGTCGGCGTGCCCTGGATCCGCATCTGTTGTCCGAAGGCGACGTTGGCATCCACCGTCGAGCTGTCGCAGCTCACATCAGGCGGCGTCACACCGCGAAGAATCCAGTCGTTCCAGGCCGCGGCCTGATCACTCGCGCACCAGATATTGCGTGATTTGCGCACCGAGTCCTCGTTCAGAATTGGATAGAGGAAGGTGTAGATCGTAATGTCATCGATCAACTCCAGCTCCTGCGCCAGACGCTTGCAAAAACCACAATTGGGGTCTTCGAAGGACGCGATGGTGCGACTACCGTCCCCGCGTACCTGCTTGATCGCCTGGTCAAGTGGGAGCACCGAAAAGTCGATCGATGCCAGCTCGGTCAGTCGTGCCTGCGTCACATCACGACGGGTCTCGGTGTCGATGATCCGCCCATCGACGATGAAATTCACGCGTGCGTCGGTGTACACCAACTCTCCGCTACGGAGTACGACCTCATAAAGGCCGCCATAGCGCGTCTCGCTGACCGAGTCGACAACCGGCGCACCGACGAAAGCTTCGACACCTTGACGTACCGAATCCACATCCGCGAAAGTGGCCGGGGCCGTGAAGAACAACGCGGTCGCGACGAGCGACCGCAAGGGAAATTGGGACATTCGTTTCTCCAGAATCAAAACTTTCCGCTGGTCGCGTAACGGATCAGCGAGCTCTTTAAGACAGGGACACGCTCGGTCAGGTTCATCCCAGCATTGCGAACCAAGGTAGCGAGCGGATCACGTATTTTGAACAGCCGGTTGAGCGCATGTGTCGCGTATTGCACCAGAAACGGCTCTTCAGCCCGCTCCCGGGCATAGGCGCGCAGAACCTGCAGGTCACCCGGGTCACGCCACCGGGGCAAGCGCAACAATCGTTCCGACAGAGCACGCACATCCTGGAAACCAAGATTGATCCCATGGCCCGAAAGGGGATGGATCGCATGCGCCGCATCCCCGACCAGTGCCAGCCGGTGCTGCGCCACCTCATCTACACGCATGAACCGTAAGGGGAAACCCGCCGGCTCCGATTCCAGCTCCAGCTCGCCGAGTCGCCACTCACCGGCTGCCGCCACCGAATCGGCGAACTCGACCGGCGCCAAGCCAAGCAAACGCTCTGCTTCGGCCTGGGCCATCGACCATACCATCGACACCCGCCCCCCGGGCATGGGGAGCCACGCAAGGATGGAGCCGTCACGAAACCACTGGAATGCCGTGTTCCGATGCGGTTGCGCACAACGGAAATTGGCCACCACCCCAAGCTCTTCGTAGGGCGCGAACTTGGCCTGGATGCCAGCTTGACGCCTAACCCAGGAGTTAGCACCATCGGCCGCCACCAGCAATCGTGACCTCAGTCGAGTGCCGTCTGCCAGAAGCAGTTGAGCGCCAGCATCGTCAATCGTCAGCGATTCAGGCTGCACCGGACAGAATACAGTCACGTTGTGCTGACGTTTCAAAGTCTCCCAGAGCTCGAGCTGGATCAGACTCGACTCGACGATCCATGCCAATTCACCGAGCCCGGCATCATAGGCCGAAAACCTGAGGCGTCCGTCGGCGTCACCGAGAACCGCCATCTCGGCGACCGGGGTAAGACGGCGCGCGTCCAGCCGCTGCCACACCCCCAGTTTCTGGAGAAATGCCTGATTGACCGGACTGATTGCGTATATGCGCTGATCCCAGCCCTCGGGCCGTGCAGGTGCCCTGCCTTCGACCACCGCCACACGCCAGGAGGAATGACGCAAGGCTACGGCAAGACTCGCTCCGGCCAAGCCACCCCCAACGATGACGACATCGAATTCCATGAGCAAACCCTGAACAAGGACCAAGGTGCATTTTGCCCGAGTGACAAGTTCAAGTCACTCTGGTGTGCCTGGTTTTCGCCCGCGTAGACGCAATACACCCCCGGCTTTTTGGCGCGGGGGTGTATTGGTTGTTTTTAGTCTGACGATGACCTACTTTCGC
>CAYTAY010000067.1:0-16123 GCA_964435845.1 uncultured Azoarcus sp.
GAGCGTGTATGGCGGCAACACGCGCATGCCGTTCTCGGAGCACGACAGCGTCGACCATCCGGTGAGCATGTACGCCGCGACCAAGAAGGCCAACGAATTGATGGCGCACACCTACAGCCACCTATACGACCTGCCCACGACGGGCCTGCGCTTCTTCACGGTATATGGTCCATGGGGGCGGCCGGACATGGCCTTGTTCCTGTTTACCGACGCGATGCTCGCGGGGCGTCCGATCGACGTCTTCAATCATGGCCGCATGCGGCGCGACTTCACCTACATCGATGATATCGTCGAGGGCGTGATCCGCGTCCTTGACCGAGTGCCGGGCGCGGACCCGGCGTTCGACCCCGACCAGCCAAACCCGGGCAGCAGCAATGCGCCGTACCGCGTGTTCAACATCGGCAACAACAACCCGGTTGAGCTGATGCGCTTCATCGAGTCGATCGAGGCCGCGATCGGCATCACCGCCGAGAAGAACTTCCTCCCCTTGCAGGACGGGGACGTGCCGGCGACCTTTGCCGACACCGATGAGCTTGCCGCATGGACCGGCTTCGCGCCGCAAACCGATGTGCGCGATGGGGTCGCCCGCTTCGTCGCCTGGTACCGCGAGTATCACAAGGAGTGAGCGCCCGGCATGGCGATTTATGCGATAGGCGACATCCAGGGCTGTTACGACTCCTTCGCGCGGTTGCTCGAGAAGCTGCGCTTCGACCCGGCGCAGGATCGACTATGGTTGGTCGGCGACCTCGTCAATCGCGGGGCCCAGTCGGCCAAGGTCTTGCGTCTGGCCCGCGAACTCGGCGGGTCGGTGACTGCGGTGCTGGGCAATCACGACTTGTATCTGTTGATGGTGGCCGCAGGTTTCACCCGCAGAGGCAAGGATGACACGCTCGACAACGTGCTCATGGCCAGGGATCGGGACGAATTGCTCGATTGGCTGGTGCGGCGCCCGCTTGTCCATCGCGAGAATCACTATCTGCTTGTGCACGCAGGGGTGCCAGCAGCCTGGAGTGCGCTCGAAGCCGTCGACCGAGGGCGCGAGGTGTCCGACATGCTGCGTAGCAAGCGCGCCCAGGAGTTCCTGCTCAAACTCCAGGGCGATCAGCCGCGTCAGTGGGACCCGCGCCTGATCGGCTGGGATCGCTTGCGTTTCATCGTCAATGCGCTGACCCGTATGCGCTTCTGTCTCCCGGACGGCGAGCTGGCCTTGCATGCCAAGGGGCCGCCCGCCAGGGCGCCCATGGGCACCCTGCCATGGTTCAAGGTGCCCCACCGGGTGTGCTGGGATCACACCGTGGTTTGCGGACACTGGTCTGCGCTTGGCCTGCACCGTGAGGACGGGGTGATCGCACTGGACACCGGATGTGTCTGGGGCGGCGTGCTGACTGCGATCAGGCTGGAGGACGGCGCGCTCTACCAGGTTTCCGGCTGACGCGGCGCCTCCCGGCACTCGCGCCGACTGGTTTCTGCCGCGCTCAGAGCGTGTTGAGCCTGGCCTGCGTGCCGGCTGACGTGGGCGACGATGCTCTCTCGCGCCTGCCTGGCGACCTCCTTTCGATGCAGCCCGTTGGCAGTCGGCAGTGGCGAGCCGACCGAAACCGCTGCGATGAGCGAGGGGCTCGAGATGATTGCCATCAGGCTGGCCATCAGGCTGGTGTCGCCGGCGTAGGCTGGTGCGAGGCTGTGTTTGCCCTCGGCATCCAGGTGGCTGATGGCGAGTGGCTGGACCGGGTGGCCGGATTCCACCGCCGGCTGTAGCAGCGCGGCGTGAAAGTGCAGCACATGCGAGCCATCCGTGGTCGTCCCTTCCGGGAATAGCGCGACATTGCGGCCCGCGTCCAGGATCGCGCCGACTTCGGCGTTGATGATGCGGGCGTGACCACGGCTGCCTCGCATCAGGAAGACCGTCTCGTTGCGCGCGGCGAGCAAGCCGATCAGCGGCCAGTTGCGGACTTCCGCCTTGGCGACGAAGGCCGCTGGCGCCAGCGCGTTGACGACGAAGATGTCCAGCCACGAGACATGATTGGCGACCAGCAAACACCCGGGCTGGATACGCTCACCTTCATGCTCGAGCCTGACGCCGACGATTGCGAGCAATCGACTCGACCAACGCTGACGGATACGCTGGCGTTTCGATGGTGAACGCAGTGGGTAGACGAACAAAGTCAGGACCAGGCCGAGCAGGATATGCACCGACAGGCGCAACAAGCGCCACGCACGCAGCGGCAGGCTCGTGGTGATCGGGGTGGTGGCAGGAGAAGAGAGGGCTTGGGTATTCAGTCGCGTTGTCCGAGAAAATGGCGAGCGTAGCGCGGCTCGACCCGGTTCATCGATAGCAATATCGGCAGGTCCGCGGTGTTGAAATCCGGGTCCCACGCCGGAGCGCCGCAGATCCAGGCGCCCGCGCGCAGGTAGCCCTTGAGCAGCGGCGGGGTGTCGGCTCGCACGTCGTCGCGCAATTCCTGCAGTGGCAGGGGAGCGCGCGGGAAAACCCGGTACTCGGGCGGTGACTCGTAAGCCGTGACCAGGCGATTATACAGACCAGCGGCAACGTGGCCGCCATCGTGCATGCTGATCGAAGCGCAGCCGATCAGGTAGTCGTAGCCGTTCGCGCGCATGTACCGTGCCAAGCCGGCCCACAGCAAGGCGATCGCCGTGCTGTTACGATAATCGGGCGCGATGCAGGATCGGCCGACTTCCACCATGCGCGAACGCAGGTGCTGCAGCCGGGTGAGGTCGAATTCGTTCTCGCTGTAGTAGCCGCCGACGCGTCGTGCCGCGCTCGGCGACAGGATGCGATAGGTGCCGACGATGCGGCCGAGCGCTTCGTCGCGCACGATCAGGTGCTCGCAATAAGGATCGTAGATGTCCCGGTCGATGCCGGGGGTACGGGTGGGCAGGCGCGCGCCCATTTCTTCTGCGAACACCTGGTAGCGCAGCTTTTGTGCCGCGACGATTTCGCTCTCGCAGCCGGCCAGCGTGGCGTGCAGTCGCGATCGCGTGTTCCTGGATGCTGTGCGGGTTCCGGTTTCCTGGCGCATCGCTTCGTTCTCCTCGAATGACTATTGGCCGGAGTCTGGTTCGTGCTTGTTGCAGGCAGGTGACGTTCGAATGACGAAGCCGTGAATGGGCGGGAGGGGATGCTGCAGCACAGTGCCCAGTTCGCCGAGGCCGGTGTGCCCTTCGTCTTCGACCCGGGTCAGGGTTTGCCGATGTTCAGCGGCGGGGAATTGCTCGAGTGCCTGAAACTGGCGAGTTATTGCACGGTCAACGACTGCGAGGGCAGCATGCTGGCGGAGAAAGCCGGGTTGAGCCTCACACGGCTGGCGGATGAAGTCGCGGCCTTGATCGTGACTCGCGGGGCGGCAGGCTCGACGATCTGCGCCGGTGGCCGGCGGATCGACGTGCCCTGTGGCGCGCCATCCGCGGTTGAGGACCCGACCGGGTGCGGCGACGCTTGTCGCGGCGGTTTGCTTTACGGCATTGCAAATGCTTACGACTGGAAGCGCGCCGGTCGGTTAGCCTCGGCAATGGGGCGATCAAGATCGCGAGCCGTGGCGGTCAGAATCATGCGCCGAGCCGCGAGGACATCGCGAAGTGTTATCAACAGGCTTTCAATGAGGTTTTATGGTGAAGATGACAGTGTTTCGTTGTGCCGGACTGTTGCTGGTCGCAGGCGCTTCTCTTCTGCTGGCTGGATGTGCGACCGGCCTGGGTGGTGGCACCTACGAGCGTGCCGAGGCACGCCGCGCGATGACCGTCCAGTACGGCACCGTAGAGGCGGTGCGGCGGGTGCAGATCGAAGGGACGAAGACGCCGATCGGCGCGGTGGCGGGTGCCGCGGTCGGTGGCATCGCCGGTAGTGGCGTCGGGGGCGGTCGTGGTCAGGGTATCGCCACGGTGATCGGTGCGGTTGCCGGTGGCGTCGCCGGTGCGGCGATCGAAGAGGGCGTGACCCGTCGCGCCGGTGTCGAGGTGACCGTGCGCCTGTCGAATGGTCAGCTGCTCGCGGTGGTTCAGGAAGATGGTGGTGAGAACTTTGGCCCTGGCGAGCGCGTTCGGGTGTTGCAAGACGGTGCAAGCACCCGTGTCAGCCGCTGAGCGTCTAGCCCGCATTTCCAGCACCGTCACGGCAGCGGCCGCCGATGCGCTCGCTGTGGCACGCCGTACTCCCTCTCGCCGGCTTGACGTGGTGTCAGCCGGGCCTTCAGCGTCGCTGGGTCCGTGCGCGGCACCTCGGTGTCCTCGCGACGAGCCCGAGTGAGCAGGGCTTGTTCTCGTTCGCCATGGCGCCGCCAGCGCGAATAGGACCAGGCCCCTATGGGTAAAAGGCGTAGAGACGATATCCGGTGGCGTTGGTGAGTTCGGGCGCGCCGAAAGGCAGACGTACTTCGATTTCGGTCCGAGCGTCAAATCCGGCTTCGACCGCCTCGGACGATAACCACTCGCGTGGCTCCAGCACGCGGCGTGCGACCGGCCGGTCGCGTGCATCGGTCAGTGTGAGCTCAAGATGCGGATGCGCCTGGAGGTAGCCGGCCCCGTTGCGCAGGCGGGCGTGCAGGATGAAACTCGTGGGCGCATTCGGATCCATCTCCAGATTGGACGCGGTTACGTGGATTGCCTGTGCATTGCGAGGTAAAGGCATGTCGCAACCCAGTCGGTCGCAAATATCAACGAACACCGGGCGCAGCTGAGGCCATTGACGCGCCAGTTCGACCCGGAACACGTAGGCGGACTGCACCGCGAGGGAACCGAGCAGCACACCGACCATAAGCGCCCATATCCAGGCTCTGCCTCGTGACTCTCCCTTCGCGTATCGGGTGAAGTCAGGGTTGTACTCGTCGCTGGTGTCGATTGTCGTGCCGGTACGCGGGGCAAATGCGGGCTCGTAGCGCGCCTTGGTGACCTGTCGCCAGGGGCGGTCGTCCGGGTCGGTCGTGATCGCGGTGTGGGCGTCGGCTGCCGGCTCGGGGGGCGGGGCGACGTGCCATGAACTGCCGTTGGTCGCGTTGTCGGCCGGTGGTGCCGCAGTATCGCGCTCCTTGGCGGGGAAGGCGCCAGGCTGAATGGTCGCGGGCTCCGGAGGCTGGGCCGCCAGGGTTGGCCAGACCGCATCGGACAGGCTCACAGGCTGGTTGTCGCCTGGGTTGCGAATTGGAGACCAGCGAAGCACGTCGCCCGTGTCGGGGCTGCGTTCAGCGGACGCCCTCGCAACCGAATGCCCGTCTCGGATCGAGTCGTCAGAGGGCAGGTCGGGCCGCTCAGTGAAGGCTTGGTCAAAGCCGAGACCCTCCTCGTGAGCAGGAATCGGTTCATCTTTCCCCTGGTGATGGTCGATTTCTGTCGTGGGCGACAAGGCAAGAGCGAGGCGCTCGTCGAGGTCGTGGGCGTCGTCTATGGCATTGGAAGAGGAGGGCGTCATCGGCTCGCGGACGACGGCCTCGGTTGGCAGGACGGTGGGTGGGCTATCGGGGAAAACCGGCGCTGACAGGCCGGAGGGCGTTGGTTTCGGCTCGATCATCTCACCCGCGGGGGGCGAGTCGATCAAATTTTCCAAAGCGTTGAATGGCGTGTAGCAATGGCCGCAGCGGACCCGCCCGGCCCGTGCGGCAAGATGTTCCGGTCTGGCGCGAAACGTTGTCTGGCAGGCCGGGCAGCGGGCGAGCATCATGGCCGTAGAGGTCCGTCCGCTCGACGCTCCCCTTCGAGGCGAACCCAGCCGTCCAGACTGGCGCCTACACGCAGTGCGATGAAGGGCGCGTAGGCATCGATGACCTGCCCTGCCTGGGTTGCGAGTACGCCGGAGAGGATGATTCCGCCGCCGGGAGCAACTCGCGCAACGAGGGCGGGTGCCAGCACGCACAAAGGGTTGGTGAGGATGTTGGCGACGACGATCTCGAAGGTGCTCTCCAGGGCAATGCTCGAGGACTGAAGCCGCATGTCCACCCGGTTCCGCCCGGTGTTGAAGGCTGCTGCTTCGAGCGCCTTTTCGTCGACGTCGACGCCGAGCACCTTGCCAGCACCCAGCTTGGCGGCCGCGATGCCCAAGATGCCCGAGCCGCAGCCGTAGTCGAGCACCGACTGCCCTGGCTGGACGTTGTCGCAGAGCCACTCCAGACACAAGCGGGTGGTCGGGTGCGAGCCGGTACCGAAGGCCATGCCCGGATCGAGTTCGATGTTGATCGCATTCGGATCAGGTGGATCGTGCCAGGACGGGACGATCCACAGGCGGTCGGTGATGCGGATCGGGTCGAATTGGCTTTGGGTGAGTTGAACCCAGTTCTGTTCGGCCACGGTTTCGGTCGTGAAGTGCGGCACGGCGCTGAAGCCCGCCATCGCCGAGGCGGTGGCGAGCGTTTCGACCAACCCGACCGATTCGTCGAACAGCGCGATCACCCGGCTATGCGCCCACAGGCCGGCCGGGTGGTGGCCCGGTTCGCCGAATTGCGGGGTTTCGGCGTCGGTGCCGGCGTCCGCATCGTCGATGGAGACGGACAGCGCGCCGCACTCCATCAGTGCGTCGGACAGGCGCTCGGCCCGGTCCGCGTCAGCCTGCAGGGTCACCGAGGTCCACATGACCTACTCCTGATGGACTGCGTGGCGCTCTGCAAGCCGTTGCTCAAGGTAGTGAATGCTCGTGCCGCCCTCCATGAAGCGACTGTCGAGCATCAGTTCCTGATGCAAGGGCACATTGGTCTTGATGCCCTCGACCACCATTTCTGACAGAGCGATATGCATCCGCCTGATCGCCTGCTCGCGGGTGTCGCCGTAGGCGATGAGCTTGCCGATCATGGAGTCGTAGTAAGGCGGCACCGTGTAACCGTTATAGACATGGGAGTCGACCCGGATGCCCGGTCCGCCGGGGACATGCCAGTTGGTTATTCGTCCGGGTGAGGGGGTGAACTTGAACGGGTCTTCGGCGTTGATACGGCATTCGACCGCGTGGCCGCGAAACTCGATATCCTGCTGCGATAGCCACAGCGGCTCTCCGGCGGCGATACGGATCTGGGCCTGGACGATGTCCACTCCGGTGATCAACTCGGTCACCGGATGCTCGACCTGGACCCGGGTGTTCATTTCGATGAAGAAGAACTCGCCGTTTTCGTACAGAAACTCGAACGTGCCGGCGCCACGGTAGCCGATGCGACGGCAGGCCTCCGCGCAGCGCTGCCCGATCGCGTCGATCGCCTGTCGGTCGAGGCCGGGCGCCGGCGCTTCCTCGATGACTTTCTGGTGGCGACGCTGCATCGAGCAGTCGCGCTCGCCCAGGTGGATGGCGTTGCCGTGCTGGTCGGCGAGTACCTGAATCTCGATGTGACGCGGGTTCTCGAGATACTTCTCCATATACAGTGTCGGATTGCCGAAGGCCGCGAGCGCCTCGGACTGGGTGGTGGCGATTGCGTTGGATAATGTCGCCTCGGTATGCACGACGCGCATGCCGCGACCGCCGCCGCCGCCGGCCGCCTTGACGATGACCGGGTAACCGATCTCGCGAGCGAGCCGGATAAGCTCTTTCGGGTCCTCGGGCAGGGCGCCTTCGGAGCCTGGTACGCACGGGACACCGGCTGTCTTCATCGCATTCTTGGCGCTGACCTTGTCGCCCATCAGGCGGATGGTCTCCGGCCGCGGGCCGATGAAGGCGAAGCCCGACTGCTCGACGCGTTCGGCGAAATCCGCGTTCTCGGAGAGAAAACCGTAGCCGGGGTGAATGGCCTCGGCGTCGGTCACTTCGGCGGCTGCGATGAGCGCCGGGACGTTGAGGTAGCTCAGGTTCGAAGCGGGCGGGCCGATGCAAACCGACTCGTCGGCGAGCTTGACGTATTTTGCTTCGGTATCCGCGACCGAGTGAACCGCGACCGTGCGGATGCCGAGTTCGCGGCAGGCGCGCAGTACGCGCAGTGCGATTTCGCCCCGGTTGGCAATGAGGATCTTGTCAAACATGGCGCGATCAGCCAATGACGAACAGCGGTTGGCCGTATTCGACCGGCTGACCGTTCTCGACCAGTACCGCCTTGACGACGCCGTCCGCATCGGCCTCGATCTCGTTCATGAGCTTCATCGCTTCGATGATGCACAGGCGCTCGCCGACGCTGACTTTCTGTCCGACACCGGCAAAGGCTTTCGCGCCCGGCGAGGCGGCACGGTAAAAGGTGCCGACCATTGGCGAGCGCACCACATGACCTTCGGGGACGTCCTTCTCCGCAGCTGAGGTCGCTCCCGGGTTGCCGCTGGTGACGCTGGCGGCGACCGTAACCGGCTGCGGTAACGGTGCCGGCATGCTGATCATGGCGCCCGCGGCGGGAAACTTTGCGATACGGACTTTTTCCTCGCCCTCGGTGACTTCGAGCTCCGAAATGCCGGACTCCTGAACGAGGTCGATCAGTTTCTTCAGCTTGCGCAAATCCATGTGGTTCTCCGCACGAGGTGGCCGTTGGGTGCCACCCGGATAGATAGTAGGGTCAGTCCATGTCCCGCAGGCGGGTCAGGGCGTATTCGAGCGCGGCCATGTAGCCGTAGGCGCCAAGGCCGCAGATCATGCCGACGGCATGATCCGAAAAGTAGGAGTGATGCCTGAATTTCTCGCGCGCATGCACGTTCGACAAATGCACCTCGATGAACGGGATCGCTACCGCGGCGAGCGCATCGCGCAGGGCGACGCTGGTGTGGGTGTAGGCCGCCGGGTTGATGATGATGAAAGCCACACCCTCGGCTGCTGCGGCCTGCACCCGGTCAATGAGTTGCCCCTCGTGATTGCTCTGGAAGGATTCCACCTGCACGCCGTCGGCGTGACCGCGCGCCTCCATGGCAGTATGAATGTCCGCAAGCGTAGTCCGGCCGTAGATTTCCGGTTCGCGGGTACCCAGCAAGTTGAGGTTGGGTCCGTGCAGAACGAGGATTCGCGCGGTCGGCGGGGGTGTCGAGCTGCTGGATTTGTTGCTTTTTGAGCGCTTCATGGCTGCAAGTTTGACGCAATTGGCTGCAAATTGTCCAGTGCGGCCGAATGAGTGGCCGAGGCTCAGGAGGGCAGCAGCGAGCGGATTTTGCCCTCTAGTTGTGCTTCGTCCAAGGTGCCGAGCGTGACATTGGCGATCCGTCCGTCCATGCCGATGATGACCGTGAAAGGCAGTGCGCGGGCAGTGTTGCCCACCTGGGTGGCCAGGCCGAGCGTTTCACTGCTGCCGATGAGCAGCGGATAGGGTACGTCGAAACGCGCGTTGAATTCACGCACGTTTTCCGCGGTGTCGATACTGATGCCGACGAACTGCACCGGGTCGTCTGCGTGGCGTCTCGACACCGCGGAGAATTCGGGAATCTCTTTGGTGCATGGCGGACACCAGGTCGCCCAGAAATTGATGACGAGTACCTTGCCGCGCCAATCGGAGAGGACATACGACTGGCCATCGACGTCAGGCAGGGTAATCGCCAGCAGGGTTTCCGCGGCTGCCGGCGACAGGTCGGCAGCGTCATTGGCGGGGGTGTCACGCAGTGCGGTGCTGGTGTAGTAGCCGGCCAGCGTGGCACCCACGGCCGCGACTGCGATCAGGAGATAGGAGAGGCTTCGCTTCATGTGTGCTCACTCGTCGGTTGTCTTGTCTTTACTCAGCAGGGCCTCGACCGCTGCGATGCGGGCACGGTCGCCGCCTTTGCGGCTGACGCGCTCGGCGCGCCCCTCGTAGATGGACAATCGCATCGGCACGTCGCCCCAGTCGAAACACAGTACCGCCTCGGGGCCCTGGGGTGCCGGGCGGCGTGGTTCGCGGTGATCATAGGGCAGGTCGCGGTTGAGGAAGAAGATTTCCACCTCCTTCGCGCTCTCCGGATAAAGCTCGATGTCCACCTCCGAGTACCGTCCGGCAGTGCCGTCCAGGGCGCCGCCAGTGAGATAGGGCCGGAAGGATTCGAGCATTTTCATTACCTCGATGGCGGCCAGTCGCATCTCGCGCAGTCGCTCCGCGTGCTCGTCGTCTTGATATAGCGCCTGCCAGGTGCGCAGTTCCGCCTCGATCTCAGTGTTGTTGGGCAGCGCCTCGGACAGGCTGACGCCGAGCTGGCGCGCGGCCTTGCGTTTTGCGAATCCGAAATCGGCAATGCCGTCCTCGGCCATCATGCGGGCGGCGAGGGCGGCGATCTCGCGCCGGAGGGTTCCGGCTCTGGCAACGTTGGCTCGGGAAGTCATATGCTCGGGCCGATGTAGAATGCCGGCCATTGTACACGGCGCGCTGGACACGGAGCTTTGATGCATATTCACATTCTCGGCGTTTGCGGCACCTTCATGGGCGGCATCGCGCTGATCGCGCGGGCAGCAGGACACCGGGTGACCGGCTGCGACGCCAACGTCTATCCTCCTATGAGCACGCAACTCGAAGCCGAGGGTATCGGGCTCATCGATGGCTACGACGCGTCGCAGGTCGATCTCGCGCCCGACTTGTTCGTCGTCGGCAATGCGATTTCGCGCGGCAATCCGCTGCTCGAAGAGATACTGGACCGCGGCCTGCCTTACGTTTCCGGCCCGCAGTGGTTGTCGGAGCAGGTGCTCGGCGGACGCTGGGTGCTGGCGGTGGCCGGCACCCACGGCAAGACCACAACCACCTCGATGCTGGCATGGATTCTCGAATACGCAGGCCTGAAGCCAGGCTTTCTGGTCGGCGGCGTACCGGCCAACTTCGGGTTGTCGGCGCGGCTCACCGACTCGTCCTTCTTTGTGATCGAGGCGGATGAGTACGATACCGCGTTCTGCGACAAGCGCTCGAAGTTCGTGCACTATCGGCCGCGCACGCTGATTCTCAACAACCTCGAGTTCGACCACGCGGATATCTTCACCGACCTCGCCGCGATCGAGGCCCAGTTTCACCATCTGGTCCGCACTGTGCCGCGCAACGGCCTGGTCGTCGCGAACCGGCGTGCCGATGCGCTCAAGCGGGTACTCGAGCGAGGGTGCTGGTCGCAACTGGAGTGGTTCGACGACCCGCAAGGGTGGTCTCTTGCGGAGGCGCGCGGGCGAGCCCTGTGCCGGCTCGCAGGGCAGGAGCTGGGAGCGTTCACGATGGTGCTGCCGGGCGAGCACAATCGCCTCAATGCCCTCGCAGCGATCGCGGCCGCTCGCCATGCCGGGGTGCCGCCATCGATCGCGCTCGAGGCGCTGGCCGGGTTTCGCGGGGTCAAGCGGCGCATGGAAGTGCGGGGCGTGATACGCGGGGTGACCATCTACGACGATTTCGCCCATCATCCGACCGCTTTCGCGCTGACCATCGAAGGCTTGCGCCGCAGTGCGCCCGAGGGGCGCATCATTGCGGTGCTCGAACCGCGCTCGAACACGATGAAACTTGGCGTGATGCGTGACCGCCTCGCCGAGAGCCTCGCCGGCGCTGACCGGGTGATCTGCTTTGCTGACAAGCTGGGGTGGAGCGCCGAGCAGGCGTTGTCGTCACTGGGCGAGCGGGCGTCGGTGTTCGATACGCTCGAACCCCTGGTGCGGGCGGTCGCCGCTGAGGCGCGGCCAGGCGACCATGTGCTGGTGATGAGTAACGGCGGGTTTGGCGGCGTCCAGCAAAGGCTGCTGGACGCGCTCGGGTGATTGCTCGTGAAACGCCCCGAGCGGAGTCGGGGGGATCAGGGGTGGCGGCAGCTTTGCTGTTTACTGGTTGGTCAGCCGATCCAGGCGCGCGGCTTCCTCGTCGCTGACGAACTCGAAGACCCGTACCACTTTTTGAACCCCCAGGGTGGTGCGCGCCACCTCGGTGGCGGCGTCGGCTTCGCGACGGGTCACGATGCCCATCAGGAAAACCGTGCTGTCAGCGGTGACGACCTTCACATGATGGGCACGGAAGGACTGATCGTCGACGAAACGCGCCTTGACCCGCGACGTGATCAACGAGTCGTTGCTGCGGTCGGTCAGGGTGCGTGGCGGCCCGATGTCGACCTCATTGACGATGCCGTTGACATTGTCGATAGTGGAGGCGATGCGGCCGACCTCCGAGCGGGTCGCCTGGTCGGGAACCCTGCCCACCAGCAGCACGTTGCGGTTGTACGAGACGATGCTGACATCGACGTTGGTGCCGAAGCGCTCGCGGATTGCGGAACGGGTCTTCCATTCGATCGACTCGTCTTCCATGAAGGCACCGGAAGTGCGACGGTCCGAGATCATGGCTGCGCCGGCAACCGCGCCGCCTGCGACAAGCGGAAAACAACCCTGGAGGGCAGGCAGCGTGGCAAGAGCAACTGCACCGAGCAGCAGGCGTCGACGGGTGAGAAATGAGGTTTCGTGTTCGATCATTCTTCGACTCCTAGCAGTGAACAGTCGATTCCGTCGCACAGACAATGCAGTGCGAGCAGATGTACTTCCTGGATTCGTGCGGTGCGGTCGGCCGGCACGCACAAGTGAATGTCGCCGTCCGCGAGTTGTTCCCCGATCTTGCCGCCACCCCTGCCGGTGAGCGCGACGACACGCATTTCGCGTTCATGGGCGACTTCGATCGCCGCCATGACGTTGGGCGAGTTGCCGCTGGTGGAGATCGCCAGGAGTACGTCGCCGGGCTGACCGAGCGCAGCCACCTGCTTCGAAAAAACCTGCACGAAATCGTAATCGTTGGCGATGGCTGTGAGCGTCGAGGTGTCGGTGGTCAGCGCAATCCCCGCCAGCGGTGGGCGCTCCATCTCGAAACGGTTCACCAGTTCGGCGGCAAAGTGTTGCGCGTCGGCCGCCGAGCCGCCATTGCCGCAGGCGAGGATCTTGCCATTGCCGAGCAGGCAGGCAGTCATGACTTCGATCGCGCCGGCCAGGGGGGCGGCCATGAGTTCCAGTGCGCCCTGCTTGACGCGAATGCTGTCTTCGAACTGGCGACTGATGCGCTGAATAAGATCCATCTTCGACAATCGGTTGTGGGCGTGGCTGCGAAGTCTAGCATGGGCTCAGAGCGGTGACCGTTTGCGGGCAAAGGCCGTTGGACGCTTCGAAGTATGCCGGCATCGCATGCGCGAGGGTGAGCCCGCTTACATCAATTTACGTTCCGGAGCGGTCTCATCCGGCCTCGAAGGCACCCGCGAACCACTGCATCGCATCGGGTGCGAGGCCGTCGATCGCAACCACGTCGAAGCGGCAGCAGCGCTGCGCGTGTTGCCGACCGGGGCCAGCCAGCCACCACTGCGCGGCGCGCACGATTCGCTGGCGCTTGATGAGGGTTATGCTTTCGGCGGCACTGCCGAAGCGCGGATTGGTCCGCATCCGCACCTCGACGAACACCAGCGTCTGCCCCGACAGGCAGATCAGGTCGATCTCGCCGGCCTTGCAGCGGAATTGCCGTGCCAGGGTGCGACAGCCACGGGCGGCGAGAAACGCTTCGGCGCGCGACTCGGCGGTGTTACCCCGAACTTGCGCCGGAGTGTGCCGGCGACCGACAATTCCCTCCTCTTCCTCAGTCTTGGCGGTTTTGCGCATGAGTCCCGATCGGTCCGTCCTGTCCAGTACCGCATCATTCTATGTGGTTGCCACGCCGCTGGGAAATCTTCGTGACATTGGCATGCGCGCGCTTGATATTCTCGCCGCAGTGGATGTCGTTGCGGCGGAGGATACTCGCCACAGCCAGCGCCTGCTCGACGCCTATGGCATCCGCACCAGGCTGATCGCGGTCCACGAGCACAATGAGCAGGCCGCAGCCGACAGCGTGCTGCGCATGCTTGAAGAGGGTCGCCATGTCGCGCTGATCACCGACGCGGGCACCCCGGGCATCTCTGACCCGGGTGCCCGGGTCGTTGCGCGTGTTCGCGCAGTTGGTCATCCGGTGGTGCCGGTGCCCGGGCCCTGTGCCGCGATCGCGGCATTGTCGGTTTCGGGCTTCATCGAGCCGGGCTTTCAATTCGTGGGCTTTCTGCCCCCCAAGCCCGCCGCGCGCCGGGTGGCACTGGAAGCGCTCGCGGCGCAAACGGTGCCGCTGGTGTTCTACGAGTCCCCCCATCGCATCGGCGCCAGCCTGGCAGACATCGCAACTACGCTGGGAGGGGCGCGGGAAATCCTGATCGCCCGGGAACTCACCAAGGTGTTCGAGCAGGTAGTGCGTCTGCCGCTTGCGCAGGCGTCGGCGTGGCTGGCCGAGGATGCCAACCGGGCCCGGGGGGAATTCGTGCTGGTAGTGTCGCCGCCGCCGCCGCGCGCAGGCTTGTCGGCAGAGGGCGAGAAAGTGCTGGAACTGCTGCTCGAGGAGATCCCGCTGAAATCCGCGGTTAAACTCGCGGCCCGAATAACCGGCGAGCCGAAGAACCTCCTGTATGCGCGGGCGCTGGAGTTGAACAGCTAACCCGGAGCGCGCTCCGGCGTCCTATAATCACCCGGTCGCCCCAGGAGTTTTGTTCATGCAATCCATCACCCTCATCAAGCCGGACGACTGGCATCTTCATGTCCGTGACGGCGAGGCGCTTGCTGCCGTGGTGCCGCACACCGCCGAGCGTTTCGGGCGCGCCATCATCATGCCCAACCTGCGCCCTCCGGTGACGACTGCCGCCCAGGCAGTGGCTTATCGTGAGCGTATTCTCGCGGCGGTACCCGGCGGCCTGTCTTTCGATCCGCTGATGACCTTGTATCTGACCGACAATATGCCGCCGGAGGAGATCGATCGCGCGGTCGACAGCGGTGTGGTGCATGCGGCCAAGCTCTATCCTGCCGGCGCGACCACCAATTCGGACGCCGGCGTCACCGCGATCGAGCGCATATACGGGGTGCTCGAGCGCATGCAGGCGCGCGGCCTGGTGTTGTGCGTGCATGGCGAAGTGACTCACGGCGACGTCGATGTGTTCGACCGCGAGCATGTCTTCATCGAGCAGGTGCTGGCGCCGCTGGTGCAGCGTTTTCCCGGCTTGCGCGTGGTTTTCGAGCACATCACCACATCTGCTGCGGTGGACTTCGTCAGGGCGAGCGGGCCGAACGTCGCGGCGACGATTACAGCCCACCATCTGCTGCTCAATCGCAATGCGATCTTCGCCGGCGGCATTCGGCCGCATCACTATTGCCTGCCGGTGCTCAAGCGCGACAGCCATCGCCGTGCGCTGGTCACGGCTGCAACCTCGGGCGACGCCAAGTTCTTCCTTGGCACCGACTCGGCACCGCATTCGCGTGACGCGAAGGAGACTGCCTGTGGCTGCGCCGGATGCTACACCGCGCACGCCGGCATCGAGCTCTACGCCGAGGTGTTCGATGCTGCCGGCGCGCTGGACAAGCTGGAGGCCTTTGCCAGCCTGAACGGCCCGGCCTTCTACCGCCTGCCCCCGAATCCGGAGCGGATCACGCTCGAACGGCAGTCCTGGGACGTCCCCGAATCCTATGATTACCTGGCGAACGATCCGCTGGTGCCGCTGCGCGCCGGCGAGCAAGTGGCCTGGCGACTGGCTGACAAGGCGGTCGCATGAGAACGAGGCTGCTCGCGCCGCTGCTCGTGCTCGCGGTGGCCTCGCCACTGCTGGTGGGCTGCGAGAACAGCGCGACGGCCTACACCATCGACACCAGCCAGCATGCACTCATTCTGGTGCGCGAGCAGCCATATTTCTGGACGTCGGAGGTGGATCAGTACGTGATCGTCTCCAGGTTGCCGAACTGCCAGCGCAAGGTTCGGATTCACCCTGATGGCAAGGTGCTGACCGAGATCGAGGTCTTCGATGCCGGCTATCGCTTGTGGGCCTTGCGGCAGGGTGCCCGCTGGTATCTTGCGGGCACCGACCAGTGCTTGGTGCAGGACTGGGACAACCCCGCCGGCGAGCCCCCGGGCGAGCGCGTCGGGGCCTTCCGTCTGCGTGACGGCAACCCGGTATTCGAGCGTGCTCCCTGATTTCGAGGTGCTTGTCCGCGCGTGACGTATAATCCGCACAGGAAGTCCGCCAGGCAATCGCTGCGCACCTTGACGTGCGTGGAGGAAAGTCCGGGCCCCGCAGAGCAGGATGCCGGCTAACAGCCGGGCGCCGTGAGGCGACGGAAAGTGCAACAGAGAGCAGACCGCCGATGGCTCGCGCAAGCGTGATCAGGTAAGGGTGAAACGGTGTCGTGGCGTGCGCAAGCACGACGCGGGCGGGTGCGAAAGCGCCGGCGGGTAAGAGCCCACCGCAGGACTGGTAACAGGACTGGCACGGCAAACCCCATCCG
>CAYTAY010000068.1:0-15990 GCA_964435845.1 uncultured Azoarcus sp.
GGGAGCATTGGCGTGGCTCGCGTCGCTCCCGGGTAGGCTGCTCGAGCGTCGTGGCAACACGGCGCCCAGATGAATGATTGCCCCGCCTTGATGCCTCGGCGTCAGAGCGCGACAGAACCCGGCTTATCGGCGGACTTCCCTTTCTTGCTGCGCCCATTCCTGGGCCGCTAGACGGCTGTATTCCACTTTTCCCCACCGTTTCTCCATCATGGCCTCCCAAGTGCTGTGCTGGTTGGCATGCGGTCGTTTGTTGCCTTTGATTTTGCAGGAAATCCGATTATTTCCGGGTCAAGGGTAAGTCATTGTGTCACAACGAAAAAGCCGATTCTTCCAGCTTGACCATGATTTGCCTTTGCTCTAGAGTGGAGATAAGTGAAAAAAAGTGGGTGGAAGTGTCATCTCAGGACGCACCACCGATCGATGATCAGGGGGGTCAATGTTCCAGGGGGCTACCGCGCTCAGTCTCGATGCCAAGGGCCGCATTGCGATCCCTACGCGGCATCGTGATGCGCTCGCGCCCGACGGAGCGCCGTTCATCATCACCGCCCACCTGCACCGCTGCCTGCTCATCTATCCCCAGGCGGCATGGGAGCCGCTCAGAGAGAAGGTCATGTCCATGCCCGGGCTCGATCCGCGAGTCGCTGCGTTCAAGCGCCTGTTCGTGGGTTTTGCACAGTCTGAGGAGCTCGACTCGGCCGGGCGGGTATTGGTGGCGCCATCGCTACGTCAATGGGCCGAGCTCGAGAAGCAACTGTGGCTGGTTGGTCAGGGTTCGCACTTCGAGCTGTGGTCCGATGCCGGCTGGCAGGCTCAACAGGCCGCCATGCTCGACCTTGACATCAATGATTTGCCTGCAGAGTTCGAGAGTCTCGCCCTATGAGCGGACAGGGGCATACCAGCGTCCTGCTCGCGGAAGCGGTCGAGGCGCTGGAGATCAAGCCGGACGGCGTGTACGTCGATTGCACGTTTGGCCGGGGCGGGCACAGCCGCGCGATTCTGGCGGCACTGGGTAGCGCTGGTCGGCTCGTGGCCTTCGACCGCGATCCGCGGGCGATCGAGGCCGGGCAGGCGATTGGTGATGCGCGCTTGACGCTGGTGCATGAGCCGTTCAGCGAGTTGGACCATGCGCTGACGGGCCTGGGTGTGGAAAGTATCGACGGCCTGTTGCTTGACCTCGGGGTTTCATCGCCGCAACTCGACGAGGCCGGGCGAGGCATGAGTTTTCGGTTCGATGCGCCGCTGGACATGCGAATGGACACGACGCGCGGGCAAACGGTCGCGGAATGGCTGGCGGATGCATCCGTGGCCGATATTACGGAGGGGGTTGTTGCAACCACTGGACAACTTGCCGCTATCGTGGAAAAAGCGGTCCGCACACGCGAGCCGGGGCAGCATCCGGCGACGCGCAGCTTTCAAGCTCTACGGATTTTCATCAATCAGGAGCTCCAGGAGTTGTCGCTAGTCCTGCCGGTTGGTCTGGACCGGCTCAATGCCGGGGGTCGGCTGGTCGTGATCAGTTTTCATTCGCTGGAAGACCGCATCGTCAAGCGCTTCATGCGTGATCAGTCTCGGCCGCCGCAACTGCCCGCGCGCTTGCCGTTGCGTGCGGCCGACCTGCCGCAGCCCCGATTGCGCTTGGTAGGCAAGGTGGTTCGCCCGGGCGATGAAGAGGTGCGCGCCAATCCGCGTGCGCGCAGTGCGGTGATGCGCGTGGCCGAGCGGGTGGGAGAGGCGGCGTGATACGTGTCGATGCCTTTCTCGTTTCGATTGTGGTGGCCAGCGCGCTCGGCGTCGTTGCCGCGCAGCATCAGGCGCGCAAGCTCCACGCCGAGTATGAGCGGGAACGGGTGCGCGCTCACCAACTCGAGGTCGAGTGGGGTCAGCTCCAGCTCGAGCAGAGCACCTGGGCAGCATTGTCACGGGTCGAGGCCGCGGCACGAGAGCGATTGGGGTTGCGCGAGCCGGTTGCCGGCAGTCTCATTGTGGTGGAGGACGGGCGGTGAAGAGTCAGCGTCCGGTCACCTTCAATCACAATCCGCTGCTTGAGCAGGGGCTGCCGGCCTGGCGTCCGCGCGTGATCCTGCTTTGCCTGCTCGCGGGCTCGCTCGCATTGGTCGGCCGGGCTGCCTACCTGCAGGGTTTCAATACCGAATTTCTGCAGGCGCAGGGCGAGTCTCGCTACTCGCGGGTCATTCCGGTGCCGGCCACCCGCGGCCGTATCGCCGACCGCAATGGCGACGTGCTCGCGGTCAGTACGCCGGTACGCTCGATCTGGGCGATTCCATCGGATGCCGTGCTGTCGCCTGCGGATACCCGTCAGCTCGCCGCGCTGCTCGAGACGGATGTCCAGACCCTGAATACGAGAATCGCCAGCGAGCGTGACTTCGTCTTTCTGCGGCGTCAGGTGCCCCCGGAGGTGGCGCGCCGGGTCGCGGAGCTCCGGCTGCCGGGCATTCATCAGCAGCAGGAGTACCGCCGCTTCTACCCGGTCGGGGAAGTGACTGCTCATATACTGGGCTTCACCAGCGTCGATGACCGCGGCCAGGAGGGCGTGGAGCTTGCCTTCGAGCAGCAACTCAAGGGAAGGCCGGGCTCCCGGCGCGTAATTCGTGACCGTCGGGGCCAGATCATCGAGGATGTTGAATCGATCCGTCTGCCGCAGGACGGCGAGGATCTGGTGCTGTCTATCGACAAGAAGATCCAGTTCATTGCGTATTCGGCTTTGCGCGAGGCGATCGAGAAGCACAAGGCTTACGCGGGTAGCGTCGTGGTCTTGGACGCGCGCACTGGCGAGATTCTCGCACTGGTCAATGCGCCCACTTTCAATCCGAACAACCGAACCAATCTCAGTGGCGCTCAATTGCGAAATCGCGCCCTGACCGATGTTTTCGAACCGGGTTCGATGATGAAGCCTTTCGTGGCCGCGCTGGCGCTGGATCACGGCAAGGTCCGTGCCGACACCCTGATCGACGTCGGTAACGGGCGCATGACCATGGGTCGCTCGACGATCTCCGATGTTCGCCGCCCGAGAGGCCCGATCTCCGTCGCCGGTGTGGTGAAGACCTCGTCCAACGTCGGTACCGTGAAGATGGCGATGCAGTTCGCACCGGACGAGATGTGGAGCATGTTCGACGCACTGGGTATCGGCACGCCCCTGAATCTGGGTTTTCCGGGCGAGGCGGGCGGACGGCTGCGCCCGGCACGCAGCTGGCGACCGATCGAGCAGGCGACGATGTCCTACGGCTATGGTTTGTCCAGCACCCTCATGCACATGGCCCGGGCTTACACGGTATTCACCCGAGACGGCGAACTGCTGCCGCTGTCCTTGGCCCGGCTCGATGGGCCGCCTCAGGCGCTGCGCCGGGTGTTTTCGCCTGAAAGCGCGCGGGCCTTGCGCGAAATGCTTGAGGAGGCGACCGGGCCGGAGGGCACCGGCGGGCGGGCGCGGGTCGCGGGCTATCGGGTCGCCGGCAAGACCGGGACTGCGCACAAGCTCGAGGGCGGGCGCTACACCGACAAGTACATTGCCTCTTTCGTTGGTTTCGCACCGGTTTCCAACCCGCGTTTGATAATCGCCGTGATGATCGACGAACCCCGCGCCGGTCAGCACTTCGGCGGTGTGGTTGCGGCGCCGGTATTCGCCCGCATCACCGAAGGCGCATTGCGCACCCTCGGGGTTGCGCCCGATGCACCGCTTGCGCCACTGCATTTCGCGGGGCAGGGCGGTGCCAAGCCGCTTGCAGCGAGGGGCAGCCTGTGAGCGCCCGACGTGCGCTGGAACTCATCGAGGCGCTGCGCGTGCGCGGGGTGGTCGCCGCCGCCGGGATCAGCTGCGACTCGCGCTGCATCCGCAGGGGCGAGATTTTTGCGGCATGGCCTGGTTTCTCGTCGGACGGTCGCAGGCACATTGATGCCGCGGTCGCACGCGGCGCTTCCGCCGTGCTATATGAAAGCGGTAACGGGTTCGAGCTCGGCGCCACCGGGGTGCCAGCCATAGGCGTGGCCAGCCTGCGTGAACTGGCCGGTTTCGTTGCCCATGAACTCTACGGCAAGCCCTCCGAATCGCTGTGGATGACCGGGGTCACCGGTACCAACGGCAAGACCACCGTGAGCCAGTGGATCGCGGCTGCTACCGCTTTCCTGGGCGAGCGTTGTGCTGTCATCGGTACCCTCGGTTCGGGTTATCCCGGCGAAGTCTGCGAGACGCTCAACACCACGCCGGACGTGCTGGCCCTGCATCGCAGCCTGCGTCGGTTTGCCGATGAGGGTGCGCACGGGGTCGCGATGGAGGTATCTTCCATCGGGCTCGAGCAGGGGCGGGTCAATGGCGTAGCCTTCGATACCGCGGTGTTCACCAACCTGAGCCGCGACCACCTCGACTACCATGGCAGCATGGACGCCTACGGCGCAGCCAAGGCGCGCCTTTTCGAGGTCCCCGGCTTGCGCCATGCGGTCATCAATGCGGATGACGGTTTCGGGCGCGAACTCGTCGATCGTGTGCGGCACGCTGGTTTGGAGGTGATCGCGTGCAGCTTGCAGGCGCCCGCTAGCGGCGCCGGCGTGGGCGATGAGATGCTCTCGGCCCGGCAGATTCCGTCTTCTGCTTTCGGTATGCACTTGCGCGTTCATTGGCAGGGCGTGGAGGGTGATTTGCGAGCCCGCGTCGTCGGCCGCTTCAATGCCCACAACCTTCTGGCAGTGGTCGGCGCCTTGCTCGTGCGTGGCATCGCCTTCGAAGATGCGCTGGTAGCCGCCTCCCGCCTCGAGCCACCGCTCGGCCGAATGCAGCTTCTCGGTGGCGTTGGTGAGCCTCTGGTGGTTGTCGACTACGCGCATTCGCCGGACGCGCTGGCGAAATTGCTCGACACTTGCCGGGACACGGCCTCCTCGCGAGGCGGCGCGCTGGCGTGTGTGTTTGGCTGTGGTGGTGACCGGGACCCGGGCAAACGGCCCATGATGGGCGAAGTCGCGCGCCAGCGTGCGGATCGGGTCGTGGTCACCAGTGACAACCCGCGCAGCGAGAACCCGGCGACTATTATCGAGGCGGTGCGGGCCGGGGCGGGGCCAGAAGCCGACGCGATCGCGGACCGCGCCGATGCCATCGTCCGGGCCATTGGCGAGGCCGGAGCCAACGACGTCGTCGTGATCGCCGGCAAAGGACATGAAACCTACCAGGAAGTGCTGGGCCAGCGCCTGCCGTTCTCGGATGCGGAGCATGCTGTTGCTGCCTTGCGTTTCTGGTCCCGCGCGCGAGGGAGCGTAGCATGATGACGCTGAGCCAGGCTGCAGTCGCGATCGGAGCCCGTACAGTCGGCGACGCGGTGTTCGAGTCGGTCGCTACCGACAGCCGCCACCTGCCGCGACGCGCATTGTTCGTTGCCCTGCGCGGTGAAAACTTCGATGGTCATGATTTCGTTCTGACTGCGGCCAACGAGGGCGCGACGGCGGCGATGGTCGATTCGGCATGGGCTGCGACTGCGCCGACCGGCGCGGTTCCCCTTCTCGTCGTTGCCGACACCCGTGTCGGTCTCGGGGCGCTGGCCGCGTTTTGGCGCAGCCGCTTCAGCCTGCCGCTGATTGGTATCACCGGCAGCAACGGCAAAACGACGGTCAAGGAAATGTGCGCTGCCATCATGCGTGCCCATCATGGGCCCGAAAGAGATGACGACGAGGTTGTGCTGGCCACCAGCGGCAACTTCAACAATGATATCGGCATGCCCCTGACGCTGCTCGGGCTGAAGGCCGGGCACCGGGCGGCGGTCATCGAGATGGGCATGAACCATCCGGGCGAGATTGCCTACCTGACCGGTCTTGCCTGCCCTACGGTCGCGGTGGTGACCAACGCCCAGCGTGCTCACCTTCAGGGTGTGGGCACGGTCGCCGAGATCGCGCGCGAGAAGGGTTGCATCTACGCCGGCCTGGGCGCCGACGGTGTCGCCATCGTGAACGCCGACGATTCTCATGCCGATTACTGGCGTGAGCTGAACAGCGACAGAAAGGTGGTCACCTTCGGCCTGGCCTCGGTTGCCGACGTGTCCGGCCGCTACACGGCCCACGGGCTTGGTTCGCTGATCAGCGTCACGACCCCCGTGGGTGATTTCGAACTCGAGCTCAACGTACCCGGGCAGCACAATGCGCGCAACGCGCTTGCCGCAATCGCGGCCAGCATCGCCGCTGGAGCGTCGATCGAGGCGGTGATCACCGGCCTGCACGGCTTCTCCGGCACCAAGGGTCGGCTGCAACACGGTCCTGGCCTCGAGGGTTGCACGCTGGTCGATGATAGCTACAACGCCAATCCGGATTCGGTGTGCGCTGCGATCGATGTGCTGGCCTCGACCCCAGGCCGCAAGATTCTGATACTGGGGGACATGGGTGAGATCGGTCGCTCGAGTGCGCAACTGCACGATGAGATCGGCGGGTATGCCAAAACCAAGGGCGTGGATGCGCTCTTTGCGCTCGGCGACATGAGTGCGGTAGCGGCACGTAACTTCGGCGACGGCGGCCACCATTTCCGCACGGTGGATGCCTTGGTCAAGGCGGTTCGGCCACAACTCGATGCGAGCACCGTGGTGCTCGTGAAGGGTTCGCGTTTCATGCGCATGGAGAGAGTGGTCAGCGCGCTTTCTGCAGTGCACAATGACGCCCCTTCGAACACAGGGGGTTCCCATGCTGCTTGAACTCGCGCTCTGGCTTGGTCAGGAAATCCGCGCATTCAACGTCTTCGGCTACATCACGCTGCGCACCGTGCTCGCGGCGATGACCGCACTCGTCATATCGTTCATCTTCGGCCCAGTGGTGATCCGTTGGTTGATGACCAAGAAGGTCGGCCAGGCGGTGCGCGACGACGGTCCCAAGTCCCACCTTACCAAGGCCGGGACGCCCACCATGGGTGGGGCCCTGATCCTGATCGCAATCGGCTCGACCGTGCTGCTTTGGGGTGACCTGCGCAACCATTATGTCTGGGCGACCCTGCTGGTGACGCTGGGTTTTGGTGCAGTCGGCTGGGTGGACGACTGGCGCAAGGTGGTCCATCGCGATCCCAAGGGCTTGGCCAGTCGCTGGAAGTACCTCTGGACCTCGCTGATCGCGCTCGCGGCTGCGTTGTTTCTTGGTCTCACAGCCACCGAACCGGCGCAGACCGAGCTCATCGTACCCTTCTTCAAGGAAGTGGCGATTCCGCTCGGACTGGCCGGTTTCGTCGTACTGACCTACTTTGTCATCAACGGCACGAGTCACGCGGTGAACCTCACCGACGGACTCGACGGGCTGGCGATCATGCCAACGGTGATGGTCGCCGGCGCGCTGGCGATCTTCGCCTATGTCGCGGGTCATGCAGGTTTCGCGAACTATCTCGGTGTGCCCTACATCGCTGGCGCCGGGGAGCTGGCGGTGTTTTGCGGCGCCATCTGCGGCGCCGGTCTCGGTTTCCTGTGGTTCAACGTCTATCCGGCGGAAGTCTTCATGGGAGATGTGGGTGCCCTCGCCCTGGGCGCAGCGCTCGGCATCATCGCGGTGGTGGTCCGCCAGGAGATCGTCCTCTTCATCATGGGTGGCCTGTTCGTTGCGGAGACTCTCTCGGTGATGGCCCAGGTGCTGTATTTTCGCGCCACCGGCGGCAAGCGGATCTTCCGCATGGCGCCGCTGCATCACCACTACGAGCTTGGCGGCTGGAAGGAAACCCAGGTGGTCGTGCGTTTCTGGATCATCACCATCATGCTCGTTCTCTTCGGTTTGTCGACCCTCAAGCTCAGATGAACCCTTTATCCGGAACCCTCGTGCTGGTGCTTGGACTGGGCGAATCCGGCCTGGCCATGGCGCGCTGGTGTGCGCATGCGAATGCCCGGTTGCGAGTCGCCGACAACCGGGTTTCGCCGCCCGGGCTCGAGGTCTTGCGTACCCGCCTGCCGGATGCGCAGGTGGTGCTCGGCGAGTTCTCCGCCAATCTTCTGGAAGATGTCGGGCTGGTCGCCGTCAGCCCGGGACTGGACTTCAATGCCTCTTTGCTGGAAGCGGCCCGACAGCGCGGTGTCGCGGTCGTCGGCGAGATGACCCTGTTCGCCCGGGCGCTCGAAGCTTTGAACGCACGCAAGACGACGAAGCTCGTCGCAATCACCGGCACCAATGGCAAGACCACCGCCACTGCGTTGACCGCGGCGCTGATCGCGGCCACCGGCCTTGATACCGTGGCCGCCGGCAATATCAGCCCGGCCGCACTGGATGTGCTGCTCGAGCGCATCGAACAGCGTCGTCCGCTGCCCGAGTGCTGGGTGCTGGAGCTTTCAAGCTTCCAGCTCGAGAGCATGGAAGGACTGACCGCGGACGCGGCAACGGTCCTCAACCTCAGTGACGACCACCTCGACCGCCATGGCGACATGGCCAACTACGCACGGATCAAGGCGCGCATTTTCTCCGGAGACGGTGTCCAGATCCTCAACCGGGACGATGCGCGGGTCGCCATGATGCATATCGCAGGGCGCGAGGCGCTCTGGTTTGGTGCCGATCGCGCCTCCCGTGACGGCGACTTCGGTCTGCAGGTCGAAGCCGGCACGACCTGGCTCACGCGGGGCCGGGCGCGATTGCTGGATTCCAGCCGGATGAAACTGGCCGGGCGCCACAATGCGATGAATGCCTTGGCCGCACTCGCGCTCGGCCATGCCATCGGCTGCCCGCTTGCACCCATGGTCGAGGCCCTGCCCCGCTTTGCCGGCTTGCCCCATCGCATGGAAATGGTCGCGCGCCGTCGCGACGGGGTGTACTACTACAACGACTCCAAGGGCACCAATGTCGGCGCCACGGTCGCCGCCCTCGAAGGGCTGGATCGCCGCGCAGTGCTGATCGCCGGAGGCGACGGCAAGGGGCAGGATTTCTCACCGTTGCGCGAGCCGCTGAGTCGCCGTGGTCGTGCGGTGGTGCTGATCGGTCGTGATGCACCGCAAATCGCCGACACCCTGGCTGGGCTGGACCTGCCGGTTCGGCGCAGTCAGAGCCTGCAGCTCGCGGTGCGCGAGGCTGATGGGCTGGCCCAACCCGGCGACGCGGTATTGCTGTCCCCCGCTTGCGCCAGTCTCGACATGTTTCGCAACTACGCGGACCGCGGTCGCCAGTTCGTCGATGCGGTGCTGCAGCTTGCCGAGGTGAGTCCGGCATGAAGCTGATCGCCTCCGTTGCATCCCGCTTTGCCGAGCATCCGAAAGACACCCGTGCGGAAACCAGCCGGGTGGTCAATCGCCTGATGAACCCGACGCAGATCACCCGCGAGCTCGACCCGCTGTTGATGTGGTCGGCGATCTCCCTGCTGCTGATCGGCATGGTGATGGTGTACTCGGCATCGATCGCGATCGCCGAGGGCAGCGCTTTCACGGGCTTTCAGGCGCACTATTTTCTGGTCCGTCATGCCCTGTTTCTCGGCGTGGGTGTGGCCGGCGGCCTGCTCGCATTCCAATTCACCATGCGTCAGTGGCAGCAGTTCGCACCCTGGTTGTTCCTCCTCGGCGTGGCGCTGCTGGTGCTGGTGCTGATTCCCGGCGTGGGGCGCGAGGTCAATGGCGCCCAGCGCTGGATCCCGCTGGGCCCGGTCAGCCTCCAGCCCTCCGAGCTGATGAAGGTTTTCGCGGTTCTTTACGCGGCCGACTACACGGTACGCAAGCTGCCGGACATGGGCAGCTTCCGCCGCGGCGTCCTGCCGATGGCCGGTGTCATCCTGTTCGCTGGTTTCCTGCTGCTGATGCAGCCGGACTTTGGCGCCTTCGTCGTCATCAGCGTGATCGCTTTCGGGGTGTTGTTTCTCGGCGGCATCAACCTGAGGGCGTTCGCGGTGCTCGCGACCCTCGCAGTTATTGGCTTCATCGTGCTGATCATGATTTCGCCCTATCGTCTCGAGCGCATGCTTGGCTTTCTGGATCCGTGGCAGGACCCGTTCGGCCGTGGCTATCAGTTGTCGCACTCGTTGATTGCGTTCGGACGGGGTGAATGGTTCGGCGTCGGGCTGGGCGGCAGCGTCGAGAAACTCTTCTACCTCCCAGAAGCCCATACCGACTTCCTGCTCGCGGTGATCGCCGAGGAACTGGGCTTCGTGGGTGTCGTGAGCATCATCGTACTGTTCGCGATCCTGGTCCACCGCGCGTTCTCGATCGGTCGCGACGCGATCAACTTCGAGCGCTATTTTTCCGGTCTCGTCGCGATGGGCGTAGGGCTTTGGTTCGGCGTGCAGTCCTTCATCAACATGGGCGTGAACATGGGCTTGCTGCCCACCAAGGGGCTCACCTTGCCGCTGATGAGCTTTGGCGGTTCGGCCCTGGTGGCCAATTGCCTGGCGCTGGCGATCCTGCTGCGGGTCGATTGGGAGAATCGCCAGATCCGCAGGGGAGGGCGCGCGTGATGAAGACGCTCCTGGTCATGGCCGGCGGTACCGGTGGCCACATCTTCCCCGGTATCGCAGTCGCCGAAGCGCTGCGCGCCCGCGGCTGGCGTATCGTCTGGATGGGCAACGCCGATGGCATGGAAGGGAGGCTGGTGCTCGAGCGCGGCTACGAGACCGCATGGATCCGCTTCGGTGCCCTGCGCGGCAAGGGCTTGCTGCGCAAGCTCATGTTGCCGCTGAATCTGCTGCGCGGCTTCTGGCAGGCGCTGGCTGCGCTGCGCCGGATTCGTCCGGACGTGGTGCTCGGCATGGGGGGCTACGTGACTTTTCCCGGCGGCATGATGGCGGCCTTGATTGGGCGACCGTTGGTGCTTCACGAGCAAAATGCCATTGCCGGCCTGGCCAACAAGGTGCTGGCTGGCGTCGCCGATCGTGTGCTGACCGGGTTCCCGGACGCCTTGCCCAAGGGGCAGTGGGTTGGCAACCCGGTGCGAGCCGAGATCGCTGCGGTCGCTGAGCCCGAACGCCGCTACGCCGAAGGCAGCGGCCCGCTCAAGGTGTTGGTCGTGGGCGGCAGTCTCGGGGCCGCGGTACTGAACGAGGTGGTGCCGGCAGCGCTGGCGCGCATGCCCGAGCCATCCCGCCCGCAGGTGACCCATCAGGCCGGTGCGCGGCAGATCGACGCCTTGCGTACGGCTTACGCCAACGCCGGTGTCGAAGGTGAATTGTTAGCCTTCATCGATGACATGGCGGAGCGCTACGCCCGGGCTGACCTGGTGATCTGTCGCTCCGGCGCACTGACGGTCGCCGAACTGGCCGCGGTCGGTGTCGCGAGTATCCTGGTGCCGTTTCCGCACGCGGTCGACGACCATCAAGCCGTGAATGCCCGCTTCCTCTCGGAGCAAGGTGCGGCCTTGCTGATTCCACAAACCGAGCTCGACCCCGCCCGCCTGGCCGAGCTTCTCGCCTCGCTGGACCGTTCGGCCCTGGCGGAAATGGCGAAGCGGGCGCGCGCACTCGCGCGACCCGAGGCGGCCCAGACGGTGGCCGGGGCCTGCGAGGCACTGGCCGGGGGCGTGCGCTGATGAAGCATAAGGTCAAGCGAATTCATTTCGTCGGCATCGGTGGTGCCGGCATGAGCGGCATCGCCGAGGTGCTCGTCAATCTCGGCTTCACGGTCAGCGGTTCCGACCTGTCGGAAAGCCTGGCGGTGCGGAGGCTGCGTTCGCTCGGCGCGCGCGTGGTGATCGGCCACGCCTCCGAGAATATCGCCAACGCGGATGCGGTGGTCACCTCGACCGCGGTGCGTCAAGACAACCCGGAAGTCATCGCCGCGCGGGCCCGGCAGATCCCGGTGGTGCCCAGGGCGCAGATGCTGGCAGAGCTCATGCGGCTCAAACAGGGCATCGCGATCGCCGGTACCCATGGCAAGACCACGACGACCTCGCTGGTCACCAGCATTCTCGCCGAGGGTGGCATGGATCCGACCTTCGTGATCGGCGGCAAGCTCAATGCCGCCGGCGCGAACGCGCGTCTCGGCAAGGGCGAGTTTCTCGTCGCCGAGGCCGACGAGTCGGATGCGTCTTTTCTGCTGCTCAATCCGGTGATTTCGGTGGTGACCAATATCGACGCCGATCACATGGATACCTACGGGCATGATTTCGCC
Organism: uncultured Azoarcus sp.; assembly: GCA_964435845.1. Taxonomy (GTDB): domain Bacteria; phylum Pseudomonadota; class Gammaproteobacteria; order Burkholderiales; family Rhodocyclaceae; genus Azoarcus_F. The sequence continues at coordinate 12,027 of CAYTAY010000068.1, forward strand.
CGGCTCAAGCAGGCCTTCGTGGATTTTCTGCAGCATCTGCCGTTCTACGGCGTCGCGGTGCTGTGCGAAGACGACCCGCACGTGCGCTCCATCATGCCTCTGGTGTCCAAGCAGATCGTGCGTTTCGGCCTGTCCGCGACCGCCCACATCCGTGCCGAGAAGGTGCGCGCCGAGCAAGGTGCGATGCTGTTCGACGCCGTGCGGGTGAACGGCACGATCTCGCGCCTGCCGATCCGTCTCAATCTGCCTGGCATGCACAATGTGCTCAACGCGCTCGCCGCGATCGCGGTCGCCACCGAGGTGCAGGTAACCGACGAAGCGATCATCAAGGCGCTCGCAGACTTCAAGGGTGTGGGACGTCGCTTCCAGCGCTGCGGAGAAGTCGCTCTGACCGGCGAGGACGGTGCCGAGCGGGGCAGTATCACGCTGGTGGACGATTATGGCCATCACCCGACCGAGATGGCAGCGACCATCGAGGCTGCACGGGGTGCTTTTCCGGGGCGTCGGTTGATGCTCGCCTTCCAGCCGCACCGTTATTCGCGCACCCGGGACTGTTTCGAGGATTTCGTGAAGGTTTTGTCGACGGTCGATGCTCTGTTGCTGTCCGAGGTCTATGCGGCCGGTGAGCAGCCGGTGGTGGCGGCGGACGGACGTTCGTTGGCTCGCGCGCTGCGGGTTGCCGGCAAGGTAGAGCCGATGTTCGTCGAAAATATCGACGAGATGCCGGCTGCGATTCTGTCCGCGGCGCAGGACGGCGATGTGGTGATCACGATGGGCGCCGGGTCGATCGGAACGATCCCGGGGCGACTGGCCAATAGCGAGGGGCAGGTGTGAGCAAGGATTTCGGAAAGGTCGCGGTGCTGCTGGGTGGATCGTCCGCCGAACGCGAGATATCGCTGATGTCGGGCAAGGCGGTGCTTGCCGCCCTGCGCCAGTCGGGCGTCGATGCCCACGCCTTCGACCCGGCCGAGCGCGACCTGTGCGAGTTGAAGCGCGAAGGGTTCGCCCGTGCTTTCATCGTGCTGCACGGCCGGGGCGGTGAGGACGGCACCGTGCAGGGCATGCTCGAGATGTTGGGCGTGCCCTACACCGGCAGCGGCGTGATGGCCTCGGCGATCGCGATGGACAAGTGGCGCACCAAGATGATCTGGGCCGCATGTGGGCTGCCCACACCGCGCTATGCACTGCTCGATCAGGGCACCGACTGGGATGCGGTCGCCGCCGAGTTGGGCTTGCCGATCTTCGTCAAGCCGGTGCATGAGGGTTCCAGCATGGGTGCCACCAAGGTCACCCGCGCCGAGGATCTCAAGCCCGCGTGGGAGCTGGCGGCCCGGTTCGACAGTCTGGTCATCGCCGAAGAATTCATCACTGGCGCCGAGCTGACTGCGCCGTTCCTCGGCGAGCAGGCGCTGCCGCTCATCCGCATCGAGGCGCCGGGCGGCAATTACGATTACCAGAACAAGTACTTCAGCGACGATACCGTCTATCACTGCCCGTGCGGCCTGCCCGAAGAGCAGGAGCGTGCATTGCGCGAGCTTGCGCTGCGCAGCGCCAGGGTGCTCGGGTGCCGGGGCTGGGGCAGGACCGACCTGATGCTTGCCGAGGACGGTCGTCCCTACCTGCTGGAGTTGAATACTGCGCCGGGCATGACCGGTCACTCGCTGGTGCCAATGGCCGCGCGTGTCGCCGGGTTCGACTTCGAGACCCTGTGCCTGAATATTCTGGAGGATGCACGCCTTGGTCGATGACAGGCCTCCCGGATACGCCCTGCGTCGTGCGGTCACTTTCGCGAGTGCTCGAGCGCGTGGTCGCGAGACGACCGGCCTGTGGGACCGGCCGGCGCTGCTCGACCTGGTGTCCGACCTGTTGATGTTGTTCGTGCTGCTCGCCTCGTTCTATGCGCTCGCGATCTGGTTTCTTGCGCGGCCCTTTTTCACCCTGCGCGAGGTGGTGGTGTTGACGCCGCCGGCGCAGGTCACCGTGGCGCAGATCGAATACGCGGCCCGCTCCTCGATCAACGGCAACTTTTTCACGGTCGAACTCGAAGGCGTGCGGACCTCGTTCGAGAAGCTGCCCTGGGTGCGCCGCGCCGAAGTGCGTCGGCGCTGGCCGGACGCGATCGAGCTGCGCCTCGAGGAGCATCAGCCGGTCGCCTACTGGACGGTGGCCGAGACCGACGAAATCCACTTGGTCAATCGACAGGGCGAAGTCTTCGTCGCCGCGAGCAATGCCGACATGCCCGACTTCGCCGGCCCGCCGGGCTCGGCTGCCTTTCTGCTCGCGCGCTATCGCGAATATTCCGAGGTACTCGCGCCATTGGGGAAAAAGCCCGTGCGCCTGTGGTTGTCGCCCCGGGAGGCGTGGAAGATCGAGCTCGACGACGGGATGGCGCTTTTGCTCGGGCGGGAGCATTCGAACGCGCCAGCCGGCGAGCGGCTGGCGCGCTTCGTGCGCACCTGGCCTCAGGCCGAAGCACAGCTCGGCATCGATATTGCGATGGTGGACCTGCGCTATCGCACCGGTTTTGCCCTGACCCCGGCGGCACAGGATCAGCCAACGAAAGGCATGCAATGAGCAAGGAATACAAGGATCTCATCGTCGGACTCGACATCGGCACCTCCAAGGTGACCTGCCTGGTGGCGGAGAATCGGCCAGACGGCAGGCTCAACGTCGTCGGTCTCGGCACCCACGCGATGAACGGGTTGAAGCGCGGTGTGGTGGTCAACATCGAAGCGACCGTGGATGCGATCTCGCGGGTGATCCAGGAGGCCGAGCTGATGGCCGACTGCAAGATCCGCGATGTCTATACCGGGATCGCAGGCAGCCACATCAAGAGTTTCAACTCCAATGGCATGGTCGCGATCAAGGACAAGGAAGTCTCGCCGCTCGACGTGGAGCGCGTCATCGAGGTCGCCCGTGCAATGCCGATACCCGCCGAGCAGCAGATCCTGCACATCCTCACGCAGGAGTTCATCATCGATGGTCAGGGGGGGGTGCGCGAGCCGATCGGCATGAGTGGGGTCAAGCTCGAGGTGAAGGTGCACATCGTCACTGGAGCGGTGTCGGCAGCGCAGAACGTAGTCAAGTGCGTGCGCCGTTGCGGTCTTGAAGTGATGGACCTGATCCTGCAGCCGCTTGCATCGAGTTACTCAGTGCTCACCGAGGACGAGAAGGAACTCGGGGCATGTCTGGTGGATATCGGCGGCGGAACCGCCGACATCGCGGTGTTCACACAAGGGGCGATCCGGCACACGGCGGTGCTGCCGGTGGCCGGTGACCAGATCACCAACGACATCGCGATGGCGCTGCGCACCCCGACCTCCGAAGCGGAGGAGCTCAAGATCCGCCACGGCGTCGCGATGCATGTGCTGGCTGATCCCGAGGAGATGATCGAAGTGGCCGGGGTGGGCGACCGCCCGCCGCGCACCTTGTCTCGCCAGCGACTGGCCGACGTCATCGAGCCCCGAGTGTCCGAGCTGTTCGAGTTGGTTCAGGCCGAACTGCGGCGTAGCGGCTACGAGGAGCTACTGTCGTCCGGCATCGTGCTGACCGGCGGTTCGTCAGTGATGCGCGGCATGGTCGAGCTTGGTGAGGAAGTGTTTCACATGCCGGTGCGAGTCGGTTCGCCCCAATACGACGGCGCCCTGGCGGACGTGGTCTGCCAGCCCTATTTCTCGGCGGCGATGGGATTGGTCTTGGAAGGTCAGGCGCAACGGCGACGCGGGATCATGGCCCGCGAAACGCGCAACCTGCGCCAGGTCTTCGGCAGGATGAAGTCATGGTTCGAGAGGAATTTCTGAGCCTATGACAAAAGCCTTTTCAAAGTTCGGTTAACGTCGGTATCCGCCCGCTATTTAGTTGTAAACTTGCGATTAGGCACTAGATATCGGGTGGAGTGATGTTGGTGTGCAGTTAGGTTGTTTTTCAGGAGGCAGGCAAATGTTTGAGATCGTCGAGAAAGAGC
>CAYTAY010000069.1:0-15797 GCA_964435845.1 uncultured Azoarcus sp.
TCTCGGGGAATGCGCGGGGGTAGCGGTCCAGCGCCGCCCTGAGACTGAAACCCGAGAGGATCTCGGAGCGCACACCGGCCAGAACCTGCCGGCTGTCTTCGCTCTCGGCCTGTTCGATGAGTGCCGCGAGCGATTCTTCCACGGTCAGTCCCGCAGCAAGCAGGGTCGACCATTGTCGCGACAAAAGCGTGAGCTCGGAGGACGCGATTCTGCGCCCGGGAGCACCGGTGTTGCGGCTGGTGACGTTATCGACCTCAAGGGGGAACAGGCCCTGCTCGCGGAGTTGGGTTCGAGCGCCGCGACTTGTGTCGGCTTCGAGTACTCCGGTTTTCTCGACACCTTCCCGGTCCAGCGCTCGGTAGCGGAATGCGGTCATGACGTTCTAGTCGCGGGTGACGCGAACAAGCTCTTCGAGGGAGGTCACGCCAGCACGCACATGCCTCAGGCCGTCCTCTCGCAGACTCAGCATGCCAGCGTCTCGTGCATGCGTCCTTATGTTTGCCTCGTCCGCGCAGTCATGGACAAGCCGTGCAAGCGCAGCATCCATCGTGAGAAGCTCGTAGATGCCCCGCCGTCCAGCGTAACCCGTTTGCTTGCATGCCGGGCAGCCCGATGCCTGCCACAGGGCCTCGGGCGCGTTCGCGCCGAGCAGGCTGGACTCGGTCGCAGTCGGTTGGTGGCGACGCTTGCATTCGTCGCACAGCACGCGTACCAGGCGCTGGGCGAGCACGCCACGCAAGGTAGACGCCAGCAGGAAGGGCTCGACACCCATGTCGATCAGTCGCGTCACGGCCGAAGCCGTGTCGTTGGTGTGCAGGGTGGCGAGCACCAGATGGCCGGTCAGACTCGCTTGAACCGCTATCTGCGCGGTTTCGAGATCCCTGATCTCCCCGATCATGATGATGTCGGGGTCCTGCCGCAGAATCGCGCGCAGTGCCTTCGCGAAACTCAGACCGATCTTCGGGTTTGCATGAATCTGTCCCACCCCGGGCAGATCATATTCGACCGGGTCTTCGACTGTTACGATGTTCTGGCGTGCCGCGTCCATGCTCTGGATCGCGGCGTAGAGTGTGGTGCTCTTGCCCGAGCCGGTCGGTCCGGTGACGAGGACGATGCCGTGAGGTTGGGTGAGCAGTTTGGCGAACTCGGCATGGACGTCGCCGCCCATGCCCAGGCGGTCGAGTCCGAGCCGATCCCCGCTGCGGTCAAGAATCCGCAGCACGATGCGTTCTCCGTGCGTGGTCGGCAGAGTGGACACCCGCAGGTCTATTTGCCTGCCTGCGACGCGAAGACCAATGCGTCCGTCCTGAGGGAGGCGCTTCTCGGCGATGTCCAGCGATGCCATGATCTTGATTCGTGATGCCATTGCGGCATGCAGGCCCTTGTGAGGATGGGCGATGTCGTGCAAAATACCGTCGCGTCGCAATCTCACTGCGGAAAGGCGTTCGTAGGGTTCGATATGGATATCCGAAGCCCGTTCCCTGACCGCCTGCGTAAGCAAGGCGTTGATCATGCGGATGATCGGTGCGTCATCCTGGGTTTCAAGCAGGTCCGAGACCGCGGGCAGTTCGGTCATCAGCTGCTTGATGTCGACGTCTTGCCCAACGTCTGCCAGAACGTCGGCGGCCGTGCTGTCGCCATTGCTGAAGGCATCTGCCAGGCGGGTGTCGAAAGCCTGCGCCGAGACGCGGTTGAACGAAACAGGCAGCCCAAGCGCGCGTCGCACCTCGGCTATCGCCGCCGGATCGGCATCCTCCCTGATAACGAGCGACGCACCACGGTCGTCACAGCCCTTGAGCAGGACGCCGTGCTTACGGCAGAAGGCGTAAGTAAGCCGAAGCGATTCAGCCATCGATCAAACCCTAGCGCCACACGGCCGTGGAAACCGGGACGATCAGCGCGTCGATCACCGGAGCAGGGGGCTGGAGGAGATGCTCGTCGGCAGCGCCATGCGCTGCAGGAGCGGGAAGCGCAGGCAGCTCGGGCGCTTGCGGCTCGTTTCGCATCAGCCGGACCGGCTCGGATACCGCGCGCTGCCGACCGATCACATAGTCATAGCGGGACTGGGTCATGTCGTTGTAGCTGCCTTCGTCGCGAAGAATCACCGGGCGCAGGAACACGACAAGATTCGTCTTGGTGCGTTGTCTGCTGCGGTAACGGAAAAGATTGCCGGCGATTGGAATATCCCCGAGAACCGGCACCTTCTCTTCGCCCGCAGAGAAGCTGTCTTCGACCAGTCCGCCCAAGGCGATGATCGCGCCGTCGTCGATCAGGACCGATGACTGGATCGAGCGCGTGTTGGTCACCGGGCCTCGGCTGTCATCGAGTGTGGGCAGCACTGAGGAGGCTTCCTGAAAGATCTCGAGCTTGATCGTGCCGCCTTCCGAAATCTGGGGTCGTACCTGCAGTGTCAGGCCGACGTCACGTCGCTCGATGGTCTGGAACGGGTTCTCGGGCGTTGTGCCGCCCCCGGTGTTGGTGAACTGTCCGGTAACGAAGGGGAGGTTGCGGCCGACAACGATCTTCGCCTCTTCGTTGTCCAGTGTCACGATCGTCGGCGTCGAGAGGATGTTGGTGCGGCTGTCGGTCTCGAGGAATCTCGCGAGCAGGGCGAGATTGAAGACCTCGACCATTTCGCCGTTGATCGGGACCTTGACGGTTCCGCGCCCGACCATCAGGTTGAGGCCCTTGCCCACCGAAGCGATGTTGGCTGCGGCGCCAATGATGTTTTGCCCTGAGCCGCCGAAGTTGGCGCCGCCGAGTACGCTCGTGCCGCTGTCACCAATTTGCGTGCTCTGCCATTGGATGCCGAACTCTGCCGCCCGATCCGAGGATATCTCGGCGATCAGGGCCTCGATGAACACCTGCGCGCGCCGACGGTCAAGCTTGTCCACCACGTGTCGCAAATTGCGGTAGACCGCTTCCGGGGCGACGATAATGAGGGCGTTGTTGACCGCGTCGGCTTGTACCACGGCACCGCTTTGGGCCGCCACATTGCTGCGGCCGGAGCCTTCGGTTGGGTTCATCGATGCTGCTGAAAGGCTGGCCATGCCGTCACCGCCGGCCAGTGCCGCGTTCAGGGTTTCGGCGACGCTTTCCGCCCGTGCGTTTCTGAGATAGATGACGTGGATGTTGCCGCCTGCGCCCGGTCGGTCGAGCGAGGCGACGAGATGTCTCATTTCGCGCAGCCGCGCGGGATTTTCGGAGCGAACCAGGAGTGCGTTGGTACGCGGCTCGGCGATGACCTGGACGCGTTGGTAATTCTCGGTAGCGACCTGGCCGCCTGCGCCGTTCTCGTTGAAAAGCTTGTGCACGGTGACCGCCACATCGGCGGCCGCTGCGTGTTCGAGGGGAATGACGGAGACGTCGCCCTGGGCGACATCGATGGATTCGATCACTTGCGCGATACGTTCGAGGTTGCGCGCGTAGTCGGTGATCACCAGGGAGTTGTTCGACGGAAATGCAGTGACGATATTGTTCGGCGCGACCAGCGGTCTGATCACCGCCAGCATTTGCGCGGCGGGTTCATGCCGCAGCGTGAAGACTCGGGTCACCAGCGTGTCGCCGCGCTCGCCGCCGCCCCGGGAAGCGATCGGGGCGCCATGCTGTTTGGCGTCGGCTTCCAGCACGATCTTGATGATACCTTCGTCCTCGATGGCGGTGAAGCCCTGAAGTCTCAATGCCGACAGCAGGATGGGGTAGGTCAATTCTCTGGGTACGGGGGTGTTCGTGACGATGTTGAGGGTGCCGCTCACTCTCGGGTCGATGAGGAAGTTCTGCCCCGTGATTCTGCCAACCGCGTTGACGACCGACTGAATGTCGGCATTCACGAAATTGAGGGATACCGGCTCGTGCGGGCCGTCCTGAGCATGAGCCGGGAAAAAGCCGATGGTGAGCAGCAGCACCGCCGTGAAAGACCGAATGAAGCAAGGGAGCATGGGCATCTTGACTGGAAGATTGAATCGGAGTCTATGTATCGTCGGCACGGCCGGCCGCAGGGGTGATGCCCTGCAGCTCGTCTCGGGAAATTCTGATGGTGACTACGGTTCCGCGTTGATCCAGTTGAACATGGTCCGGCCGGATCGCGATCACTTTCGCACCGGAGGGAAGACTCTCGCCCAGCATCGCTGAATGAAATTCACCCGAGGCCGCGCGCAGCATTGCGAACCCGGGTGCATCGCCGAAGCCGGTCGCGAGACCGATCAGAGCGTAGCCGCCATCGCTCGTGGTCGTGTCAGGCAAGTCATCCGAGAACTGTGGTCCCGGATCCGCGACCACACGTGCCGAAATCTGGCGCGCAACCGTCCTCGGGTCGGTGGAGCGCTCGACGCGGGAAACGTGCAGGTCGGGCTCCAGCCAACGGTTGGCCACTTCGACCGTCACCGCAGCCAACAGCGCGATGGCGATTAGCCGAGCGAAGAGCGTTCCGATGCGGACCATGCGCATCGAAGATCCCAAGCGCGCCATCTTGTCGTTCTCGTCTGCCGGATAAAAGAACGATGGTACTACTTCACGTTAGGCAAAGCGGGGTTTTTACCGCTTTGCCTGGCTACTACGAAACGCAAAACGGGGTATCCCGTGTGCCGGGATACCCCGCAGCGTCCGGTTGAGCGCAGACGGTCTATCAGGCTCCGATTACGCCGCCGTCTTCACGGGTGATCACAAGCGTGGCCGAACGAGGGTACATGCCGATGCTCGGCCAGGTGCCGTTGAGTGTTCCGGCTGCAAATTCAGCCGGTGTAGTCGTTGCACCAGGGTGCTGGATATTGATGAACATCGTCTTGCGGTCCGGAGTCGTGACCACGCCAGTGATCTCCTGGCCAACCGGGCCGGTAAGGAACCGGCGCAGCTCCTTGCTTACCGGATCGGCCGCGAGCATCTGGTTGTTTCCAAACTGAACGAAATCGCCAGTGTTCATGACACCTTCGCTGATATCGGTCTGGATCCAGAGACGTCCGTCCGGATCGAACCACAGGCCGTCCGGGCTGTTGAAGATCTGGCTGTCGTCCAGCGGCTGGCCGTTGAAGTCGGAGTCGTCGGTCGGTCCGGCGAGGATGAAGATGTCCCAATCGAAGGTGGTAGCGGTCGGATTATCGCCGGCCTCGGCCCAGCGGATGATGTGGCCCCAGCGGTTGTTCGCCCGGGGGTTGGCTGTGTCGGTTTCAGCGCGTGTGGAATTGTTGGTCAGGGTGAAATACACCATGCCATTGGTCGGGTCGATCGCGCCCCATTCCGGCCGGTCCATTTTTGTGGCGCCAACGGCATCGGCAGCCAGGCGAGTGTTCAGCAAAACGTCTGCCTGGCTGATGAAGCCGTTCTCGGGTGTCAGCGGAGCAAGACCGAAGATCAGGGGCAGCCAGGTGCCGCTGCCGTCCTCATTGAAGCGTGCCACGTACAGGGTGCCCTCGTCGAGCAGGCTGCCGTTGGCGGTGGCCTTGTTGTACGGGCGGGCGCTGACGAACTTGTAGATATACTCGTTGCGCGCGTCGTCGCCGGCGTAGCAGACGACGGATTGGCCCTCGACCGGGGCCTGGAAGATCACACCCTCGTGGGCGAAACGGCCGAGGTAGGTACGCTTGATCGGAGTGGAGGTGGGATCGAAGGGGTCGATCTCGACCACCCAGCCGAAGGTGTTCGGTTCGTTACGATAGTCTTCGAGCGCGCTTGCGCCGATCGCGCTGGCATTGAAGCGAACATATTCGTCGGCGCCGCTATCGGCCAGATCCCAGCCGTAACGAGCGTTGGTGGTGGCCACGCCGTAGCGCGCGTGCTCGCGCGGGCGCTCGCCACGATTGACGAAGTAGCCGGCCCAGTTCTCTTCGCAGGTGAGATAGGTGTTCCAAGGGGTGACGCCATGCGCGCAATTGTTCAATGTACCGCGGGTGCGGGTGCCGTCGGGGCTGAATGGGGTCTTGACCTTGTCGTCACCGCGCACCGGACCGGCGATTTCGATTTCGGTCAGGCCGGTAATGCGCCGATTGCGATAGTCCGGAACAATGATCCATTGACCATTGGCCTGCCGCTGGATGCGGACGATCGATACGCCGTGGGCGTTGAGTTCGGTCAGCACCTCGTCCGCCGGTCGCTTGCCATCGACCAGCGCAGGCAGTGCGCTGCGGCTCAAGGCCTGGCCGACCGCAGAGGCGTGCATGAAGCGCGGCTCGACGTACTCGTGATTCATCACCAGCAAGCCGTCGCTGGAGCTGCCCTCGAAGGGGTTCTGGCCATCGATCGGAAAGAAGTGCATGCCGTCGTGGTGGCTGCCGACCTGGTTGCCCTGGTCGGCACCAGTGTTCGTCAACGGATCGAAGGCCGGAAAGTTGCCGGTGATCGGTGTGCCCCAGGGTGCGAGCACCTGCGTGCGGTAGCCTGCGGGAACCACCACATTGTCCGCGCTGCTGACCGGTATCGCGTCGAAGCCGAGGGCCGATTTCGGGGTTGCGCCGCCAGAGCCGGAGGAGGATCCCCCGCCCGAGCCGCCACAGGCGCTAAGCGCGCCGCCGAACATCAGCGCGATGGAGGCACTCAGGCCGCCTTTCAAGACGGTGCGACGACTGGTTCGGCTGGCCAGAACCTGGTCGAAGCTCGGGTTCTGTGTGTGGTTACACAACGGCTCATCGCCCTCGCCGTTGTCCAGGATCATCGTGCACGTGCGCTTGTTCATCTGTCCGTCCTTTCGAGTCGTTTGTCTGGGGGGTGAACGAGCTGCGAAGTCTGGAGTCAATGTGTTACGCACGGGTTAAGCGCAGATGTTAATCAGGTGAATGAAGGGCCCCAATAACCGGTCACGCTGGCATGTGAGCTGTTGCGGAACCCCTCGCTATCAAGCTGCACCTCCCCTTCGAAGGGGGAGGTGTCTGCTAATCGGCGCCTGTGACACGCCAGAGCACGTGCCGGCTGGAACCTAAATTGTTCCGTCCAAGATACGATGGTTTTAACAAGGCGCCTCCCCGAATCGAGGCAGTCAAGTGTCGAAGCATGGCCGTCGGGCAGCAGATACAATGCAGCTTTGGTGTGGATAGGAAGCCTGCCGGCTCATGAGATACAAGGACTTGCGGGACTTCATCGCCCAGCTGGAGCAACGGGGCGAGCTCAAACGGATCACGGTGCCGGTGGACACCCACCTCGAGATGACCGAGATCGCCGACCGGGTGCTGCGCGCCGGCGGGCCGGCGCTGCTGTTCGAAAAACCGGTGACCCGGGGTGTGGCGCAATCGATACCGGTGCTGGCCAATCTGTTCGGCACGCCGGAGCGGGTCGCGCTCGGCATGGGTGAAGATCCGGGGCCGGAACGCGACTGGCAGACGCCCTTGCGCGAGGTCGGCAAGTTGCTGGCCTTCCTCAAGGAGCCGGAGCCGCCCAAGGGGCTCAAGGACGCCTGGGACAAGCTGCCGGTGTTCAAACAGGTGCTGAACATGGCGCCCTCGCTGCAGCGCTCGGCACCCTGCCAGGAGAAAGTGCTCGAGGGCGAGGCGGTCGATCTCGCGCAACTGCCCATCCAGCACTGCTGGCCGGGCGACGTGGCACCGCTGATCACCTGGGGTCTGGTCGTCACCCGTGGCCCGGGCAAGAAACGGCAGAACCTCGGCATCTACCGCCAGCAGGTCATTGGCCGCAATCGCGTGATCATGCGCTGGCTGGCGCACCGGGGTGGTGCGCTGGATTTTCGCGAACACCGGCTTGCGCACCCGGGCGAGCCGTTTCCGGTGGCGGTGGTGCTGGGCTGCGACCCGGCGACGATTCTCGGCGCGGTGACGCCGGGGCCAAGACCGAACTGGTCAAGTGCATCGGCTCCGACCTGCAGGTGCCGGCCTCGAGCGAGATCGTGCTCGAGGGGGTGATCCACCCCGGCGACATGGCGCCCGAAGGCCCCTACGGCGACCATACCGGCTATTACAACGAGGTCTCGGATTTCCCGGTGTTCACCATCGAGCGCATGACGATGCGCCGCGACCCGATCTATCACTCGACCTACACCGGCAAGCCGCCGGACGAACCGGCGATGCTCGGGGTGGCGCTGAACGAGGTGTTCGTGCCGCTGCTGCAGAAGCAATTTCCCGAGATCACGGACTTCTACCTGCCGCCCGAAGGCTGCTCCTACCGGCTCGCGGTGGTCAGCATCCGCAAGCAGTATCCGGGTCACGCCAAGCGGGTGATGTTCGGTATCTGGAGCTTTCTGCGCCAATTCATGTACACCAAGTTCATCATCGTGGTGGACGACGATGTGAACATCCGCGACTGGAAGGAAGTGATCTGGGCGATGACCACCCGGATCGACGCCACCCGCGACACCGTGCTGGTGGACAACACCCCGATCGACTATCTCGACTTCGCCAGCCCGGTCGCCGGCCTGGGCAGCAAGATGGGACTGGACGCCACCAACAAGTGGCCGGGTGAAACCGACCGCGAGTGGGGTCGGCCGATCGTCATGGACGAGGCGGTCAAGCGCAAGGTGGACGACATGTGGGAGAGGCTGGGACTATGAGGGACGAACGTGTTGCGCGGCCTGCCGGCGTGGTGCGCGGCCCGGGTGACGACCGGCCGGATTCGATGCGGACCCTGGTGATGATCACCCACTTGGTCTATGCGCTGCACGCTTTCGCCCTGGTGTCGGGCCTGGTCGGATCGGTGGCCTTGCTGCTGAGCTTTCTCGCCAGCATCCCGTCGATCGTCGCGGTGGTGATCAATTACGTCAAGCGCGACGCGGTGCGGGGCACCTGGCTCGAGAGCCACTTTCGCTGGCAGATCCGCACCTTCTGGTTCGCGCTGCTATGGGTCGTCGTGTCGATCGCGTTGCTGATCACCGTGATCGGCGCGATCGTCGGTGTCATCCTGCTGGTGGGCGCCAGCGTGTGGGTCATCTACCGCGTGGTGCGTGGCTGGTGGGTGCTGCTGCACGGGCGTACATTGCCGATGCCCACGGTGAGCTGACGATGCGGTGCGTTTCGTTGCGCTCAGCGCGCTGCCCAGATCCACTCCAGCAGCGCGTCCTGCGCGGCCTGGCTGTCGTGCGCCTTGGGGTCGTTGACCATCATCACCACCGCGTGGCGCCGGCCGTTTCGATCCAGTACGTAGCCGCCGATCGCCCGCACCTGATTGATGGTGCCGGTCTTGATGTGGGCCTGGCCGCGCGCCGGGCTGTCGCGGAGCCTCTGGTGTGCGGTGCCGTCGATGCCGGCCATTGGCAGCGCCGAGATGAACTCCGGCATCCACGGCCGTCGCCAGGCAACGACCAGCATCTGCCCGAGACTGTCGGCGCGGATCCGTTCGATGCGCGACAGGCCGGCGCCGTTCTCGATCACCAGTCCTGCGGTGTCCACACCGGCAAGCTGCAGTCTTTGCCCAGCTACCCGCGCGCCGGCGGCCACCATGTCGAGCGCGCCCGGTTCCCGGCGACCGATGCTGGCGAGCAGTTGGCGGGCGATGACGTTGCTCGACCATTTGTTCATCTCGCGGACGACTTCGGCCAGCGCGGGCGAGGAGTCGGTCAGAATGATCTCGACGTCGGCCGGGGCAGTGCCACTGCGCACCTGACCCTGGAGACGACCGCCGACCTCGGCCCACAGGGCAGACACCACTGCATTGGCGAAATGCTCTGGTGCCAGCGGTGAGGCTGCCCAGTTTCGCTGGCCGCAACTGGCTGGCAGGCTGCCGATCAGCGCCAGGCGCGGGCCATCGGGCGTCGTCTCGACCCGGGCGTCGAGGTTGCGGTGCCAGACCCCGCAGGCGCCGGTCTGGCTGACGATGCGGTTATCGATGCTCAGGCCGTGGATCGGCGGGCTGCTGACCATGCCGACCAGTGTGCCGGGCTCGCCCGGGGTGAGGAACAGTTGCAGCGTGTTGAAGTGCAACAGCATGCCGTAAGGGCCACTGTTGTAGGGTCTCAGTCCGCGGCCATCGAACGCGAAAGGATCGTGCTCCGGCAGTTGCAGCGAGTTGCCGTCGAGCACGATGTCGCCTGCGATGTTGTCGATGCCAGTCTCCCGCAGGCGACGCAGCAGACGCCACATGCGCTCGTAACCGAGCACCGGGTCGGCCCCGCCGATGATGTGAAGATCACCCGCCAGGGTGCCATTGGCGACCGGGCCGGAACGCGCAAGGCGTGTCGTCCAGACATGGGCGGGACCGAGTGCATCCAGCGCGGCGAAGGCGGTAACCAGCTTCATCACCGAGGCCGGGTTCATCGGACGAGCGGCGTTGTAGGCGAGCGTGGCGTGCTCCGAATCCACCGCCTGCACCCAAGTCGAGACATTGTCGGCAAAGATGCCGGCGCGAGACAGGGCTTGCTCCACCGTTGCCGGCAGCCTTGGCTCCTGCGCCGATACCTTGAACGGCAGCGAGAGCAGGGCGAAAAGGAGGAGTAACACCCGCGTTGATCGCATGGCCCGGCTCGCTGGATCTCGATCAGCCGAGCGGTAGCGGCGTCTCTAGTGCGAAGAGCGACTCGACCGTCTCACGCTCACGTACCACCCAGGTTCTGTGGCCATCGACCATGACCTCGGCGGCACGCGGCCGGGTGTTGTAGTTGGAGCTCATCGTCATGCCGTAGGCGCCGGCCGAGAGGAAGGCCAGCAGGTCGCCCTCGGCGACGTCCAGGCTACGGTCGTGGGCGAGAAAGTCGCCGCTCTCGCAGATCGGGCCGACGATTTCGTATTGCCGGGCGCCTTCGCCACGCGGACTCACTTCAACGACGCCATGATAGGCGTCATAAAGTGCCGGCCGCGCGAGATCATTCATCGCTGCGTCGACCACCGCGAAGTTGCACTCGACGCCGGGCTTGAGGTATTCGACGCGGGTCAGAAGCAGCCCGGCATTGCCGACCAGCGAGCGGCCCGGCTCCAGACAGATGCATTCCGTGCGGCCCGCGAGCACGGCCAACATAGGCGAGAGATACTCGGTGACCGTGGGCGGGGTTTCGTCACGGTAGCGAATGCCGAGGCCGCCTCCCAGATCGATGTGATCGAGCGTGATTCCTTCGGCGGCTAGGGCGTCCACCAGTCCGAGCAGTTTCTCGGTGGCTTCCCGTGCCGGAGCCGGGTCAAGCAATTGCGAGCCGATGTGGCAGGCGATGCCGCGGACGTGCAGATTGCGCATGCCGGCTGCACGGCGATAGAGCCGCAGCGCTTCGTCGAACGCGACGCCGAACTTGTTGGTGCGCAGTCCGGTAGAGATGTAAGGATGGGTCTTGGGGTCGACGTCCGGATTGACGCGGAACGCGATCGGTGCCCGCAGGCCCATTTCTCCGGCGATGAGGTCGATGCGGTCGAGCTCGGAGGCGGATTCGATGTTGAAACACTCGATGCCGGCCGCCAGTGCCTGGCGGATTTCGGCATGGCTCTTGCCGACCCCTGAGAACACCACGGTGGCGGGGTCGCCACCGGCGGCGATGACGCGCGCGAGTTCGCCGCCGGAGACGATGTCAAAGCCGGTGCCCATGCTGGCAAAAGCTGACAGTACGCCGAGGTTGGAGTTGGCCTTGACTGCATAGTGCACCCGAGCGTTCACCCCGGCGAGTGCCTTGGCATAGGCATCGTATGCTTCGCGCAATGCGCCCAGCGAATAGACGAAGGTCGGCGTGCCGTAGCGTGCAGCGATGGTCTGCAGGCTGACACCTTCCACCTGCAGGCCATCTGGGCCGCGTTGCAGGGTGCTCATCGGGAAATCAGGAGTCATCGGGGAGATTGTACGATCGGCTTGGTATGATCGGAGAGGCTGGCAGGAGCCGGCGCTGGAACTTCGGGCAGGTAAAGCGGCCCGCGGAAACCGCAGGCGGTGAGCAGCAGGCTGCCGCAGACGGCGCCGGCGAAAAGCAGGTTGCGCATGGTCTTGCCCATGAAAAAATTCAAATGCTAACAGAAGGAGTGGTGATGGAAGAGTCGGTCTTCAGCGCGTTGGCAGACGCCGAACTGATGCGCATCGAGGCGGCCATTGAAAACTGCGGCGCCGATGTCGACATCGAATCCAAGCCCGGGGGCATCCTCGAGGTCGAGTTCGACGATGGTAGCAAGATCATCATCAATCGCCATACCGCGGCACGCGAGATTTGGGTCGCCGCGCGTTCCGGCGGTTTTCACTTCCGGCCGGAAGAAGGCGGATGGATCTCCGGCAGGGATGGCGCAGAGCTTTATGGCACGCTCTCCCGCCTTGTCAGCGAACAGGCCGGTGAGTCGGTGACACTGCAGGCAGGGTAAGCAAGACCGCTTGCAGCGCGCTCAGCGCTGCAGCGGCGCAAGACTGCGTTCCTCGACCGGCGCGGGCGTGGCCGGCCCTGCGGCGGGAATCGGCGGCGGCGAAGGTTGCCAGGGCGTCTGCTCGGTGACGAAGAAGCGCAATTCCGGGATGTCCGGCAATTCCTCTTCGCGACGCGGAGGCTCGGGTGGCAGGTGTTCCTGGTAGTACCAATCAGTCACGCTGCTGCCCTCATGCCTGATCGGCAGCAGGCCGCTTGGGCGAGGGTGGGCCTTCTCGGGCAAGCCCTTCAAGGCGTGACTCATGAAGTCGATCCAGATCGGCAGTGCCGCACGTCCACCGGTCTCGCCCCGGCCGAGGTTGCGCGGCTGGGGATAGCCGACCCAGGTCACCGCGACGATATCGGGGTTGTAGCCGGCAAACCAGGCGTCGACATAGTCATTGGTGGTGCCGGTCTTGCCGGCGATGTCGTTACGCCCGAGCGACCGTGCTCGAGCACCCGTGCCGCTGCGAATGGTGTCCTGGAGCATGGAATCCATCAGCCAGGCATTGCGCGGGTCGATGACCCGCGGCGCACTCTGGCCGGCAATCGGCGGGTCGACCCTGGCGATGGTGCGACCATCGGCGTCGAGTATCTCCTGGACGATGTAGGGCTCGATGCGATAACCGCCATTGGCGAACACCGCGTAGCCGCTGGCCAGTTCCCAGGGCGTGGCCTGCCCGGCGCCGAGCGCCATGGTGAGGAAGGCCGGGTGGCGCGAGGCGGGGAACCCGAAGCGGGCGATGTAATCCTGCGCGTATTGCGGCGTGATTGCCTGCAGGATGCGAACCGAGACCAGGTTCTTGGATCGCGCGAGGGCTTCCCGCAGCGTCATCGGCCCGTCGTATTTGCTGTCGTAGTTCTTTGGCTCCCAGGCTTTGCTGCCAGTCACGCCCGCAGGGAAATAAAGTGGCTCGTCTTCCACGTAGCTTGCAGGCGAATACTGATGTTCTATCGCAGCCGAGTAGATAAAAGGCTTGAACGCCGACCCGGGCTGGCGAACGGCCTGCGTTGCATTGTTGAAGTGGCTGCGGTTGAAGTCGAAGCCGCCGACCAGCGCCCGCACCGCGCCGGTGTTCGCATCGATGGCGACGAGCGCCGCCTCGACCTCGGGCAGTTGCACGATCTCCCAGCCTTTGTCAGCGTTGTCGACCACCCGGATGATCGCGCCCGGCCGGATGCGGCGAGTCTGCGGTGCGCGTTCGGCCAGCATCGGCGCCGCGAAGGCGAGCCCATTACCGCTGATCTCGATGACTTCGCCGTTGCGGTAGGCTTTTACCCTGGAGGTGGAGGCCTCGAGGACGACCGCGACGCGGTACTCGCCGAAGTCGCGATAGTTGCCCAGAAGCTCGACCAGTTTGTCTTCGCTGGCGCCGGCGATCTCGACGAAGGCTTCCGGCCCGCGGTATCCGCGTCGCCTGTCGAATTCCATTACGCCCCTTCGCACGGCGGCCTTGGCGTGCGCCTGGTCATCCCGGGTCACCGTGGTGATGACGCGCAGTCCGAGGCCGTAGACCTCCTCGCCAAATTGGGCCAGCGCAATCTGTCGGGCCATTTCGGCGACGAAGTCCCCGCCGGTGTCGGACGTGGAAGGGCTGCGGCTGAAGGCAAGCTGCAGGGGTTCGGCGCGGGCGGCTTCGAACGCGGCATTATCGATGAACCCGGCTTCGAGCATCCGGCGAAGCACGTATTGCTGGCGCAACGTGGCGCGGCGCAGATTGCTCACCGGGTTGTAGGCCGACGGCGCTTTCGGCAGACCGGCCAGCATTGCAGTCTCGGCCAGGGTCAGTTCGGCCAGGGTTTTGCCGAAGTAGGTTCTCGCCGCAGCCGAGAAGCCATAAGCGCGATGCCCGAGGAAGATCTGATTGATGTAGACCTCGAGGATCTCGTCCTTGGTGAGGTTTTGCTCGATCTTGATCGCGAGCAGGATTTCGTACAGTTTGCGGTTGTAGGTTTTCTCGCGCGATAGAAAGAAGTTGCGCGCGACCTGCATGGTGATCGTCGATGCGCCCTGACCTCTGTCGCGTGCCGTGAAGTTGGCGATGGCCGCGCGGACGATACCGATCGGGTCGAAGCCGTGATGTTCGAAGAAACGCTCGTCCTCCGCCGCTAGAACGGCATGCACCAGCTGAGGTGGTACGTCGCGAACACGAACCAGGGCTCGCCGCTCCTCGCCGAATTCCCCGAGCAGCTCGCCGTCCGCCGTGTACACACGCAGCGGAATCCGAGGCCGGTAGTCGGTCAGCACCTCGAGCGAGGGCAGTTTGGGCCAGGCGAGAATGATCGCCGTGCCGAGCGAGGCCAGTGCAACAAATGCCGTGACGACGACCGCGACGATGGGGTAGAGAATCCAGCGCATCAAGAATCCAGTGGGCGAATCGATATAGGATTATATATGTGGCTGGAAAGTTGCGCTTTTGCCGCATTCGTAGGGCATTTTTCTTTACACTTTCCCTCGTTTGTTGCTAGCATCTGAAGCGATTGCGCAAGTTTTCGGCCTAACGTTAAGAAATTTAAGGAATTTCTGAGTGAGCGACTTCCAATTATTCCGTCCCAGGTCGCTTCAGCTGGCCGGGCTCGATATTTCATCGTCGTCGGTGAAACTCGTCGAGCTCTCAGGTGCGGACCGGGAGGGCTGCAGGATAGAGCGCTATGCGGTCGAACCTCTTGCCCGCGACGCCGTGGTGGACGGCAACATCTCGAACCTGGATGCGGTAGCCGACGCCATAAAGCGGGCGATCCGCCGCATGGGTTCCGGGGTCAAGAACGTTGCGGTTGCGTTGCCGGCCTCTGCGGTCATCACCAAGCGCATCATGCTGCCGGCCGACTTGCGCGAACAGGTGATGGAGTTCCAGGTCGAGTCCGAGGCCAGTCAGTACATCCCCTTCGCCATCGACGAGGTCAACCTCGATTTCCAGGTCGTTGGTCCGTCGCCAGCCGATCCCGACGACGTCGAGGTATTGATCGCCGCGTCGCGCAAGGAAAAAGTCGAGGACAGGGTAGCAGCAGCCGAGGCTGCAGGTCTGAAAGCAGTTGTGATGGATGTCGAGTCCTTTGCCTCGGAGGCCGCCTTCGAGTTGGTCAGTCGCCAGCTGCCGAATGGCGCGAAGGGCAAAATCGTTGCCCTGGTGGATATCGGGGCCAGCGCGATGAGCGTGTCGATCCTGCGCGACGGCAAGCAGATCTACGCTCGCGAGCAGTCGATCGGAGGCGCCAGGCTCACCCAGGACATTGCGCGGCAGTATGGCATGAGCGCGGACGAGGCCGAAGCAGCCAAGAAGGCGGGCAACCTGCCAGATGACTACGAGCGTGACCTGATGCGTCCGTTCATGGACAACATTGCACTCGAGATTTCGCGAGCGCTTCAGTTCTTCTTCACCTCTACCCAGTTCAACGAGGTCGATCACATCGTGCTTGCCGGCGGTTGCGCGGTCATGTCCGGCCTGGCGGACGTTGTCGCTGGCCGTACCCAAGTGCCCGCCATCGTGGCGAATCCATTCGCCACGATGGCGCTGTCTTCCAAGGTCCGACCCAAGAACCTGATTTCCGATGCGCCCAGCCTGATGGT
>CAYTAY010000070.1:0-15666 GCA_964435845.1 uncultured Azoarcus sp.
GGTGCTTCGGGCCTGAGGCGTCGGCGGTGATGTAGGGCAGGTTGATCTCGGTCTGGCTGCCGGAGGAGAGCTCGATCTTGGCCTTTTCGGCGGCCTCCTTCAGGCGCTGCAGTGCGAGCACGTCGTTCTTGAGGTCGAGGCCTTGCTCTTTCTTGAACTCGGTGACCACGTAATCGATGATGCGCTGGTCGAAATCCTCGCCGCCGAGGAAGGTGTCGCCGTTGGTGGCCAGCACTTCGAACTGGTGCTCGCCATCGATAACGGCGATCTCGATGATGGACACGTCGAAAGTACCGCCACCAAGGTCGAAGACCGCGATCTTGCTGTCACCCGGCTTCTTGTCCATACCGAAGGCGAGCGCGGCGGCAGTCGGCTCATTGATGATGCGCTTGACCTCGAGACCAGCGATACGGCCGGCGTCCTTGGTGGCCTGGCGCTGGCTGTCGTTGAAGTAGGCCGGAACGGTGATGACCGCTTCGGTGACCGGCTCGCCGAGATAGTCTTCGGCGGTCTTCTTCATTTTGCGCAGCACCTCGGCCGACACCTGCGGCGGCGCGATCTTCCTGCCGCGCGCCTCGACCCAGGCGTCGCCGTTGTCGGCCTTGGCAATGGTGAAGGGCATCATGTCGATGTCCTTCTGCACTTCCTTTTCATCGAAGCGGCGGCCGATGAGACGCTTGATCGCGAACAAGGTGTTGCGGGCGTTGGTGACCGCCTGGCGCTTGGCCGGCGCGCCGACGAGGATCTCGTCGTCTTCGGCATAGGCTACCACCGACGGGGTGGTGCGGGCGCCCTCGGAGTTCTCGATGACCTTGGCCTTGCCGCCTTCCATCACGGATACGCAGCTGTTGGTGGTGCCTAGGTCAATACCGATGATTTTTCCCATTTTCAATCCTTTCCAGGTGCTAGATCGTTGTCATTCGTTCGTGCGGGCCGGGGTCTGTGGCCCTGTCTTGTCGTATATATGGGGCGGCTCGGACCGGTTTCAAGCCTTGAAGCGTCAGTTGCCCTTGGCCTTTGCCACCACCACCATCGCTGGGCGCAGCACGCGTTCGTGCAGCATGTAGCCCTTTTGCAGCACGTTGATCACGGTGTTGGGTTCAGCGTCGGCCTCGATCGCGCTGATCGCCTGATGGCGATTGGGATCGAACTTCGCATTCAGCGGGTCTTCCTGGGCGATGCCGGCGCTTTCGAACGCGGATACCATTTGTTTGAGGGTCAATTCGACGCCTTCGCGCAGATTTTCGATGGTCTGGTTTTCGGTTGCGAGGGCGGCTTCGAGGCTATCGCGAACCGGCAGGAGGGCATTGGCGAATTTCTCGGCGGCAAATCGAGCAGCCTTGGTGACATCTTCTTCGGCGCGGCGACGCACGTTCTCCGTCTCGGCCTTGGCACGAAGCCAGGCGTCGTGGTGTTCAGCAGCCTTCAACTCCGCAGTGCGCAAGCACTCTTCGATGCCTGGTGTGGAGTCCGCTGCCGTTGTATCGCTTTGCTCGCCCTGTTGCGCCTGTTGATCGGTACCGGGGTCATGGCCGAGTTCGTCGGTCTGTGCAGCACCGTTTTGCGGGGTCTCTTGCTTGTCCTGCATTCCTTGAAAACTCCCTTGGTCGACATGTGATTGAAGCGGCAATTGGGGGTGATTGACAGGATTTCAAGCGCCAAGCGTTGATTTTTTGGATCTGCCGACACTCATGTGGCGCTTGCTGTGGCTCCGGGCTAGTATTGTCAGCCTCAATGACAAGTTCGGGCGCAAACTCGAGCGGCTTGCGGTGGCAGGGCAGATGGAAGACACCCCGAAGAAAATCGGCAAGTACAACATCATCCGTGAGGTGGGGCGCGGCGCGACGGCGATTGTCTATTTGGCCGAGAGCCCGGATCTGCCACAACCTGTTGCGGTGAAACATGTCCGTTTCAAAGACAGGGCCAAGGACGAGGCCAAGTGGAACCGCCGTCTGATTAAGCTGCTCAAGGCCGAGGAAGCGGTCGCGAAGCGCCTGAATCACCCGCATATCATCCGGATCTACGACGCGGTCATCCACCCCGAGGAATCTTACGTGGTGATGGAGTATTTTCCGGGCGAATCACTGGAGCGTTATTGCGGCTTCGAACGTCTGCTGCCGGTGCATCGCACGATCGGGATTGTTTTCAAATGCTGCATGGCGCTCGATCACGCGTATCGGCAGGGCGTGGTTCATCGGGACATCAAACCGGCCAACATCCTGGTGGATGACAATGACAACGTCAAGATCACGGATTTCGGCCTGGCGCTCAACATCAACAAGAAGATCCAGACTGACTCGACCTTCATCATGGGAGTGGGTTCGCCAGCCTACATGAGCCCGGAGCAGATCAAGAGCTACCCTCTGAACCAGAAGACCGACCTTTATTCTCTGGGTGTTGTGCTGTTTCACCTGCTGACCGGGCGCTTGCCCTTTCGTGCTACCAATCCGGCTCAGCTGGTCTACAAGATTCTCAATGCCGATCCGCCTGCGGTCGCGCAACTCAACCCGGATCTTCCCGAGAAGCTCGATTACGTCATCCGCAAGGCCCTCGAAAAAGATTTGTACTCCCGCTACCGCAACGGCGCTGAATTCGCGAAAGATCTGTCGGCAGTGCGTTATCAAATCGTCGATGAAGACTACGTCCAGGCCGATACGACCCGATTCGCAGTGTTGCGCAAGCTCGGCTTCTTCACCGAGTTCGACGACATCGAGTTGTGGGAAGTCCTGCGGATATCCAACTGGCGCAAGGCCGATGGACGGACCACGATATATCGGGAAAACGATGCTGACCAGCGTTTCGGCGTGGTACTGGAGGGTCAGGTTGAGGTGTCGGTCGAAGGCCGCCGGGTAACCCGGCTCGGGCCGGGCGAGATTTTTGGTGAGCTAGCCTGGCTGGATAGCAAGGATCATCGCCACCTGAACACCGTCATTACGGTCGAACCGACGACTTATCTCGAGATCAGCCCCGCAGCGCTGGCGCTGGCGACCGAAGAGGTGCGTGACCGTTTTCGCGAACAGGTGTCGACCGTGGTCGCCAAACGTCTTGGAGCGGCAGCGCGCAGGCTGGCGGCGCAGGGCGACGCAGCGGTGCGCGGTGACTTTACCGCAACCGGTGGGCTCGATTTGCAACTGGTTGAGGATTGACCGTCCTGGTGGCCGCCAGAGGGCGGTGAGCTTGCCTGACCAGATCTCCAGGTGCTCGGTGGTGCGTGCCGTGGTGAAACTCGCGTGCGCAGCGCGCATCTGGACGGCAGAGGATGCGATTTCCAAGCCGGCGTAGCCTCCGAAAAGCTCAATCCGAGGCTTTTACGGCTGGTCAGGCGAAGACTTGAGGGTGTTTATGACGGAGGAGGCTCTCTGGCCCGGGTCAGCGTGATCCGGGCCAGGTGCGACATGCGTGCTTTCAGGGACGTCGCCGTCCCACCACTACCTGGATTCGACGGTCTGCCGGATTGCCGACCGCAATTGCGACCAGCCAGGTGAGCAGGCTGAACACCAGCGCGCTCCAGAATGCGCTCCAGAAGCCGTCGACCTGCACGCCGGCGACCAGGGTGGCGACCCCCCAGAACAGCAGCGCGTTGATGACCAAGGTGAACAGGCCGAGCGTCAGCACCGTGATCGGCAGGGTGAGCAGCACAAGCAGGGGCCGGATCAGCGCGTTGATCAGCCCCAGCAGCAGTGCAGTGAGCAACGCCGACAGATAGCTCTCCACGACCAGGCCGGAAACCAGCTCCGGCACCAGCATCAACGCGAAGGCGTTGAGCAGCCACTGGATTCCTACGCGCAGGCGCGGGTCGAGCGTCACTGCTTCGCTCCCAGTTCCTTGGCCCGACTGGCGGCCGCTGCGAGCTGGCCCTCGTCAGGCTTGGCCAGCGTCAACCAGTTGCCCATGTGTTCGCGCGCAATCGTTTCCAGGGTCTGGATCCAGTCGTGGCGTTCGTTCAGGCAGGGGATGTAGTGGAAGCGCTCGCCGCCTGCGCCGAGAAAGGTGGTCTTGCATTCCATGGCGATCTCTTCGAGGGTCTCGAGACAGTCGGAGACGAAACCGGGGCACATCAGGTCGACCGACTTCAGGCCGCCATGAGCGAGCTTTTTCAGGGTCGGTTCGGTGTAGGGCTGCAGCCACTCCGCCTTGCCGAAGCGCGACTGGAAGGTCAGCTGCCATCGGTCGGCAGGCAGTTCCAGTGCTTCGGCCACGAGTCGGGCGGTCTTGTAGCACTCACAGTGATAGGGGTCGCCGAGGTCGAGCGAGCGGCGAGGAACGCCATGGAAACTCATCACCAACTTGTCGCCCTGGCCATTTTCAATCCAGTGCTCA
Source organism: uncultured Azoarcus sp. (assembly GCA_964435845.1). Lineage (GTDB taxonomy): Bacteria > Pseudomonadota > Gammaproteobacteria > Burkholderiales > Rhodocyclaceae > Azoarcus_F. The sequence continues at coordinate 4,321 of CAYTAY010000070.1, forward strand.
CGTACGCTTTGCGCAAGTGTGGCGATGTAGGCGGGGTGGTCATGGAAATTGCGCACGAAGCGCAGCTCGGGGAGATTGCGCCAGTGGGAGAGGCAGCGCGCGACCTCGTCCATCACGCTGGCGGTGGTGCTGGCGGCGAACTGCGGGTAGAGCGGCAGCACCAGGATGCGCGTGCAGCCTTTGGCGCGCAATGCGTTGAGGGTGCCGGGGATCGAAGGCGCGCCATAGCGCATCGCCCATGCGACATGCAGCTCCGGGTGCCCGGCCTGGTGCAAATGGCCCGCGAGCAGTTTGGCCTGCTTCTCGGTATGTGCCTTGAGCGGCGAGCCCTCGTCAGTCCAGATGCTGGCGTACTTTTCGGCTGACTTGGCAGGCCTCAGATTGAGGATGATGCCGTTGAGAATCGGCCACCATACGAGCTTTGGAATCTCTACGACCCGCGGATCGGAGAGAAACTGCTTGAGGTAGGGGCGCAGTCCGGCGGCAGTCGGTGCCGAAGGGGTGCCAAGATTGACGAGCACGATGCCGGTGGCGGGGGGCGTGCCGTGCGTGTATTCGGGTTCGGGCCAGAAACGGGCCATGATGATCCTTTTGAATGTTCGGTCGGTGCAGCTATGCTCGAATGCTCAGTCACGTGAGGACAAGGCGTTGGACAGCAGGCGGGCGGTGATGTCCACGATCGGTATCACTTGGTGGTAGGCCATGCGGGTGGGGCCGATCACGCCGACCGAACCGACCAGGTTACCGTCCATTTCGTAGCTGGCGGTGACCACGCTGCAGTCATCCAGTTCGGACAGGCCGGATTCGCCCCCGATGAATATCTGCACGCCTTTGGCCCGTTGGGACAGGTCGAGCAACTGCATCATGCTGGTCTTGCGTTCGAAGAGCTTGAACAACTCGCGGATACGCGTCATGTTGGACGACAAGTCCTCGACGTCGAGCAGGTTGGTTTCGCCGGACAGTACGTAGCGCTCGTCGGTTTCCTGCATTGCCTCGTTACCGGCCTCGACCGCAGCCGCCATCAGCTCGCTGATATCGCTGTGCAATTGACTGAGTTCGCGTTGCAGGCGGCTGCGCATCTCATCGAAAGAAAAGCCTGAAAAGTGCGCGGTGAGATAATTTGCCGCTTCCACCAGTTCGGAAGCACTGTAGGGGCGCTTAGTGAGCAGGATGCGGTTCTGTACGTCGCCCGTCGTAGTGACGATGATCAGCAAAATGCGGGTTTCCGACAGGCTGATGAACTCGATCTGGCGGATGCGGGCGACTTCGTGCCGCACACTGACCACGATCCCGGCGAAACGGGTGAGGTCGGATAGCAGCTGCGACGCGGTGCTGATCAGGCGCTGGGGCTGACTGGGCTGCAATTGCCCGCGCAACTGCTGGATGCGGTTCTGCTCGAGCGGCTGGACCGTGAGCAGTGAGTCGACGAAGAAACGATACCCTTGTGCAGTGGGCATGCGACCGGCCGAAGTGTGGGGGCTGGCGATGAAGCCCATCTCCTCGAGATCGCTCATCACGTTGCGCACCGTCGCCGGCGACAGTTCCAGGCCAGAGTGGCGGGATAGCGCGCGCGAACCCACCGGCTGACCTTCGGCGATATATCGTTCGATTAGCGTTTTCAGCAGGATGCGTGACCGGGTATCGAGCTCATTCATGGCAGGGATGATTCTATATCAGTGCCCGGGTCTGGCAAGCCGGACCGTGCTCGGACCCGCAATGCCGCGTGATGCGCGCCAGAGCGCGGCCTGGCACTGCACAATGGGCTAATGTGGTTTAATCGCGGGCATGAATATGCGCTTCGAGACCATCGCTATCGTCGGCAAATACCAGAGTCGGGATGTTGTCGATGCCGTGTTGCTCATCGCGGCCTTTTTGCGCGAACGCGGATACACGGTGTGGATCGAGCAGGGCACCGCGAGTTCAATCGGGATGGCTGGCGGCTACGCAGTCGCGACTTACGACGAGATCGGTGCCAGCAGCGATCTGGCGCTGGTCCTGGGTGGTGACGGCACCCTGCTCAACACCGCGCGACGGCTGGCCGAGCACGATGTGCCGCTCATCGGAGTGAACCAGGGTCGGCTCGGCTTTCTCACCGACGTGGGTCGTGAAGAGGCGGTGGACCGCTTGTCCGAGATGCTGGCTGGTGACTTTTCCGAAGAGCGGCGCTCGATGCTCAACGTAGAGGTGCTGCGCAATGGTGACCGCGTGTTCCGCACGCTGGCGTTGAACGATGTCGTCGTCAACAAGGGCGATATCGGGCGGATGATCGAGTTCGATGTCTCCATCGACGCCGAATTCGTCTATACCCAGCGTTCCGATGGGATGATCGTCACCACGCCCACCGGGTCCACCGCTTACGCGTTGTCGGCCAATGGGCCGATCCTGCATCCCAATGTCGGGGGTATTGCGCTGGTGCCGCTTTGTCCGCATGGTTTGACCGCGCGACCGATCACTTTGCCGGACGACTGCACAATCGACATCGTGCTGCTGCCGCCGCACGACGCCCGGGTCCATTGCGATGGCCAGACGCACTTTGACGCTCGCTCGGGCGATTGCGTTCGCGTGTCCCGCTCGCCGAATGTGGTGCGCTTGTTGCACCCACCGAGCTACAGCTACTTTGCGATGCTGCGTGAGAAGCTGCACTGGAGCGCAGTGCCCCGGTTGCCCTGAAGCGCCACCCTTATCCCGCTTTTCGAGTAATCCATGTTGCGACGACTCACCATTCGCGATTTCGTCATTGTCGACCGTTTAGAGCTTGAATTCGGCGCCGGCTTCGGCACGCTTACCGGCGAGACCGGCGCGGGCAAGTCGATCTTGCTGGATGCGCTCGGACTGACACTCGGCGGCCGTGCCGATGCCGCCAGCGTCCGCAGTGGCCGGGACAAGGCAGACATCACCGCGGAGTTCGATGTGCCCGAGAACGGGCAGCTCGCAGACTTGCTCGACGGTTTCGACATCCCGTTGGACGAGGGGCTGATCATGTTGCGGCGGGTCGTCGAAGCCAGCGGGCGCTCGCGAGCCTGGATCAACGGCGTGCCGGCAACGCTAGCGCAAATGCGCAAGGCGGGGGATTGCCTCGCGGACATCCATGGCCAGCATGCCCACCATGCCTTGCTTCGCCAGGACGCCCAGCGGGCACTGGTGGACGCACATGCGGGCGCGCGCGGTCTCGTGGCTGAGGTCGGTGCCCTCTATCGCGCCTGGCTCAAGGCATCACAGCGCCGCAACGAGGCCGAACGCGACTCGGCAGCGGCCGAGCGTCAGCGGGAGATGCTGGAGTGGCAGCTCGCGGAGGTCGGCCAACTCGGTTTCGATCCGCAGGAGTGGGAAGAGCTCAATGCCGAGCAGAGCCGTCTTGCACATGCTGCGTCGCTGATCGAGGGCGCCGAGGCATCGCTGGCACTGTTGGCCGAGGGTGAAGTCACGATCAGCGCGATGCTGCAAAGCCTCGGCGCGAGATTGGAGTCGATGGCCGAAATCGATCCTGCAGTGGCGGAAGCCGGAGAACTGGTCGCCGGCGCTGCGATTCAGGTCGATGAGGCCTTGCATGCGCTGCGTCGCTACCGGAATCGGCTGGATCTCGACCCGGGTCGGCTGGCCGAACTGGATCGCCGTATCGGCGCGATCCTGGATGTCTCGCGCAAGCATCGAGTCCAGCCGAAAGCGCTGCCGGGTCTGAGGGCGCGCTGGGCGGAGGAACTCGCAGAACTGACCGAGCGGGCAGACTCGGGCAGACTTGCGCAGATAGAGGCCGAGGCGCGCGAGGCCTATCTCAAGGCGGCGAAAGCGCTGAGTGCTCGGCGTGTGCCAGCGGCTGCCGCCTTGTCACGCGAGGTGACTGAAGCGATGCAGGGGCTCGCGATGGCGGGGGGGTGTTTCGAGGCGGCCTTGGTGACCGATGACGATGGAAGTGCGCACGGACTCGAGCAGGTCGAGTTCCGGGTCGCGGCGAATCCGAATCAGCCCTTGCGGCCCCTCGCCAAAGTTGCTTCAGGTGGAGAGCTGTCCCGAATCGGCCTGGCGATCCAGGTGATGACCAGCAGGGAGTCCGCTACGCCGACACTGATTTTTGACGAGGTGGATGTCGGGATAGGAGGCGGTGTCGCGGAGATTGTTGGCACGATGCTGAGGCGGCTTGGGCGCGATCGTCAGGTTTTGTGCGTGACCCACCTGCCGCAGGTTGCCGCATGCGCGGACTGGCAGTGGCAAATTTCCAAGCAGAAAGCGGGCGATGAGGTAATCAGTCGCGTGGTCCAGCTCGATGACGCCGAACGGATCGAAGAAGTGGCTCGAATGCTCGGAGGCGTGAACATCACCGTCACGACGCGCAGTCACGCAGCGGAAATGCTGCGCAAACCACCAGAGTAGCCGCTCCGGCGGGAGGAGCCGGATGCCTGCGGAGACCGGCTCAGTCCGCTTTGTCGCGGTGCGGGCAGTCGGTCTTGAGACACTCGGCGTAAAGATAGAGCGCGTGGTCCTTGACCTCGAACCCCCGCTCTTTCGCGATTCGTACCTGACGTTGCTCGATCTCGGGGTCGAAGAATTCCTCTACGTGCCCGCAGCCGAGACACACGAGGTGGTCGTGGTGCCCACCCTCGTTGAGCTCGAATACTGCCTTGCCAGCCTCGAAATAGTGCCGCTCGAGCAACCCGGCCTGTTCGAACTGGGTGAGCACCCGATAAACGGTGGCCAGGCCGATATCCATGCCTTCGGCCATCAGCGCCCGATAAACATCTTCAGCGGTCAGATGGCGTTGTTCGGAGTGCTGGAAAAGATCGAGAATCTTCAGGCGGGGGTAAGTCGCCTTCAGGCCGATGTTCTTCAGATTTTTGGAATTGTCGGTCATGGGAAGGCCTTGTGGTGGCAGCATTGGCGCTGTGTCGTGCGTCACGTCGGAGCGCACTGCTTATGAGCGAACCGGCTATAGTCGCCCTATGATATATTTTTCGCTTCGTTCTGAGAACGATCGCCTCTTCCAGCCTTTCCATTCTTCAGCTAGTGACATGCACATAAAACCCTTATTTGCGGTAATTTCCGCGGCCTTCATGCTCTCGGCTTGCTCTTTCGACGCGCTCACCGACCGGGTTAACCCCTATCGAATCGACGTCAGGCAGGGCAATTATGTCGATCAGTCCATGGTCGCTCAGCTCAGACACGGGATGACACGCGAACAGGTCCGTTTCGTGCTTGGCACCCCGCTGGTGGTCGATGTCTTCCGGGAAGATCGCTGGGATTACGTCTACCTCTTCCAGCCCGGTCGCGGTCCAGCGGAGCAGCGGGTGATCAGCATTTTCTTCGTGGACGATGTGCTTGATCGGGTCGATGGTGACGTGGTGGCGGCCGACGGCAGCGAGGCGGCCGGTTCGGTCACCGAGCGCAGCCGGGTGGTCGAGGTCGAAGCAACGCAGCGGCGCCGCTGACGGAAACGAATGCAATGGCGATTGGCCCCGCAGGGGTTCGCGCAGGAGAAGATTCATGAGCAAGGTTCGCGTAGCGGTCGCTGGAGCGTCCGGAAGAATGGGGCGCATGCTGGTGCAAGCTGCGCTGAGCGACGACGCAGTCGAACTGGCGTCGGCCTTCGACCAGGCGGGCTCGGCCTTCGTCGGGCGCGACGCGGGCGACACCAATGGTGCCAGCACCGGGGTCACCATTGGTGATGATGCCTGCACCGCGATTTCCGCAGCAGACTGTGTGATCGACTTCACCCGTCCAGAGGGCACGCTCCAGCACGTGGCTTTGGCGCGCAAACTCGGCAAAGCGGTCGTCATCGGCACGACCGGACTCAGTGCCAATGACAAGCGCGCCATCGAAGAAGCAGCCCGCGACGTGCCGGTTGTCTTTGCCCCGAACATGGCGGTGGGGGTGAACGCAGTGTTTCGCCTTCTCGACGTCGCGGCGAGAATTCTCGACGAGGGCTACGACATCGAGGTGATCGAAGCACATCACCGTTTCAAGGTGGACGCCCCTTCGGGGACCGCGCTGCGAATGGGTGAAATCGTCGCGCGCGGGTTGGGCCGTGATCTCGACGAGTGCGCGATTTACGGTCGCGAGGGCGTCACTGGCGAGCGAAAAGGGCAGACCATCGGTTTCTCGACCATTCGCGGTGGCGATATCGTGGGCGACCATACCGTCTTGTTTGCCGGCTTGGGCGAGCGTATCGAGATCACGCACAAATCGGGCAGTCGCATGCCTTATGCGGTGGGTGCGATGCGTGCCGCACGATTCCTCGTTGGCAAGCCAAACGGCTTGTTCGACATGCAGGACGTCCTGGGGTTGAGATGAATGCCCTCGGTGTGGTCTCGACCCCGCGGCCGAACCTCATGCGTGCGGACCTGGGGGCTTGATGCCGGAATCCAGAGTGTCCGCCCACGAGCCTGCTTCCGAAAGTGCCGACCTGGCTGCCGAGAACGCTCACCTGCGTGCTGCGCTCGATGGCGCCGAGCGCCGCCTGGCAGAGGTCACCGACCGTCTGAGTCGTGGTCTGCACGCCGTCGGGGCCGGTTACTGGCAGCTCGACCTGGCCAGTGGCCGTTTTGACGTCGATCCATACTGGCTGCAGCGGTTCGGCGAAGCGTTTGCCGGCGGCGACCAGGATGCGCTCCGGCGGGACTGGCAGCGATGGCTGCACGTGGATGACCTCGCGCGCGCCGAACGTCTGCTCAAGGTGCACCTGAAGGGCGATCTGCCGACGTTCGAGACCGATATGCGCGTGAAGTCGTCGGGCAATCAGTGGCGATGGATGCTTGTGGCGGGTCGGGTGGATGGCAAGGCCGGCGACGGCCGCTGGAAGCGCATCGTCGGCACTTTCCTGGATGTGACCGAGCGCAAGGAGGCAGAGCAGGCATTGCTGGCTGCGAAGGAGGCGGCCGAGGCGGCCAGCAAGGCCAAGGACCAGTTTCTCGCCAACATGAGTCACGAGATCCGCACGCCGATGAACGGCATCATCGGCATGACCGAACTCGTGCTCGACAGCTCGCTCGCGCCCGAGCAGCGAGACTGCCTGCGTACCGTCAAATCTTCGGCCGAGTCGCTGCTGGTCATCATCAACGACATCCTGGATTTCTCGAAAATCGAGTCGGGCAAGCTGCAACTCGAGTGCGTGGATTTCTCACTACAGGAGTTGCTGTCGGATCTTGCCAAGGCGACCGCGTTCAATGCGCACAAGCGCGGCGTCGAGCTTTTCTGTCAGATGGCGGCGGACGTGCCGTCGCGGCTGCGCGGTGACCCCGGGCGCTTGCGGCAGGTGTTGCTGAATCTGCTCGCCAACGCGGTGAAGTTTACTCACGAAGGTGAGATAGCGCTGAGCGTGCGTGTCGAAACCTCAGAGGGCTCGCAGGTGCGTCTCGAATTCGCAGTGAGGGATTCAGGTGTCGGAATTCCTGCAGAGCGTCAGGAAGCCATCTTCGAGGCATTTACCCAGGCCGACTCCAGCACCACCCGCAAATACGGTGGCACAGGCCTCGGACTGTCCATCTGTCGTCAGCTGGTGGGGCTCATGGGCGGGCGCCTGGCACTGGTCAGCAGCCCGGGCACCGGAAGCACCTTCAGCTTCTCTATTGATTTCGAGATCGTTCGCGGCACAAGCGTGCCGAATGTCGGCTCGCTTGTTCGCGCCAAAGTTCTGGTGGTTGAACCTAATCCGCCGCTCGGCCGCCACATTTGCTCGCAGCTGGCCGCCGCGGGCTTGCGGCCGGTGTTGGCAACCCGCGCGGACTCGGCCATGGAGCAGCTGCATGCCGAGCGCAGCGGCTTTGATCCCTATGCGTACATGCTGCTGGACGCCAGCCTGCCCGATGGGGGCGCCTTCTCGCTGGCCGAGCGCTTCACGAACGAAGGTGCAACCCTCGATCGTGTCGTGATGATGCTCTCGAGTCATGGGCACAACAACGAGATCGCGCGCTGCGACAAACTCGGCATTGCCACACGCATAGCCAAGCCTTTCATGCTCGACGAACTGTTTGGCGCGCTGTTTCTGGCCCGTGACGGCCCGCCCGAGGAAGATGATGTACCCGATTTCCTGAAGTTCGACCCCCAGGCGACGATCAGTGATTCACCAGGTGGTAGCCGGCAGCAGCTCAATGTGCTGCTCGTCGAGGACAACCTCGTAAATCAGACCATCGCCGTGAAGATGCTCGAGCGCGCCGGCTGCTCGGTAACCGTGGCCAATGATGGCCAGGAGGCGCTCGACATGTTCGAGTGCGACCGTTTTGATGCTATTTTCATGGACATGCAGATGCCGGTGATGGGCGGCCTGGAGGCGACCCGGGCAATTCGCGCGCGCGAGGCACGCCATAGTTGGGTCATGTCGTCTGGCAACTGGCGCCCGGTACCCATCGTAGCCATGACTGCGCACACCGGCGACGATGATCGCATGCAGTGCATGGAAGCCGGCATGGATGACTTCGTGAGCAAGCCGGTTCGTCCTGCGGAGCTCTATGCGGTGCTCACCCGTGTCGCCACCGATGGTCACGAGGCGTTCGAGAGCTCTGACGAGTTGATGTTCCTCGGTAGCGCTACTGGCGGGCTGCGCGAGGATGCTGACCTGGATCAGACCCTGGAGTTGCTCGACGGCGACGTCGAAGCCCTGCAGCAGCTGCTGCAGATATACTTCCGTGATATCGGCAAGACTATGACCGAATTGCGTCATTGTCGCGTCAAGCAGGAGTTCAACAGGCTGGCCGAGGTGGCGCACAGCACCAAGGGCTCGGTTGGTGTCTTCTTCGCCACCGTTGCCGCGGAGTCTGCAGCCAAGCTTGAAAAGCTCGCCCGTGCGGGGGATCAAGCGGCGTTCGGAACGCCGCTGACCGAGCTTTTGACAAATCTGGATCGGCTCAGCAAGATTCTGCGGCAGTCGCTCAGAGCTTGAACACGTTTGCGTCGCCCCTCGGCGGACGATATAATCCGATGGTTTTAGCGGGATAGGCCGGCGGGCCCGTCCCGTTTTTTCGCGTATGGAGGCGCCCGCCGATTTAGCCGTCTCCTTTACCCGGTTGAATTCAGGAGTTAGTCGTGACTGCATCTCAGTCAGCCTTGTTGGCGCTTGCCGATGGCACCGTTTTCGTGGGCAAGAGCATTGGAGCGACCGGCCGCAGCGTTGGCGAGGTAGTGTTCAATACCTCGATGAGCGGGTACCAGGAAATCCTCACCGACCCCAGCTGTTGCCGGCAGATCGTCACGCTCACCTATCCGCACATCGGCAATACCGGCGTGAACCCCGAAGACGTCGAGTCCCACCGAGTGCATGCTGCCGGTCTCGTGGTTCGGGATCTACCGCTGCTGGCGTCCAACTTCCGCATGGATCGTCCCCTGGACGCCTATCTGCGCGATGAAAACATCGTTGCCATCGCCGACATCGATACTCGCAAACTCACCCGCATCCTGCGCGAGAAGGGTGTTCAGGCCGGTTGCGTCATGACGGGTGATGCGAGCGGGCCGCCTAGCGCCGAGGCGGCCATTTCGGCTGCGCGCGAGTTTCCCGGTCTGGCGGGCATGGATCTGGCACGCGAGGTCACGGCCCGCGAGACCGTCGAGTGGGACGAGACCGAATGGGTGCTGGGCGAGGGCTACGGCAAGTCGATGGCACCGCGCTTCCATGTGGTCGCCTATGATTTCGGTGTCAAGCGCAACATCCTGCGCATGCTCGCCAGTCGGGATTGTCGTCTCACCGTGGTGCCGGCTCAGACCCCGGCGGCCGAGGTGCTGGCGATGAATCCGGACGGCGTTTTCCTCTCGAACGGCCCGGGCGACCCGGAGCCCTGCGATTATGCGATTGCGGCGATCCGCGAGTTTCTGGCCAGGGGCGTTCCGACCTTCGGTATCTGTCTTGGATACCAGCTCATGGCACTCGCCTCGGGCGCGCGTACGATGAAGATGAAATTCGGCCATCATGGTGCCAACCATCCGGTAAAGGATCTCGACAGCGGTCAGGTGCTGATCACCAGTCAGAACCACGGGTTTGCGGTCGATCCCGATTCGCTTCCGGACAAGCTGCGCGCCACCCATGTGTCGCTGTTCGACGGCAGCCTGCAGGGGCTCGCGCGCACCGACGTGCCGGCCTTCTGTTTCCAGGGGCATCCGGAAGCGAGCCCGGGTCCGCACGACGTGGCCTACCTGTTCGACCGCTTCGTGAGCATGATCGAAGCCCGCAAATGACTTCCGCGGCCGCTGCGGCGGTCGCTCAAACGGCAATATCGAGGTTAGGCAATGCCTAAGCGTACAGACATTCAAAGCGTTCTCATCATCGGCGCCGGCCCGATCATCATCGGCCAGGCCTGCGAATTCGACTACTCGGGCGCCCAGGCCTGCAAGGCCCTCCGCGAGGAGGGTTACCGGGTGATCCTGGTGAACTCCAATCCGGCCACGATCATGACCGACCCCGGTACCGCCGATGTGACCTACATTGAGCCGATCACCTGGCAAATGGTCGAGCGCATCATTGAAAAGGAACGCCCCGACGCGATCCTGCCGACCATGGGGGGGCAGACCGCGCTTAACTGCGCGCTCGATCTCGCTCGCGAAGGTGTGCTCGAGAAGTACGGCGTGGAGCTCATCGGCGCCTCGCGCGAGGCCATCGACAAAGCCGAGGACCGCCTCAAGTTCAAGGATGCGATGACCAGGATCGGGCTCGCTTCGGCGCGCTCAGGCATCGCCCACAGCATGGAAGAGGCGTTGCAGGTCCAGGGCGGCATCGGCTTCCCGGTGATCATCCGCCCGAGCTTCACGCTCGGCGGCACCGGCGGCGGCATCGCCTACAACATGGAAGAGTTCCAGGAGATCTGCAAGCGCGGCCTGGAAGCGAGCCCGACCAACGAACTGCTGATCGAGGAATCGCTGCTCGGCTGGAAGGAGTACGAGATGGAGGTCGTCCGCGACAAGGCGGACAACTGCATCATCGTGTGCTCGATCGAGAACCTCGATCCGATGGGCGTGCACACCGGAGACTCGATCACCGTCGCGCCGTCGCAGACGCTGACCGACAAGGAATACCAGATCATGCGGAACGCCTCGATCGCGGTGTTGCGCGAGATCGGGGTGGATACGGGGGGGTCGAACGTGCAGTTCGCGATCAACCCCAAGGACGGTCGCATGATCGTCATCGAGATGAACCCACGTGTGTCGCGCTCGTCGGCGCTGGCCTCCAAGGCCACCGGCTTCCCGATCGCCAAGGTCGCGGCCAAGCTCGCGGTCGGATACACGCTGGACGAGCTCAAGAACGAAATCACCGGCGGAGCCACCCCGGCCTCGTTCGAGCCCTCGATCGACTATGTCGTCACGAAAATCCCGCGCTTTGCGTTCGAGAAGTTCCCCCAGGCCAACGACCGCCTGACCACCCAGATGAAGTCGGTG
>CAYTAY010000071.1:0-15659 GCA_964435845.1 uncultured Azoarcus sp.
AGCCGGGCTCCTGCGATGGCATGCCAACCTGGATGGCATTCATGCGATGGCCCTGGCCATTGAGTCCGGCTGGTCGGCAGTTTCAGCGCTCTCCTGAGCAAGCTTCCACTGTCCGGGAATCGTGTGGGCGCCATCGACCTGCCCAGCCTGGAGCATCGGCCGCCGGCATGGGGTGCTCGAGGTCAAAGAGGTGGCAGCGGCGCTTGCCGGCGGGCTTGGCCTGAGCAGGCGTGGGTTCCGGCCCAGCGCCTAGTCGTCGCCGGGCTCTATCTGGTTCTGCAGGTAGTTGGCCAGACTCACGTCCTCTATCAGCGCCAGCTGGGTTTCGAGCCAGTCGATCGCTTCTTCGCAGTGCTCGAGCAAATCCTCCAGCAGCTCGCGGCTGACGTAGTCCCGATGTTTTTCACACAGCGCGATGCAGTCGATCAGCAGCGGGCGCTGGATGTCCTGCTCGTACTTGAGGTCGGCCTGCAGGCATTCGACCACGCTCTCGCCGATCATCAGCTTGCCGAGGTTTTGCAGATTCGGCAGGCCGTCCAGAAAGAGGATGCGCTCGATCAGCTCGTCGGCCTCCTTCATGACCCGGATCGACTGCTTGTAGCGGTAGTCGTTGAGGCGTTCGAAGCCCCAGTTGCCGAACATCCGGGCGTGCAGGAAATACTGGTTGATCGAGGTGAGCTCGTTGGTGAGCACCTTGTTGAGTGCCGCGATGACCTTTTTGTCGCCTTTCATGAGCTGCTCCTCAAGCCGGGCTGCCGGAGCCCATCTGGCTCTGCAGGTAGTTCTGGATGCCGACCATCTCGACCAGTCGCAGTTGCTTCTCGAGGTAGTAGGCGTGATCGGTTTCGGAGTCCTCGAGCTGGACCTTGAGCATGTCACGGGTGACGTAGTCCTGCGCCTGCTCACAGGCGGCGATCGCAGACTTCAGCACGCCGATCACCTTGTATTCCACGGCCAGGTCGGACCTCAGCATATCGACCACGGTTTCGCCAATCGCCAGCGCATCGCGCTTGCCGAGGTCCGGCTTTCCCTCCAGAAACAGGATGCGCTGAATCAGCGCCCGCGCGTGTTCGCGCTCATGATCCGACTCGTGCAGCGCGTGCCCGGCCAGCTCGGCAAAGCCCATGTCGGCGTACATCTCGCCATGGATCAGGTACTGGTCGACGGCGGTCAGCTCGCCCGCCAGCAGGGCGTTGAGGGTTGAAACGATCTTGTCGTTGCCTTTCATGTCGGGGCCTCTTTCATGTTGTTCTCGGAGACCGTTCAGTCTTGCATCGCACGATGCGAAAAGCAAGGTCGAGGGTCGGTGTCAGTCTCGTCGTATGCCGACGTTGCGCAAGGCGACGAAGGCGACCAAGGCCCAGAAAGCGGCGCGAAAACCCATCGCCACCACGGTTCGCGTCTCGTAGCTGCCGCCACCGAGAATGTGCACGCCGAGATAAGCGAACATGCCCACCGTCAAAACCGCGAGCACCAGCGCCAGTTGAGCCGCCCACCGCCAAGCCCGCCAGATCCCCACCCCGGCGGCTACGTAGGCGAATCCGGCCACGAAATTGAAGACCAGCACCGGGGTCACCACCTCGCCCATGTCGATGCCGCGTTCCGGGCCCAGGAGCAGCGCCTGGCCACCGCTGATCAGCGTCATCGCACCGAATACGGTGGCGATGGCGCCGAGCACTTTCAGAGGGGAAGCGGGAATGGGCATGGCGTGGTCACTCGAGGGGGGTCAGCTTCCGGTTTCGTCCGGCTCGCAGGATTGCAGCCAGTGCTCTGGCCATTGCGAGATATCGACCGGCTTGCCGAACAGGTAGCCCTGGTAAAGGTGGCAACCGAGCGCTTCCAGCGCCGAGCGCTGCGCCATGGTCTCAACCCCTTCCGCAATGACTTCGAGCTCGAGTGACTGGCTCATGCTGATGATTGCGCGCACGATGGATTTGCTGCCCCCGTCAACCAGCATGTCGTGAACGAAGGACTGATCGATCTTGAGCTGATCGAAAGGCAGGTTCTTGAGGTACGACAGCGACGAGAAGCCGGTGCCGAAGTCATCTAGAGCGAGGTCGACACCGATTTCGCGCAACTCGAGCATCCGCGCCACTGTCTGGTCGGGATCCCGGAGAAAGACACTCTCGGTCAATTCTAGCTTGAGTCCTGCGGGGTCGATACCGCTCGAGGAGATGATTGCGGCGACCTCTTCCACGAAGCGCGGATGCAGGAACTGGCGGGGACTGATGTTGACCGCGAGCGTCAGATGGGCAGAGCGCGGCGCGGCCTGCCAATGCGCGAGTTGCGCACAGGCCTGCGTCAGCACCCATTGGCCAATGGGGATGATGAGGCCGGTTTCCTCGGCGATTGGGATGAACTCTGAGGGTGGTACCGGGGCGCCATTGGCGTCGAACCACCGGATGAGTGCCTCGGCCCCGGTCACGCGCCCCTGAGCGTTGACCTGGGGTTGGTAATGGAGGCGGAACGCGCTGCCCTCGAGTGCCGCGCGCAGGTCGTTACCCAATTTCGCAAGGGCCTTGACCGCTGCCTGCATCTGCGGGCTGAAGAAGCGGCAGGTGTTGCGGCCGTCGCGCTTGGCCTGATCCAGCGCAACCTCGGCTTGCTGTGCGACCAGTTCGGCCGATGCGCTGCCGCCGCTGAACAGCGTGATACCGATGCTCAGCGTCACAAAGTAGCCGTTGCCGTCCCCGCGCAGGTCGAACGGTGCGGCCAATTGCGCCTCGATCTTGCGCACAATCCGTTCGGCGTGCGCCAGGGCCTCGTCAACCTGGGGGCCGATGTGCTCGATCAGGACTGCGAAGTCGTCATCTCCCTGGCGGGCCACGGTGTCTTCCTCGCGCACACAACGCCTGAGCCGCTCCGCGATGCCTCGCAGCAGGGTATCGCCGGCTTCGTGGCCTTGCGAGTCGTTGAGCAGCTTGAAGCGGTCCACATCCAGCATCAGCAGCATGCCGTGGGATTGCGAGCGCGCGCTCCTGGCAACCGCGCGGCCAAGCCTGTCGTGCAACAGGCTGCGGTTGGCAAGCCCGGTCAGCTTGTCGTAGTACGCCATCCGCTCGAGCAAGGCTTCGGACTCGCGGCGCAGGGTGATGTCTTCCTTCACCGCGACGTAGTGGCTGATGCTGCCGTCGGCTTGCTTGATCGGAGCGATCGTGGCCTGCTCGAGGTACTCGGTGCCGTCCTTGCGCGTGTTGTGAAATTCGCCGCGCCAGACCTCGCCTCGTGTCAGGGTCTGCCAGAGGTTCTCGTAAACCGCTGCGGAAGTCTTGCCTCGGTTGAGGATGCGCGGGTTCTTTCCGAGGACTTCTTCGCGTGAATAGCCGGTGGCACGGACGAAGGCCTCATTGACGTACTCGATGCGGCCGTCGATATCGGTGATGACTATGGACTCAGGGCTTTGCTTGATTGCGGTCGACAGTTTGTCGAGCTCCGCTTCGCGCCTCCCGATCTGGCCGGCCATCTGGTTGATGCCGTCTTCGAGCATGGCGAACTCGCGTATCGACGAGGGTGGCGATACCCGGGCATCCAGGTCGCCGCGCGCGATCTCCCTGATCGTGCCGCGTACACGCTCCAGCCAGCCTTCGATCAGCTTGCGGGCGAACATGCGGGCCAGCAGTCCGGACAGCAGCACGACGAACAGTAGTGTCAAGGCGCGCGACGCGAATCGCCGGTCGATCGCGCCGAGGGACTGATCCAGCGGTGCCCCGATCAGCACCAGGAGGTCGTCCGGCGCAAAGGTGACGCGGGCGATGCCATACAGCCGATGGCGGCCATCCAGGCCAGGAAGGTCCGTGATGCCTTGCACCTGCAGAAAAGGCATGAGCGTCTCTGGCGGGATCATGCGGTCGGGCCAGGTTTCACCTTTTGGGTATCGCGACAGAAGATGACCCTCGCGGCTGACCAGGCTCGCCTCCCAGCCCTCGGGCAGGTAGTATCTCGCCATCAGTCTTTCGAACCAGTGCGGACCCAGAGAGCTGAACAGCGCCGCACGCAACTCTCCGTCGCTGTCGCGCAGCGGCATGCCGAACACTACCGACGGTTTGCCGGTGATGCGTTCGATGACGAACTCGCCATGCGTGATGCCTTGCGTCGAGCTTGCCTCGGCAAACCACTGGCGGTCGGCCACGTTGACCGTTTGCATTGTTTGCTTGGCACTGCAGAAAACGGTGCCGTCCGGCAATACCGCGCCCAGGTTGCTGAGTCCGGCAAGTGGCTGACTCAGGCGTTGAGCAAGCGTGGAGCACTCTTTGGTGTCGATCTCCCGCAGTTCGCTTGCGTTGGCCATGATGCGCATCAGCGTCGCGATGTCGTTGACCGCATGCTCTTCGGCCACGCTTGCCCCGACGAGCATGTTCTCGACCACGCGAATCGTCTCCCGGGTGGCTTCCGTTCGGTTGCTCTGGTACTCGAACACACCGATCAGCAGGGGAGGCATCACCGCGAGCGCGATGATCAGCCATAGCTGCCAGTAGAGAGACGATGTTGGCACAGTTTTCATGGTTTACCGAAAGTTGCGCGAATACGGTGTCGGGGTGTCGGCACGCGCACTGGCTACGAAAGCGACAGGCGCGGGACTTGTTGCTTGCGGTCACACGTTCGTCGTCGTCAAACTATCACATTGGGAGTCCTGCGCAGGGTCAGGTTTGAGATGTGATGTGCGCTTTCGCACGCCGCCAGCGTCACCGGGTTCGATGTGGTTGAGCACTCGTTTTGCATGCGCAGAGCTCAAAACGCCTTTGGGGAATGCAGACGGTCCAGCCGCAACCGGTGGCGTTCGTCGAACAGCCGCCGCGAGCCGAAGCTGATCGCCGCGACGGTGCTGAAGCCGGTGCCACCGGCGATCATGAACATCACCAGGATCTGGTATTTGACCGCTTCCACCGGCGGGGTGCCGGCAAGGATCTGGCCGGTCATCATTCCGGGCAAGCTGACTATGCCGGGGGCCATCGCATTGATGATCGGGATCATGCCGACCCGGATCGCCTCGCGCCGGGTGTCGGCGATGACCTCGCGCCAGGGCTGGCCGAGGGCGAGCCGCGCCTCCAGCGCCGGCCGGTGCTGGGCGACATCCTGGGTCAGGCGGTCGAGCCCGAGCGCGATGCCGTTCATGGTGTTGCCCAGAATCATCCCGAGCAGCGGGATCGCATACTGTGGCGCATACCAGGGGGTGTTGCCGATCACTACCGCCAGCGCCAGCACGGTGACGGTAAACGACGACAGGAACATCGACAGCGTACCCAGACCGAATCCCCACCAGCCCGCGAAGCGGTGCTTCTGGCGGGCCATCACCTCGCGACCGGCCACGGTGACCATGATTGCCGACATGCCGGCCACCCACAGGAGATGGGCGTTGTCGAACAACACCTTGAGGACCAGGCCGATGAGTAGCAACTGCACGATGGTGCTCGAGCAGACGTTCCACCGCCGCGGTGGTGTCTGGGTCGAGGTTGCCGGTTGGCTCGTCCAGCAGCAGCGCGAGCGGCTCAAGTGCGAGTGCCCGCAACAGGGCCAGCCGCTGTCGTTCGCCGGTAGAGCAGCGGGCAAGCTCCCAGCGCAGGGCGTCGGTCGGCAGCTCCAGCTCGCGCAGGCGCTCGGCATCGTAGTCGGCCGGAAAATGCGCGCCGACTCAACGGCCTGGTCGGCCTGGTCGGCCTGGTCGGGCTGGCGCTCGCGCCGCCGGCCTGGATGGCGACGCGGCCGGTGATGGGTTATGTGATCGGCGTACTGAGTCAGCCGCCGTGAAATAATGAAGCCAGGGTTCGAGAACTGTCGCCCTGTCGTCTTGTCGAAAGCCGTTGCACAACTAACGGAGTCGTCGCGAATGATGAATCAGGACTGGAAGAAGTTGCTTGAGCAAGGCCTCGCAGGCACCGGCTTGAAACAACAGGGCGTGGTATCGAATGGCAAGGGCTTGTTCGACAAACTGATGAGCAGCGGCGTCGGTGGCGGGCTGCTCGGCGGCGTGATCGGTGGCATGTTGGCCGGCAAGGGTGGGCGCAAGCTCACCGGCAGCGTAGCCAAACTGGGCGGGGCTGCGGCGGTGGGTGCGCTGGCCTATTCGGCCTGGAACCGCTATCGCCAGCAACAGGCTGGTGCCGCGGTGCCGCCCTTGGCCGCGGAGCCGGCGCTCCCGCCCCCGGACAGTGGCTTCTTGCCCCCTCCGGGCGATGCGGTGGCCGGGGCGGCAATGGGGCTAGCCATCGTTCGCGCGATGATTGCGGCAGCCAAGGCCGACGGGCACATAGACAATGCCGAGCGTGAGCGCATCTTCGGCCAGATCTCGCAGCTTGGGCTCGGTGCTGAGGAAAAGGCGTTCCTGTTCGACGAGATCGCCAGGCCGCTGGACATCGATGCGATCGTCGCGCTGGGTATCTCACCCGTGGTGTCGATCGAGATCTATACCGCTTCGCTGCTCGCGATCGAGGTCGACACCCCGGCGGAGAATGCTTACCTGCAGATGCTCGCCGCCAGGCTTGGTCTCGAGCAGGGGCTGGTATCCGAAATCCATGCGGCGGTGGCCGTGGCATGACATCCCTGGCCCGGCGTCGGCTCGCCCCCTGGCGGGCGAACCGACAGCGCGACTGCGCGCAAGCCTCAGCTGTCTTCCCGAAGGGAAATGAAACGGGCCAGCTTTTTCAGCAGCACTTCATGCTCGAATGGTTTGACCACGAAGTCCGATGCACCTGCCTTGATGCTCGAGGCGATCGTCTGGGGTTCGCTGTGCCCTGTGATCATGACGATCGGGGTTTGCCCGAACGTCGGGATGGTCTTGATCCGGCGGGTCAGTGCAATCCCGTCGGTATCGGGTAGCTCGATGTCCATCAGAATAAGGTCTGGGCGGTGGCGTCCAAGGGTGGCGAAAGCGTCCGAGCCGTCATGAGCGACGTGGACTTGACAGCGCATGCTCTCGAGCAAGCGGGTGAGGATCCTGCACTGGAACTCGTCGTCGTCCACCACCAGCACGACTGGCAGTCGCTCTGCGGCTAGCGCGCGAATGGTGCGAACTGCCTCCAGTTGAGGGCTGAGATCGCGTTTGACGCTGTCGATCCACGTTGTGAGTGGCACGACTTGCTCCCGGCTGCGGTCGAAGGCGTCCCTGACGGCGTCGGTATTTTTCTTGGTCGCGTTCATTTGCGGTATGTCGACTTTGCCAGCTTGGGGCGAGGGCTGCGATGAGCCACCAAGCTCCGGTGGGGTGAGATCGAGCTCGAAATGAGTCTCCAGCGCGCCCAGCTCCCGTTCGACGGTCGAGAATTCACGATCCAGTCGGGCAAGGTGAGAGCGACCCGTCTGGAGTTGCTCGTCAAGCACGGTTTCCAGAGAGCCGGCGATATCGGCACTGTCGAATACCCGGCGGCTCACCGCGTCTGACTGCGAGGCCTTCAATGATCTGCCGGCGACGATGATGGACATCGCCAGCCGGGTGCTGTCGAAGACCATTGGCCAGAACAGCACGTAATCATCGAAGTAACCCTTGCGGCAGAGTTCGAATGCCCTGCGGACGTTCTCTCTGGAGCACAACACAATGCTCCGGTGAGGTTGTGCATGGGCGATCTTGCTGTGTCGGTAGAGCCCCAGATGACAGCGCTCCGCCGCTTCGAGTGCGTGAAAGGCCAGCACCACGACATCAGGCACCGCAGCGTCGAAGTCGGCGGCGAAATGCTCTTCCTTCGAGGAGGTGGAGACATTGTCGAACTCGTGCGTCAGCATTGCGCCGATCTGTCCCGCGTCGGCATCGCTTTCAGATGCGATCAGGATTCGGAGTTGGCTAATCTTCATTGGCGCTGTGCCTCTGCGGGTTTCTGCTGAACGGTTCCAGATGCTGTCGATTCGAGGGCCTGGCTGACATGGTGCAGGGTTTCGCAGAGCAATGGTTCGAAGTCCGGCAAGCGGGCCTGCATCGCTGTTGCATCGCTGTTGCGGCTCAACGTCTCCAGCGCGGCGCATAACTCGCCCAGCGCATTTGCGCCAACGGAGCGGGACGCGGACTTGAGTTTGTGTGCGGCCCCACCGGCACCCGACCAGTCATCGCGGGCGGCTGCGCGCAGCAGTTCGTCGGCGGTGCGCCTGGCGGACACAGCATAGGCTTCGAGGAACTCCCGCACCATGCCAGGGCCTCCGCCGACGAGTTTCCTCAGGATGGCGAGGTCGAGCAGGGCAAGCGAGGGATGCACGGCTGCAGTCACTGTTTGTTGTGTCGTGCTGTTGGCTGGACACGATTTGGTGTGCTGATCGGCAGACTTGTCTTGACCATTGGCGAGAACCGACTCGATTGCGTGGGCAAGTGCCCCCAGTTGGACCGGCTTGACCAGAAAAGCATCCATGCCGATCGCTCGGCATCGCTGCTCCTCGCCGCGCAGCGCGTTTGCTGTGATGGCGATGATGGGCAGTCTCATGCCGGTGCGCTCGGCTTGTCTTACGGCGGTCACCAGGGCATAGCCATCCATCAGTGGCATGTGGAGATCGGTCAGCATCAGGGAGAAATCGGATTTCTCGAGGGCTTGCAAGGCTTCCACGCCGTTGCCCGCCATGCTGTAGCGCAAACCGAGGAGGTCGAGTTGGCGTCCGATGATCTTGCGATTGATGTCGTGATCCTCGACCACGAGCACTGGTCCGAGCCGAGCGGCGAGTGCCGGGGCAAGCGCTGAGCGGTCGGGCTGCGGCCCGCCGGCAGAGCGCGCTTCAGCACCGAGTGTGCAGGAGCTGGGGGTGCTGCCGGTCGCAAGCCGCACCGCTTCGACCAGGTTCCGCCGATGCGCTGCTTCCAGGTCGATAGAGTAGGTCCGCTCGGCTTCCATTCTCGGGTTTTGACGGATGCCGTGACCGACAACGATCAGGCCGGGACGTACCTTGGCGCTCAGGTGATTCCAGCTGTCGGTCTGCTCCGCCGGCAGTGGCGAGTCCGTGATCAGCACGCGCCTGGCTGTGGGCGCGTGTGCAACACTCCGGAGCGCGGCTTCGAGGCCCGCGGCGACCGTCACCGCGGCACCGGCGAAGCGAAGGTAGGTTTCCCAGTCTCGGGCAGCGGACGCGTCTGACAGGGCAATGACGCAATGCGTTGTGCTCAGTGTCTGCTCGGCGGCTTGGCCCGCGCCTTCCTCAGCCTTGATCGGGAGGACGACACGTACCGCAGTGCCCTTGCCGGGAGTGCTGTCAATCTCGATTCGTCCTCCGAAGGCTTCGACCAGCCGCTGCGTGATCGTCAGGCCCAGGCCGCTGCCACCGAATCGTCGAGTCGTGGTCTGTTCCGCTTGTCGGAAGGGCTCGAAAACGGTTTCGAGCTGGGCCGGGGTCATTCCAATGCCGTTGTCGACGACGCTCAAAACCAATTGTTGGTCGGCTTCGAGCTCGACACGGACCAGTACCTGGCCTCTGCGTGCTTGCCCACTCGAGAACTTGAGCGCGTTTCCTGCCAGATTGAAGATGATCTGCCGGAGACGCATCTGGTCGCACAGGATGCGGGCGGGGATGCCCGGATGGATGAACACCCGCAGGTCCACACCACGGGCCGCTGCCATTGGGCGCAGGGTGTCCGAGATCTCATCCAGCACTGCCTCGGTTGCCTCGGGCTGCATGTCGAGAGTCAGATGACCCGCGTCGATCTTCGAGAGGTCGAGGATGTCATCTATGAGCGCGAGCAGGCTGTCGGCTGACTGGCGCATGGTCGTTACCAGCTCCTGCTGGTCTTTGGTGAGCGGGGTGTGGGCCAGTACGTCCACGATACCCAGCACGCCGTTCATCGGGGTCCGGATCTCGTGGCTCATCGTGGCCAGGAAGTCGCTCTTGTAACGGCTGGCTTCGCTCGCCGCACGCAAGGCCTCGCGCAATTCGAGGGTTCGCTGCTCCACCAGTTGTTCGAGTTGCTCGCGATATCTGGCGAGTTCCTCCGTCAGGCGCCGCCGCTCGGTGATGTCTTCCTTGATGGCGACATAGTGGGATATGGCGCTCTTTTCGTCATGGATCGGCGATATCGTGGCGCGTTCCAGATACTCCTCGCCATGCTTGGTGCGATTGTGAAACTCCCCGGCCCATGGCTTGCCCCTGAACAAGGCCTGCCACAAGGACTGATGGGTTTCCGGAGGGGTCTTGCCGGAGTGAAGTATCCGGGGGTTTTTCCGAGCACTTCATCCATCGTGTAACCGCTCTTGCGTGTGAAGGCAGGATTCACGTATTCGATCTCGGCGAGCGTGTTGGTAATCACAATGCTCTCCGGACTTTGCTCGACAGCCTGGGAGAGCACGCGTAGTTTGTCCTCTGCCCTCTTGCGGTCACTGATGTCGATCAGCGAGACATAGCGCTCGGCAGGTTCGCCCTGGTCGTCGGTGATCGATGTCATGCCCATGAGCACTGGAAAGCTGCTGCCATCGCGTCGCAGGTGAACCGACTCGAAGCTGACCTCGCCATCGGCATCGGCGCGCTGTAGAAAGACCTTGAGGGCGTCCTGCTCACTCTCCGGGTAGAGCTCTTCGATCCGTTTTCCGCGCAGTTCCTCGATCGTGTAACCGTGCAGTCGCGCATAAGCCGGATTGGCTTCGAGCACCCGGTTGCTTCGGGTGTCATGGAGCGCCAGGCCCAGTTTCGAGCCACGAAAGAAGCGCTGCCAGTTCTGTGTGCTCGTACGCGCGCGATCGTCGTTGTCCGCGCATGGAGCGATGAAAGCGAACAGGCCGCGAACACGTCCCGTGCTGTCGAACTGCGTGCCGATGTGCCATTCGCAGGCGATGGTTCGGCCGTCACGGTTCTTGAGCCTGCCGTGAAAAGCTGCGCCGGCTGATTGGCCAGTGAGCGCCGCCTTGAGCCTGGCGAGGCTGCGGCCCCGCTCGGACGCTGGTATGAAGTGCCATTCTTCGACGGAGCATCCCACGATCTCAGCCGCAGGCCAGCCAAAGTGGCTTTCGGCTGCGCCCGACCAGCGCGTCACATGCAGCGCGGCATCCCATTCCACGAAAGGAAGTGGGCAGACGGCTGCGAGCTTGCTGAAGTCATCATCTGCTGGAACGCCTGCCACCATCTGTTGCTTACCTCGTCACCGTTGCCCTGCCCGGCACGTTCTGCTTCGCCATCCCGGCTGGCCGCCGAGCCTGTGGAGTCCTGCCGCTTATGCGCATGGTAGCCATCAAGTAATGTTTCATTATAGCAACTGGGGTCCTGGATCGAACCGTTGTCCGCTTCCAAGTGCCTGCAATCCGGACTGGCCCCTGCGTGGTCGGTGCTGCTCGAGAAGGTTGTGGCGACAAGGCCCGGCTGACGTCAAGGCTCCATGCGCCAGGGCAGTTCGCCCTGGATGAACAGGCGTGTGGCCTGCGAGCCAGGCTGGCGGAAGAACTGTTGCGTGGGCGTGTGCTCCCAGACCCGGCCGGCGGACATGAAGGCGGTGTCGTCGGCCAGGCGCCGGGACGTACTCGATGCGATCAAGCGAAGCATGCAGTGCGACAGGAAACCGATCACGCCCCTTCCGGAAGAACTGATCCGTGAAGACAGGGAGCGCTGAGCGGTGCGCCTGATCCTGGACGCCTCCGCGGCGCTGAACGTCGTGCTGCGCACCGATCGCGCGCCGGGTTTCATTGCCGTGCTCGAAGCGGGTGATCTGGTGTTGGCTCCGTCGCTGTTTCACAGTGAAGTCTCCAATGCCCTCTGGAAGTATGTGCGCGCCGGATCCCTGGACAAACAGACTGCAATGACGCGCCTCGAGGAGGCGCTCGACCTGGTCGACAACTTCGAAGCAGACGAGAGACTGGTGACCGAGGCCTTGTCGCAGGCGGTGCTTCACGGCCATCCGGTCTGCGACCTGCTTTACATCGTTCTGGCAATGAGGTTCGGAGCCCGGTTGATTTCCGCCGACAGCAAGCTGCTGAAGCTCGCCGCGCACATCGACCCCAGCATGGTTTGATCCGGTGGCTACAACACCATGCGCCAGGGCAGTTCGCCCTGGATGAACAGGCGCGCGGCCTCCGAGCCGGGCTGGCGGAAGAACTGTTGCGTGGGCGTGTGCTCCCAGATCCG
The DNA here is from genome assembly GCA_964435845.1 of uncultured Azoarcus sp. GTDB lineage: Bacteria > Pseudomonadota > Gammaproteobacteria > Burkholderiales > Rhodocyclaceae > Azoarcus_F. The sequence continues at coordinate 12,007 of CAYTAY010000071.1, forward strand.
GCCGGCGGACATGAAGGCGATGTCGTCGGCCAGTCGCGTGGCCTGGCCCAGGTTGTGGGTGACCATCAGGACCCGGGTGCCATCGGTACGGATTTCGCGCACGATGCGCTCGACTTCGGCGGTGGCCGAGGGGTCGAGGCTGGCGGTGGGCTCGTCGAGCAGCAGCAGGCGCGGGCGGGTCAGCCAGGCGCGGGCGAGTGCAAGGCGCTGTTTTTCACCGCCGGAGAGGTAATGTGCCGCATCCCCGGCGCGATCGGTGAGCCCGACGCGTTCCAGAAACTCTGCGGCGAGCCGGTGTCGTTCCGAGCGTCTGACGCCCCGTGGCTTCAATGCCAGGGCCACATTGTCGAGCACGGTGGTGCGCAGGATCATCGGCTGCTGGAACACCATGGTCACGCTGCCGTTCGGCTGGGCACCGTTTCCCCATGAAATCGACCCGCCCGATGGCACGAGCAGGCCGCACAGCAGTCGCAGCAGCACGCTCTTGCCGGCGCCGTTGGGACCGAGCACCATCGTGATCCCTTCATGCGCGATGTCCAGATCGACGCCGTCGAGTACATTGCGCGCGGCCGCACGAAAGCTCAGGTCGCGGATGCGAACCGGAAAGATGTCGGTCAGGCGGTCGCCGCGGTGCTCAGCCATAGCGCCGCATTGCCCAGTTGCGCAGCATGAAGGCGAGCGCATTGAGTGCCAGAATGATCGCGATCAGGACCAACCCGAGCGCGACTGCCAGCGGCAGGTCGCCCTTGCTGGTCTCCAGTGCGATCGCGGTGGTCATCACCCGGGTGGCGCCGTCGATGTTGCCGCCGACGATCATCACTGCGCCGACCTCGCTCATCGCCCGGCCAAGGCCGGCGAGCACTGCGACAAGCAGCGAATGGCGACAGTCATGCAGCAGGGTGGTCATGCTGTGCCACCAGCCGAAGCGCAAGACCTTGAGTTCTTCCGCATGACGCGACCAGGCATCCTCGACGACTTGGCGGCAGATTGCAGCCATCAGCGGGACGACCAGCAACACCTGCGCAATGACCATGGCCGACGGGCTGAACAGCAGACCGAAACCGCCGAAGGGGCCGGAGCGCGACAACAGCAGATAGACGACTACGCCGACGACGACCGCCGGCATGCCCATCAGACCGTTGATGATGACCGACAACACCTGCTGCCCAGGAAAGCGACCGATCGCCAGGCAGGCGCCAAGCGGCAGGCCGATGACGGCACCGATCACGACCGCAAGACCACTGACCTGCAGCGAGAGCGTCACGATCTCGACCAGTTTGGGGTCGAGATCGAGGAGCATCGTCAGGGTCAGGGCGAAGGTTTCGGACAAGGTGGGTATCGGGCGCACGATGGCAGGTAGTCGAATCTATGGCGTGGGCAAAGGATCGGCAATATGAACACGCTTGCATAAGCGCGTGCATCAGGGGGGTGGCGCGCGGGCTTCGGACGTGGCAAATTGCGATATTCACCCGCGCAGCATCCGGGAGCGCACCATGTTCTACGGCATCACCGATCTCACCACTTTCATCCTCGGCACCATCTTCATCGTGCTGCTGCCCGGGCCGAACTCGCTCTACGTCATGGCGGCCGCCTCGCGCTGGGGTGTCGGCGCGGGCTATCGTGGCGCCTTCGGCATCTTCACCGGCGACCTGATCCTGATGGTGCTGGCGGCCACCGGCACTGCGTCGCTGCTGCGCACCACCCCCGAACTCTTCATGGTGATCAAGTACGCCGGTGCCGGCTATCTGGCCTGGGTCGGCCTTGGGCTGATGCGCTCCGCGCTCGCCACCTGGCGCGGACGCAACGCGGAGCCGAGCGTGGATCAGGCAGCGCAGGCAGCACGGGTCGCGCCGCGCACCTACCGCACCGCGCTGGTCATCAGCCTGATGAATCCCAAGGCCATCTTGTTCTTTGTATCCTTCTTCATCCAGTTCGTCGATCCCGCGTACGCGCACCCTGGCCTGTCGTTCATGATCCTCGGCGTGATCGTGCAGATCGTCAGCCTGCTCTACCTGTCGGCGCTGATCTTCGGCGGCGCCTACCTCGCCGACCAGTTCCGTCGCCGCCGACGCCTGTCGGCCGGGGCGACCGGCGCGGTGGGCGGCATGTTCATCGGTTTCAGCGCCAAGCTCGCGACTGCGACGCTTTCGTGAGGGTTTGAACAGTCGATTCAGCCTGACTTGGCCGCTTCGTGTTTGAGTTGCCTGAATTGCCACCACGGCAACACCTTGCTCATCGACAGGACTTCTCCGCTCGCGTCCGGCGTGTAGCCGGCGAGCGCGCTGAGCCTGGCCTGCCAGGCGTCGCTGGCGAGCACGTCGAGAAGCGATTGCGTGGCTGCTTGTTCCAGGCTGCTCTTGAGGCAGGCGAGGTAATAGTGCTCTTCGACGAGGGGCACGAAGTCGAGACTGCGCGCGCGGGCGCCGGCTTCGATGCCGATGCCGGCGTCGGCGGTGCCAGAGGCCACCGCCTCGGCCACTGCAGCGTGCGAGGGTTCCTCGCTGTCGTAGCCGCGTAGTTCTCGGCTGGTGATGCCCTGCTCGGCGAGCAGGTCGTCCAGCAACACCCGGGTGCCGGTGCCTCTGGCGCGGTTGCTCAGCCGGGCGTGCTTTCTCGCCAGGTCGCCCAGTGATGTGAGCCCAAGCGGATTGCCCGGGGCGACGATCAGCCCCTGGATGCGCCGGGTGAAGCCGATCAGTTTGTGCAGGCCGGGGCGCAGCAGCGGTTTATAGACCTTTTGTGCGAGGGTGCCCACGGCCGGGTCATGGCGCGCATGGAAACCGGCCATGGTGCATCGGCCTTCGTTGAGCGCACGAATCGCATCCACGCTGCCGGTGAAACGGATGTCCAGATGGAGTCGATGCCCGCGCGCATGGTCGCTCAGGGCCGACAGCGCGGCGTCGTGGCTGGCAAAGAACGTCAGGACGTGCGCCGATTCGTCGAAGGCGACCGCGAAGACCCGATCCAGGTCGGCGCGCAGAGCGGTGATCTGCGGCAGCAGTCGCGCCTGGGCCTGGCGCTCGGCCCACATCAGCTTGGCGCCGAACTCGGTCAGTTGTGCCGGGCGACCCTTCTCCCAAGTCACCAGGGCTCGGCCCAACGACACTTCCCACTTCTTGAATTCGCCCCATACATGGCGGTAAGACAGGTCGAGCGCCTTCGCGGCACCGCTGATGGAGCCGGTCTCGTGGACTGCCTGGAGCAGGTCGAACAGCGGGTTCTTGAGCAGCGCCGGACCGCCCTCCGGGCTCAGCGAATAGTGAAGACGAACCCTATGCATTTTCGTACATATTGATGAGTGTTCCGCGAGCCCATAGATTACGGCAATTCGAACTCGCCCGCCGCTATGTCAGTGGCGGGTGTGGCGGGACTCTTCGCGAGCGGGCACTATCGTGCCGACTCAAGAGCCATGAGCCCCTGGCAGCATCACTTCGCAGAGGAAATACATGACGGAAGAGCGATTCACCCGTGGCACCGCTCGCTGGTTGCGGCAATTTCTGCTGGCCTGTTCACTTGCGCTCGCTGGTGGTCTCGCGGCAGCACAGTCCATCGTCGTTTCCTCGACGACTTCCACCGAACAGTCCGGGCTCTTCGGCCACATCCTGCCCAAGTTCAAGGAGGCGAGCGGGATTGAGGTCCGGGTGGTGGCGCTC
>CAYTAY010000072.1:0-12115 GCA_964435845.1 uncultured Azoarcus sp.
CGACCTGGCGGTAGATCACCCGGCCGCAGAGCTTCAGGAACTTGGGCCCGAGCCCCTCGCTGCGCCAGCGCTCCAGCGTGGCCTCGCTGAGATGCCAGCGCGCGGCCAGTTGCTTTTGATTGAGATGAACGACATCCATCTTGGTCTCCTTCCGAATGAGTTGGCAGGAGTCCATGAAGGCGCTGTTCCGCCGACGAGCCAAGGCGTAACGCGGCCGGGCGCCTGATTGGGTGTAAATGGGTGTCCTTTTGGGGATGGGCGAGCCAGACGCCCTGGAGTGCGTCCGTTTCGGATATTGCGATTATTCGTTTATTTCGGTTATACTTCCTCCCATGATGCTGTTTGAAGCTCCCAGGAGGCTGCCATGACCACTCTCTCTCCCACCCATTCGTTGCCGACGGCCGAAGAAGTTGCCATCGCTCGCGAGAGCGGACGGGCGCTGTCTGCCTTCCTGCAGACCCGTGCGGAAACCCAGCAGATCGAGATCTTCGACGACAAGGGGGCGGCCCATCCCGTTCGCGTCCCGGTGTCGGCGCTTCGGCTGTTCGTGGACGTCCTGACCGAAATCGGTGAGGGCAACGCGGTGAGCATCATCCCGATCCACGCCGAACTGACCACCCAGGACGCGGCGGATGTGCTCAACGTCTCGCGCCCGTTCCTCGTGCAGCTGCTGGAGCGCGGCGAGATCCCGTTCCACAAGATCGGCACGCACCGTCGTGTCCGCTACCAGGACGTGATCGCGTACAAGGAGCGCATCGATGTGGAGCGCAGCAAGGCCCTCGATGCCCTGGCCGAGCAAGGCCAGGCGCTCAAGATGGGGTACGAATGAATGAGTTCGAACTTCACCGTCATCTACGACGCGTGCGTGCTCTACCCGGCCCCGCTGCGCGACTTCCTGATGCGCCTGGCACTGACCGATCTGTACCGGGCGCGTTGGACGGACATGATCCACGACGAGTGGACGCGTAACGTCCAGAAGCAGCGCCCAGACCTGAAGGCCGAAGACTTGGAGCGCGCGCGATCGCTGATGAACGCCCATGTGCGGGACAGCCTCGTTACCGGCTTCGAGCACCTGATCCCGGCCGTCGAATTGCCGGATGCCGACGACCGTCATGTAGTGGCCGCTGCCATCCACGGCGGCGCGAGTCTGATCGTGACCTTCAACCTGAAGGACTTCCCGCCGGACCAGCTCAAGCGCTACAACCTGGCCGCCCAGCATCCGGATGACTTCATCTTCGATCTGCTGGATCTGCACGCGGCGCGCGTTTGCGAAGCCGCGGCCAACCATCGCCGGTCGTTGAAGAACCCGCCCAAGACGACCGACGAGTACCTCGATACCCTGCTCAAGCAGGGGCTGACGCAGACCGTTGGCCAGTTGAGGGAGTGGAAGGTCGCGATCTGACGGACGCGGGTTCGATTCCCAAACCGGGAATTGAACTGGCGCGGAAAAACAGACGAGGTTGAGCGACCTTTTCGGGCACCAATCAGAGCGAAAAACCTGCTTGATGATCCATGGCCGAAGGGCGTACTGACAGGCTTTTCGATCGAGTTCGCACCGGTTCGCAGCAGCCCGCAGCGCTTCGATTCCGTACTTTCAATAGTCGTTTGATGCGGGGTACCATCCCACCCTCGTAGACAAATGGCCGAAACGGTGGACTTTCGGCCAAAAGCAGGGACAACCGTTCACACTACGGCGCGGAATCGAACCGCGCTGCGTCCTGCTCCCTGACAATTTCGTGCCAGCGTTTGGCTGGCTCTGAAGGTGCTGCCGGGCTTTCGATTTCGTCGTCGGCTGCTGCAGCGGCGCTGCCCACCACGCTGTTGGCCATCTCCCACTCCAGGATCGCTGGCAGTGAAAACCGGAGGTTGCCCACCAGCATCAGGTGTGGAACGCGTTTGCGATTGCGCTCGGCCTGATCGCGGAACAGGTGGATGGGTAGCGATGCTGCTTCGGCAATTTCTTTGGCGGTGAAGTAGTTGTCTTCAGCCTTGGCATCGAGACCCTGCGCCGTTTCTGGCACCTTCGGCTTGAACTCCCGTGTGATGCCGAGCAGCGTCATCAAATGCTGCGCGCTGCTGTGCTCGAACTCGAGTACGTCGGCTTCGTGGTACCGGACGTGGCGGAACAGCTTGTGCCAGACCAGCCCTTCGCCATCGAGTCGCCAGCGTCGCAGCGTCTTGAGGCTGACTTGCCAGCGGTCAGCCAAATGTTTTTCGGTCATCACGGGGTAGTGCACTTTCTCTCCTGAACAGATGACCCCATGACAACGCTGTTCACCGCAGAAGCCAAGCGCAAACTCAGGACAAGCCCGCGTCGTCAAGCTCGGGCGGCAGCGGCTGATCGAGATCGACCTCGATCCCTGCGGTCAGAAGTCGGATGCGGTCAACAAGTCCCGCATCGACTGGCACGCAAAGTAATTCGTAGTCCTGTGCCTGCGATACCAGTGCGTTGAGTCGATCCCCTGCAGGCGTGCCCAGATCAGGATCAGCATCCACCAGCGCCGAGATTTCCTTGAGGGTGGCGCGGTGCTCTGCCTCTGTGCGAATTTTGTGGATGGTCATCGCTCTCAAGCCTTGACGGTGTTCAAGCGCAGCATCAGCGTCATTGGATGCTGCGGCGACTCCTGGAAGCCGTAGTGCTCGTAGAACTGCTTGGCGCGGTCGTGAAGGGCGTGGACGAGCAGCGCCCGCACACCGGCGTTCTGCGAAACGCTCACCGCACGACCGACGGCGTCCCGCAGCAAAGAGGCTCCAAGCTTGATGCCCTGGGCCCGATGATCGACGGCCAGCCGGGCCAGAACCATCACTGGAACGGGATCGGGCATGTTGCGTCGCACGCTACTGGTTGCAGCCTGATGTGAAACCGCGCCCGCCGCCATCGCGTAGTAGCCATAGACCCGACCGTCCTGATCAGTGGCGACGAAGGTGCGGCTGGCACCGGTCAATTGGTTGGTCAGTGCCCGGTGCTTGAGCCATTCATCGAGACTGGCTTCCCCGCAAGCGAAATCGTCCAGGATGTGGGTGGCGGCGAGCGGAATCGGTGCGCTCAGTTGCAAGCTCATGCCGCGCCAGTGCTCCAGGGTGCCTTGACGGCCATGAGACGTTCAAGCCCGGGGTTGGGGCCGGGAGGTGCGTCGAGCATCGCGGCGAACTGCTTGAACTTGTCGGCGTCCAGGCTGAAAAAGACCTGGTCGAGCACCACGGACTGCGCGCGGTCGCAGGCAGCTTCGAGCATGAAGTCCGAACGGTTCTTTCCGAGCAGACTGGCGGCGTGATCGATCAGGTCGCGCTGCTCGGGCAGGGCCCGCAGATTGATGGCGGCGTCACGCATTGGCTTCCCCTATTCACGCATACACAACAGATGCACGTATTGTGGCGCGGCGTGTAGCCGTTGTCAATACGCTGGCCCGCCGGATGCCGCAAGTGCGGGGGCCGACTGGTAGCCAGTACAGCGCTTCAAAACCTGCTCTCCGGGGTTGTTCCAGTTCGGACGAATGTCCACGGAAACGGCCAAATGATCCAAAGCCGGGACTGGAGACTTGCGGACGGACTCCCGTTCAGATGACGGAAGCGGGTTCGGTTCCGTGTTCCACCACCAAAGTTCCAAAAACCAACCATTATCGGTTGGTTTTTTTTCGCACGTTCCCCCCAGTGTTGGCGCGGATTCGGGGCATGGCCTCGCGAGCGCCACCCCGCCGAAACCTGCGTTTTCACCCCCGCCCACGCCTCTCCGTTCTCCGTTTTCTCTGGTGGTCTCGCGAGCGTGCGCGAGGGCACTTCCTGTATTGGTGCGGGTTTGCGGGCGATGGGTTGTGGCCGGCAACTCCTGCAGCGTGAGCGACCGAGAACATCGCAGGCACAAAAAAACCGCCCGGAGGCGGTTGCTGGCGCTGGGCTCGGCGCGGTCACGCGGACGGTGTCACCGTCAAGGTCGTCACCCAGTACGTCGACCGCGTCCGCGTCGTCCGCGAGAAGGGCGAAACCATCATCAAGGAGGTTCCCGTCTATGTGCCCGTTCAGGCCGACGCTGCTTGCACTATCAACCGGGGTTTTGTGCGCCTGCACGACGCTGCCGCCGCCGGTGAGCTGCCCGAGCCCGCCCGAGATGCTGATGCGGCCGCCGCAGGCCTTGCGCTCTCTGCCGTCGCCGGAACCGTCGCCGCCAACTACCAGACCTGCCACGAGAACGCCGAGCAACTGAGGGCGTTGCAGGTGTGGATCAGCGAGATGGCATCCACCAAGTAGTCAGCGCCTGGCGACTTCGCTTCACCTGATCGTTTCATCCTGAATGCGCTTGGCTTTCAGCCCGGACAGCGCGTTCATGACATCCGTGTACACCACGGAGCATTGACCATGAGTAACCGATTCAAGCATGCCGTCATCGACGACGTGACCTCGCGCAACATCGACGCCAGCCTGCAAGACCATCTGCTCGACCTGTTCGAATCGGCCATGAAGTCGGTGGCCACGACGTTGGTGCGCGAGGCCAAATTCGACACCACCGACTTCGTCACCGCCAAAGGGCGCGGCTGCGAGGGGTTCACGCTGCTGGTGAGCCGCACCCGCGCCGACTCACGCGACGGCTGGTTCGGCGCGTTTTAGCGCGGCGACGAACGCCTCGACGTCGTCGGCCACCTGGAATAGGCGGTCAATCGTCCAGTTCGGGAACGTCCCAGTCCGTCGGGCGCGCCTCGCCGGTCTGGTAGAACTGTTTCACCAGCTTCACGTATTCCAGAAAATTCCGGTTCTCCGTGGCCAGCCGATTGACAGGAGCGCGAGCGCTTTGCCGAACTGGTCCAGCATGGCCTCAAACACGCCGGGGCCACGCATACGCTGCTCGCTGATTCCGGCATGGAAATCCTGCGTCAGGCCAGCAAGGGTTTGCCGCGTCACGCCGGGCGCAGGCATGTCGTCGGCGACATAGGGCTGGATGGTGGCCGAACGGTGCGGGTCCAGAGCGGATTTGGCGCCGGCTTCGATCTTGACCGTGGGTTTCACGTATTCGTCGGCGTCGGTACCGACCGAGGGATAACGCACCAGCAGCGTCTGCTGATCCGGATCGTCAGGGTCATGAACGACGGGGATGTCGGCGAGCGCAACGCCTGCTTCGCGGAATACCGCTTCGATTTGCCGATTGAGACGTTCCTTGAGTGCCCCCTGGATGTACGCCTGGCAAGCCTGCTTGATGGCATCCAGGCGGATGCGCTGTTGCTTGCCCGAGAGCCCCTCCAGATCGCCCACCTCGATGTCCTGGCCGATATCCTCCCGAAACACCGTGATGTCAATGTCTTCAGAAAACCGGGAGATCAGCCCGTAGGCCTTGGATAGCGATGTTCCGCCCTTGAACAGCAGGCGCGGCTCGCCAGCATCGCGGCCGTTGAACAGCAGGTCCAGCACCCAGGTGACCCAGAAGTCCTTCTCCACGTTTTGGAGCGGCGTGCCGAGCCGGTTGGCAGTCGCCAGAAAAAGGCCGCGACGATCCTCGGGAGAGGCGGCGATGATGCGAAGAAAGCCGGCATTCATGCTTGCGCCTCGGCGGTGGACTGATCGGATCGGGAGAGCAGCTCGCGAATCCAGCGTTGCATCCACGACGGCACGGTGTGCAGACCGGAGCGCAGATCGTCACGAATCGCGTTTCCCTGGCGGGAGTCCTGCAACAGACGGACGAGCTTGGTTTGAATCGTGTCCTGATCGACCTGGGCACCGCTTTTCAGGCCATCACGCAACCAGTACAGGGCTTGCACCACGCGCATGGCCGGACGCCCGGCCCAGTAGAGCTTGCTTGGTGCCGTCAACTTGAACTGGAGAGTCAGTTTGCCCAGCTGGATCGGGCGCAACCGGCCATCGGTATGCACAATGACCTGCCCCGGCACCGCATTGGTCAAGCCCAGATCGTTGGCGGCGGTCATCCCGTCGAGCAATACGCGCACCTGGCCGCGGCGGCCGACGGCATCGATTACGCTGCGGTAATCGGGGGCGGCGGGCTGGCCGGTCAGTGTGTTCACCCGGGGCTGGTCGTACAGCCCCCGGTCGATGCGGCGCAACCCATTGCTGGCCACCATGCGCTGGAGAGTCTTGTCCACCGCATCGCGGCTGCCCAGGTCGAGAAAATCCACCGGCGTCCACACCTTGGCGGCCGGGGCCTGGCTGATGCGTTGCATCACCTGCGATTTGATGACGGGTGTCGGGTTGAGCATGACTGGCTCCATGTCCGTAAAGTATATACACATTTCGGACAACTGCAAGGCCAGGGATTCGAGAGGCCGAATGATGGTCTGGGTCGACCTTCCAGAGATATGCGCATCAGCAAGCGTTGAACCGAAGCGCGGCAACGACGTCTTGAATCGTCAGCCTGGGTAAGTCTTCGTCGGCTTCTGTGAGCGAATTGTTGGCGTCCGGTGTGGCGTTATTTGCATCGGGCGGTCTGTGCATAGTGCGTTGCTCGTATTCGATAATGTCTTCGAGGCGATATCGAATCACCTGCCTGCCATCGAGCATCAAAACCGAACTATCGGGCGCCGGTACGCCGGACTACAACCGGGTGCCGCGGTGAAATGTGGGGCTGTGAGAAATGCGAGCCAGGATGGCGTTTGAGCGAAACGCACATAGGCCTCACGGTTTGGTGAGAGAACCGGTTTTGAACATCCTGGATCGCCTTCCTGGAGCTGTGGCAAGTTGTCGATGCCGAGCGGCCTACGGGTATCTTCCTTGTAACGACACACGCAGGGAGGTCGATAGTGCCGGTGGTGTTCAGATATCAAGGGGTCCGTTTTTTCTTTTACTCAAACGAGGGCAATCCATTACGGTGTCCCAGCAAAACGCCGCGCATCCTTGAGCAGAAGAATCAGTTGTCGCTCGTTCTCTGGAGTGGGCCCAAAGCCGAAACGGCGATAAAACGCCTCGGCGTCGGCATCGATGGGGTGCGTCAGCAGAGCTCGGATGCCCGCTTGTTCGGCAATCGTCATCGTGCGACGGATCGCATCCTGCAACATGCTGCAACCAAGCCCCTGCCCTTGGTAGTCGAGATCGACCGCGAGCCTCGCCAGAATGACGAGCGGGATCGGATACTGCCCCATGCCGCGACGAATCCGCTCAGGCGCTTCGAGCGTGTCGATCTGGCCAACGGTCAGACTGAAGTAGCCGGCAACCTGCTCCCCATCGCACACGACGAAGGTTCTTGCCGAGCTGCTGCCTTGGGCCTGGCGTGCGTGGCGCAGCAGCCAATCGGTGAGAGCAGGTTTTCCACAGTCAAATTCTTCCAGCCGATGATGTGCGGCGAGCGGCTGCGGTGCCGACAGGCTCATTTCTTGGCCCAGACCGGACGCCGGGAGAACAGGTCGGTCAGGCCGGGATTGTCAGACTCCGGCCGGTCCAGCATTTCCAGAAGCGCTTGGTACTGGCTGCCGGAAACCATGAACAATCGCTGGTCGAGCAAGGTCTGCTCGGCGGCCTGGTAAGCGGCGTCGAGAATGAAATCAGTCAGCGACTTGTGCGCAACCTCGGCAGCGCGGCGCAGCACGGCTTCCTGTTCAGGGGTCGCGCGCAGCCCGAGTCGGGCGGTACGCGCGGTCGAAGTAGCAGGCATGGCGAGTCTCTTCAGATGTACAATCGCCTCAATGTTAGTACAATCGACGCAGTTAGTCCACATAAAGCACGCCGCGAAACGCCCCCCGCCCGGATGGTGTCCGGCTACCAGTTGCCCATATCGAACCCCGCGCGCGCCGGATTGCAGGCCAATCTGACGAATGTCCGCGAAAACGGCCAAATGATCTAAATCGAGAACAAATTAGCAACACTCGCCTCTCTGTCTTGGAAGGCGGGCGCGGGTTCGGCGCCGCGTATCACAGCCACATTTTTGGCGGACCTATTTCTAGGTTCGCCTTTTCGAGTGCTCCCAGCATGGGCGCACTCCTGCGGGTGCAAGTCAGGACGAATTTGTACTCCCAAGATGCCCGCGTGAGGGCAAGAGCTTAGCCACTACCGCTGAACAAACAACAAACGCGATCGCGCGGCATAAGGGCCCCCATGAACGCATCGATCTTCCAGGGCCAGTCGCTTGTCAGAGCTGGCGGTTCGCCCGGCCACGCGCGGCGAGGCGGCGCGCTATCGAGCGCAGATGGCCGAGCACCACTACCTCGACAGAACGTCTGCCCCGTCCTTTCGATCACGGTCGGTTATGTGTAGAATTTCGGTTTTCGTTCAAGGCGCTGATTTTGCTCAAGTTTTGAATTTTTGGGCGGGTGCTATAATGCCGCGAATTCGCTCTTGTGTGTCCTTCGATGCAACTTTATGCTCTCGGTCTGAATCATCACACTGCACCGCTCACGATACGTGAGCGGTTGACGTTTCAGCCTGAGCGCATCGACGGTGCTCTACACGATCTGACGCGCGACCGGTCGGTGCGCGAAGCGGCGATCCTCTCTACCTGTAACCGGACCGAACTTTATTTCGCCGGCGAGAAGCCGCAGGAGGCAGCAGACTGGTTGGCGGCGTTTCACCGCATGCCGCTGCCGGATGTTTCGCCCTACCTCTATGCCTATCCGCAACGCGCAGCCATCAGGCATGTCTTCCGGGTGGCGAGCGGGCTCGATTCGATGGTGCTCGGCGAGCCGCAGATACTGGGGCAGGTGAAAGAAGCGGCCAAACGCGCCGAAGAAGCCGGCACCATGGGTGTGCTGTTGCACAAGCTGTTCCAGAACACCTTCGCGGTGGCCAAGGAGGTGCGCTCCACCACCGCCATTGGCGCCAACAGCGTCTCGATGGCGGCTGCGGCGGTGCGTCTGGCCGAGCGCATCTTCGAGCGCATCTCGGACCAGCGCGTGCTGTTTATTGGCGCTGGCGAGATGATCGACCTGTGCGCCGCGCATTTCGCCGGCGGCAAACCCCGGTTGATGGCGGTCGCCAACCGCACCGAGGCGCGTGCGCAGGTGTTGGCGAGCCGCTTCAACGCCGAGGTGATGCGGCTGGATCTGATCGGCGAGATGCTGCCGCGCTTCGATATCGTGGTGTCCTGTACCGCCGCACCTTTGCCCATCGTCGGCCTCGGCATGGTCGAGCGGGCGATCAAGGCGCGCCGTCACCGGCCTATCGTGATGGTCGATCTCGCGGTTCCCCGCGACATCGAACCCGAGGTTGGCAAGCTGGACGACGTCTTCCTGTATACGGTCGACGACCTCGCGCAACTGGTCGATGCCGGTATCGAATCGCGCCAGCAGGCGGTGGTCGAGGCGGAGCAAATCATCGACACGCGGGTAGATGGCTTTCTGCACTGGATCGAGGCGCGCGATGCGGTACCCACGATTCGCGCCTTGCGCGAGCACGCCGAATCCCTGCGGGTGGCCGAGGTGCAGCGCGCGGCCAAGTTGCTTGCAAAAGGGGAGAACCCCCAGGCGGTGCTCGATGCGCTCAGCCAGGGCCTGACCAAGAAGTTGCTCCATGGGCCAACGCGTTACCTCAATCAGAGCGAAGGTGAGCAACTGGCCGGGGCCAGCGACCTGATCAAGCGCCTGTTCAACCTCGACCGCGGTGCATAGTGGTCTGCTTCGAAAATGCCGGGACACGAAACCGCGGCTTGACGCACATGGCGGCGTTGCTCATCCTCTCGATAGCTGCTGTTATCGCTGCGCTTCGCGCCTTGCCCAGCACCTCAATCCATCGCTTTCGTCATGTTCCTTGATTTGCAAAGCAGACCACCAGCCGCCGGGCCATGCCAGGCCTCGTGCGCAACCTCATCGATAATCTCTCATGAAGCAAAGTATCCGCGACCGTCTGGAACAGCTTGTTCATCGTCTCGAGGAACTCGACCGTGAGTTGTCCTCCGAGGAGGTAGCGCGGGACATGGACCGGTTTCGTGCGCTCGGCCGCGAGCGGGTGGAGATCGAACCAGTGGTGGGCTTGTATCGCGAATACACAAAGGCCGCGTCCGACATCGCCGAGGCCGAAGCCTTGCTGGCTGACCCGGAGATGCGCGACTTGGCGCAGGGCGAGATCGAGCAGGGCAAAGATCGGCTGGAGCAGATCGAACGCGACCTGCAGCGGGCACTGCTGCCGCGTGATCCCGATGACCACCGCAATCTGTTTCTCGAGGTGCGCGCCGGCACCGGTGGCGACGAGGCGGCGCTGTTCGCTGCCGATTTGCTGCGCATGTACGCGCGTTACGCCGAGCGCCGCGGCTGGAAGCTCGAGATCGTGTCTGCCAACGAATCCGATCTGGGCGGCTACCGCGAGGTGATCGCACGGATCAATGGGCAGGGCGCCTATTCGCGGCTCAAGTTCGAGTCCGGTGGCCATCGGGTGCAACGCATTCCGGTTACCGAGACCCAGGGCCGAATCCACACCTCGGCCTGCACTGTGGCGGTCATGCCCGAGGCGGATGAGCTGGTCGATGCAACGATCAATCCAGCCGATCTGAAGATCGACACTTTCCGTGCCAGCGGCGCTGGCGGGCAGCACATCAACAAGACCGACTCCGCGGTGCGCATCACCCACTTGCCAACCGGCATCGTCGTCGAATGTCAGGACGATCGCTCGCAGCACCGCAACCGTGCGCAGGCCCTGTCGGTGCTCGCCGCGCGGCTGCACGACATCCAGGTGCGCGAGCGCCAGGCGAGCGAGGCGGCCACGCGCAAGAGCCTGGTCGGCAGTGGCGACCGCTCGGAACGCATTCGCACCTATAATTTTCCCCAGGGCAGGATGACCGATCATCGCATCAACCTCACCCTCTACAAGCTCGATGCCATCATGCAGGGTGATCTGGATGAAGTGGTCGTTGCGCTGACCATAGAGCACCAGGCGGCGCAACTTGCCGAACTGGTCGGGGACTGACATCACCCTAGAAACCTCAGTTGATCGCTCTTAATGACCTTGAATGCCTTAGCCAGCTTGCGATTCGCACCTTCGATGACGGTCACCAAATGAGTGAGCTCGCTACGTGCCCGATTGCACGCCTGGCGCGCCGCCTGGCTGTGTTGCTCCTCCTTGCAGGGAGCGACCATGCCGCGTCGTCGCGCCTTGCCAGACGACGTGCCAGACGCACACTCGAACACGTCCAACTGAGGTTTCTAGGATGACGACTTCGTTGTTGCCCGACATCGCAGGTGCGCTCGAGTGGGCGCGCAAGCGGATTGATGCAGTCGATTCCCGTATCCTGCTCCGGCATGTGCTGCAGTGCCCTGCATCGCGCCTGGTGGCTTTTCCGGAGGCGCGTCTCGAACAGGCGCAATGGTCGGAATTCAACGCCCTGGTGGAGCGTCGTGCGGCGGGTGAGCCGGTCGCCTATCTGGTCGGAGAGCGGGCTTTCTATGGCTACGACCTCGTCGTGACCCCTGCAGTGCTGATTCCGCGGCCCGACACCGAGCTGCTGGTCGAACTCGCGCTCGCCCATTTCGGCGACAAACCCTGCGCGCGTGTGCTCGACCTGGGAACCGGCAGCGGTGCGCTCGCGGTGGCGCTGGCGCTCGAGTTGCCGGATGCCGAGCTAACTGCGGTCGACCGCTCCCGCGAGGCGCTGCTGGTCGCGATGGCCAATGCCGCGCGCCTCGGAGCCAGCGTATCGTTCGTCCTGAGCGACTGGTTTTCGACGCTCCGGGGGGACCGATTCCATCTCATCGTCGCCAACCCGCCCTACATCGCGGCCGGCGACCCGCATCTCGAGCAGGGTGACCTGCGCTTCGAACCGCAGACCGCACTGGCCTCCGGCCCTGAGGGGCTGGATGACCTGGCCCAGATCGCAGCCGAAGCGCCGCACCATCTCGAGCCTGGAGGCCGGTTGTTCATGGAGCACGGCTACGACCAGGCCTCGAGGGTGCGATCCCTGCTCACCGATGCAGGCTTCGCCTCCATCGCATCCCACCGCGACCTCGCCGGCATCGAGCGAGTCACCGGCGGACAGTGGCTCGCCCGCTGAATCTGTCCTATTCACACTCGACCCGTAGGAGCCCGGCTCCGCCGGGCGATCCAGCCTTGTCAAGATCATCCGCCAGGCAACATCGCTTCCCACAGCCGCGCATACACGGTCGGTTGCGCAACGGAGCAAGCTCGATGCTCACGATCGGCACTATTGCTCGCCCGCTGAATCTGTCCTATTCACACTCGACCCGTAGGAGCCCGGCTCCGC
>CAYTAY010000072.1:12215-15534 GCA_964435845.1 uncultured Azoarcus sp.
ATACACGGTCGGTTGCGCAACGGAGCAAGCTCGATGCTCACGATCGGCACTATTGACGGCTGCTCACCCAGTCCGTACACTTTTCCGACTATTTAACTCAAGTTTTCAAGGGTCGAACATGAACGTTCAAGAATTCATCCGCGAGCAGGTCACTACACACCCGGTCGTTCTTTTCATGAAGGGCACGCCGCAGTTTCCGCAGTGCGGCTTCTCCGCCACCGTAGTGCAACTGCTGAAGCAATCCGGCGTCACGCAGGTCGCAGCGATGAACGTGCTCGAGAGCGACGACCTGCGCCAGGGCATCAAGGAATACGCCCAATGGCCGACCATCCCCCAGCTCTACATCAATGGCGAGTTTGTCGGCGGCTGTGACATCGTCAAGGAGATGTTCGAGACCGGGGAGTTGCAGAAAATGCTCGGCGCGGCCTCTGCCGACTCCTGAGACTTTTCGGTCCCGGCGGGCGCCGATCCTTTTCAGGGTCGGCGTATCGCCGAGATCGACGTATCCCAGTCAGCCGAAATCGCGCCGCCCACACGCGATGAAATGCAGCTTGAGGAAGCAACCGGAGACCACCAGCCCGACGCCGCCCAGAAAGACGGTGGCGAGCGGCAAGCCCGCGATAAAGTACTGCCCGGTCAGGCGGACGACGACTGCCACCAAGCACACGAGCATGCCTGTGAAGCCGGCGAGGGAGCCGAGTTGATTAATCAAGGCGCGGTGCATGCGGACGACCTCCAGAAAACCGACGGCCTGTTGCCGCGCGCGCTGCCGGCATCGAGATCGATGACGGACTGTGTCGTAGCGTGACGTCTGGCGCGGAAACGCGTGAATGTGCCCCTATAATGGACGCATGGAAGCGCTCCGGGCAAGGTGATTTTGGTGTCGGTTTTTTTTACAGTTCACGTATCTGCTCGTTGTGGAAGCTTAAAATAGCCCCATAAAACAGTGTGATGTATCAATGGCGTGCTTCTTGCTTCGCTGAGGGTTGGATGTCATGCTTCGAGATGTGCGTCACAGGTTCGTTGTTCCGACCATGCTACGCTTTTAGTCTGGAGCTAAGGAAGGGCTGACCGACGTGAAGAAAATCGACGACCAGATTCAGCAGCAGAACACCTCGCAACGCGGCGACCCGACCATCTCAGCGCTGAAGAGTCCGGTCAGGCGTCGCCTGACGACTGCCGGGCTTGGTGCGCCAATTCTCATGACTCTTGTGAGCAAACCGGCGCTTGCGGGTAATTGCCTGTCGAACATGATGTCAGGGAATCTCTCCGACCCTAACAGGGGAGAGTGCCAGAGTGGCTGGAGCCCCGGTGGTTGGGGTAATCCAGGAGGTAAGGTCGGTTCCTACTCGACGCTGGAAGCCTGGCGGGTTATCGGTTATCACTATGGCGACGGGAATGGTGGCAATCCCAATGGCTATAACGGCGGTACGCTATTTAAGGATGGTCCGTTTGTTGTCCCCGTGGGATGGGAAAACATCACCATGCGCGAGGTTGTGCGCTACGAGAACGATTCAATCGAGAGAACATACTTGGTGGCGTGGTTGAACGCGCAACTCAGCCAGGTGGACCCGTTTTTCACCTATGTTCTGACACCGGATCAGGTCTTGGGTCTGATTTCTGGGGCTATTGATCTGCCGCCGGGTCCCTGGGGGGGAGATCTCAAGAGTTTCTTCCATTCAACCTGGGATTAAAAAGAATAACGTTGATGGTATCGCTGGTTTCAGCTACCGGGCTTCACTTGAGATGTTGGGGTGAAGAGGCTGTTGTTTTCGATGAGTGGAATGGTCGGACGCAACTCATCGCGCATCCAGCTGACCTGTTGTTGCTGGAATTGCTCAAGGGCAGTTGTAGCCACGAAGAGTTGGCGAAAACCGTGGCAGCGGCTGTACAGATTAGTACCACCGAGGCAAGCGAGTATGTCATCGGAGTTGTGAAGGCCCTGAGCGATCAAGGTTTAGTGGCGTTGGCCTTCGAGTAGCAATGCAGCTTGGCGATTTGTCAGAGCGTGCCTTGACCGAGCGCTTGAGTCGCCAGGGGCTGGCGTTTTCGATAGGCGAGTTCAACGTGTCGTTGCGCTCGACCATGAAACCCGTTCACCACTCACTAGCAGATCTTTACGGCGACTATGCCGTTTGCAGTCCCGGCGACCTAATCGACTTTCATGTGGAGTTGGATGCGCCGGGGATCTTGCGTCGTTGGTTACGTCCCCAGGTGGAGTTCCGATTTGACGGACGGTCGCCGTTCAAACCATTGCCACAGCATCAGGCATTCGCGATGTTCGAGTGGGGGTTGAACTGGTGTATCGCAAATCATGCCCATCGCTACTTGGTGGTACATGCTGCCGTTGTCGAACGTGGCGGCAAAGCATTCATCTTTCCCGGTATGCCGGGTAGCGGAAAAAGCACATTGTGTGCAGCTCTCGTGTGCAGGGGTTGGCGCCTGTTGTCCGATGAGATGGCACTCATCTCGACCGAGCGTGGCTTCGTCTCGGCAGTACCTCGTCCAGTCAGCTTGAAGAACGAGTCAATCGACGTTATTCGGCGCTTCGAGCCTTCAGCGGTTTTCGGTCAACCCATTGCGGATACCGCGAAGGGTACGATCGCTCACATGCGAGCCCCGCGCACGAGCGTCGTCGACAGTTTGCTGCCAGCCACACCGTTTCGTGTCGTTTTTCCGCGATTCGCTGCTGGCGCAGTGTGTGAGTTGCTGCCACTGAGCCGCGGCAGGGCGTTCATGCAAGTGGCTCAAAACGCATTCAACTACGATGTGCTCGGGGCGGCAGGCTTCGAGGTGCTGGCTGATACGGTTGAGCGGTGTTTGTCCTATTCATTGACCTATCATCGGCTTGAGGACGCCATTGCTGCTATAGAGGGGCTACGAGGGGATGGCTGACTCTCTGACTCGACATCCTTTGGTCGTGTTCTTGAGAGATCCGGTCAGCGCAAACTCAGGCTTTGATTCAGCAGCTTGGAGCGAGCTCTTGAGGGGCGGGCGCAGAAGCAACTTGATTGCCCGAGTAGGTTGGGTAGCTGAGGCCAGCGGTGCGGTTCGAGGCGTTCCAGACAAGGTACGCTTTCACCTTGAAAGCGCGCTTTGTACGGCGCAGGCTAGCCGGCTGTCGACAATGCGCGAGGTCAGAGCGATACACCACGCGTTGGCCGGGACTGGTACGTCTTGCATTTTGCTCAAGGGTGCCGCATATGTAGCTTCGGGTATCGCTGCCGGAAACGGTCGCCTACTGTCCGATATAGACATCATGGTGCCAAAGGGGTGTCTCGTCACGGCGGAACATGCCTTTGCCAAGGACGGATGGATG
>CAYTAY010000073.1:0-15408 GCA_964435845.1 uncultured Azoarcus sp.
CGACCACAACCACCAAGCACCCACACTTATCGGTTGTTCAATTTTTTAAAGAGCGACAGACATTCATCAACTGTCTTTTTGCTTGAATCCTGCTTACGTCGAGCGCTGATTTTTCGCACAACATCTAACAGAACTCTCACTCCCCTTAAGCGCCGAACTCTTTTTGAAAAGTGTTTTTCGTTCAGGAGAGCCGCGCATTATAGAGATAAAAAAACGCCGGTCAACAGGAAATCAATAAAACTTCCTTTTGCGCCTATCGGAGCGGAACTTGGAGAGCACACGGCCTTGCCCGCGACACTGATGCACTCACCCTTCAGCTTACCGGCGGCCCGCATCGCCCCCCGTAACCCGAGTCACGAGCGGGCCAAGCTTGAGCTCAACTACCCCACTCTCGCACTCACCCAGAACGCTGGCAGCAAACCGCCACTCCTTGGACGCCGGCCGGTAGATCATGCCGGTGCGGACCTCGAAGAGTTCGTCGCGCTGCTTGATGCGTACCGGGCACACCTCGACGACGCGAGCAGTGAATGGTGTGTCGGCCGGGACCCGGAGGTACTTGCTCGGCTCCGAGCCTTGATCGAAGGGACCGTAGGCAACCACGCGAATCGGCACCCGATCGTCCTGAGCTCGCTTCAAGCCCGTGCAATCCTGACTTGGGGGGAAGACCACAGTCCGAGCAGCGCCCACCTGGCGCAAGGGGATACCCAACCAGGCGGGACCGAACTCGAACGCAGCGTCAAACGGCGCCCGCTGCTCGGACTCCTCTCCGGAATAACGCCTCTCCATGGCAACGGCGTTGCCAGCAGCGCCCCTTGGCCGAGCATCTGAATAGGCACCCCCGGTGGAAGCCGGCACAAGCCACACCTCCGCGGCGTGCACGGGCAGCCCCAGGTCGGCCAGCCGTGCCTCGTCGACTGACGCCGGGTAGTCAAATGCACGGCTGTCAAGCAACCATGCCGGCGGCTTGTCGCAATCAATCGGCCGATAGAGCGCCACCTCCACCCTTACCAGACTCATGACCGGGATGGGCGCCTGCGCATGATCGACGGCATCGCCTACCACCATGGGCGCACGCAGGACCTTGTTGATGGCCAGCGGCGTACCCTCGGGCCAGCGCAGATGCATCCGGGGGTCTGCCACCCGGGCGCCTTGCAGCGGATCGGCCAGTTCCAACTCCGCCTCCCTCGATTCGAGCAAGCGATCGCCACAGCCGGCGAGGAGCAGTGCGGCAGCAGCCACCCGGATGATTGTTGTGCCAGCGCGGACATGTCGAGTGCGATGCGTCATGGCTTTTCCATCATGATCCAGATTCGGTCGCGCTCAGGGTCGATTGACCCAACCTCGAGCACGACGTTGCGGATGAGGTCATGCCGCCTTGATGCACAAGCCTGCTTCATCGCCTGGCCAAAGGCATCGGCAGAGCACGCGCGCGCGCTGCACCAGCCACCGTCGAACACGATGTCGCCGTCGCGAAAGGGCACGGCCGGGTCGCTCGCAATGATCTCGGCCTGAGCCGCGATACGGATACCCTGGTAATGACCGTCGATGAAATAGGGCTCGCCCTGAATCGGGCGCTGGATGCGCCCAAGGACCTTGCACAGCTCGGGCGCGGATGTTCTCGCGCGCGACGGATCACGTCTCATCCACCGCTCGATCGAGAGCGGGACATCGCTCGCATCGGGAAGGTCGGCGTGTGCACTTGCAGCGGACTGACGCACTGGCGCCTCTACGACCCCTATCGTCTGCCGCGCACCATCGGTCATGTGACATGCCGCAGGCTCCAGCCGGCACAGTGCAGGATTCTTCAGCCCCTGACTGTCTCGTCGAGCACGCAGATAATCACCAAGTGAAGGGTTGAGCATGGGACGGGGAACGAGATCTGGAGTCGAGTAAGCACGCAGTTCGACCGGCGGTGACGACGTGGCACCCGCTTCAGGCTCGAAACTGACGAGATGACTTCCGTAGTGGCTGAAACGCAGCATGCCGGGCGCGGCCCGAGCCCCCTCATCGAGTGGAAAACCTGGGCGGATTTCATACAGCGCTGCTGGATCGGCCCCATCCGGCCGATCCGGGGAAATCTCGCGCGGCGGGAACACACTGGCGTCTAGGATGATCGGACGACCGTTGTAGCCGTCCCAAGCTACTAGCAGCCTGGCATCATTGCTGGCGACGTAACGCGTGCGCACCAGCACGTCCACAGCCTCGAGCATGGCGCCGGGCGGCAGGAAGGCCCTGCGGGCACGCTCCAGCTCCCGGGCCTTTGCGCATGCGCGCAGGCTCTGCGTTGACGTTCCGGCACATGCTGGGGTCGAGGCCCCCTGCGCAACCCATGCCCGCGGCGCCCAACTTCCTGCGTCGGAATCGTCGGACAGCGCGACGCGATGAAGCGCAGTTGCGCTCATCCCCAGCAGGCTTGAACCAAAAGACACCCAGGCAAACGGACTATCGTGCAGGACCCCCGAGGCCGACGGCGTCAAAGGCGCAGACGGATCGGCCCGATCAAGGTCAACAAGGTAGTAGCCTGGCAAGGGCTGCTGTCGCGTCGAGCGCGTAAGGAACGCAAGCCAGCGCTCGTCTGCGGAAAGGGCTATCGCCCCTTGTTGCATGCTCCACGCGTAGCCATCACGGAGCTGGTCGAGCTGACGCCCGTCCGGCATTGCGATCCGGCGCAGATTTCGCTGGCGCTGATCCCAGACCATCAGGTAGCCGTCGTCGAGCGAGAAAACAGCAAGATTCACCGCGTTGGTGCGATGAGCGCGGACATGCTCCGCCTCCGGAAAGCGCGCCTTGAAGATCATCCTGTTGGCAGCGATGTCCCAGACCTGGAACTCAGTCACCGAGACGTCCTTGTCCTTGGTGAGCACCGCAAGATGAGCGCCGTCTTCGCCGAGCAGCGCGAAACCGTAAGCATCCTCCAGAGTGAAGGCAAGCTCGCCGGACGCCATGCGCCACACATAGCTGTGCACGCGTCGACTGGAGGCCTCGCCCGCCACCGTCCGGCTATGGACCACGGTCTGGCCCAACGGCGCGACAACCGTCCGAAGCAACCCCTGGTCAATCGGGAACAATCGCAAGCGATCGTCGGCGCGCTGTATCAGAGCCTCCGGTAAGCGCGGACTCATCGGCAGCACATTGAGAATACGTCCGTTTGCGGGATCGAGTACGAGCAGATCGTGAAAGCGGAAGCCTTGGATACCACCGCGTGCTTCCACCACGACGAAGTCCTGCACCGGTGCCGACATGGGATCATCGGCGTACCCAGAAAGCGCGAAGCACAGGATCAGCGCTACCCCCAGCACCTTGATGCCGCAAGCCCAGGTGCTTGCCGGGCGCGAGCCATATGCGCGCTCCTCCTCCGATGCAACACCTGCGCCGGCCTTCATCGGAAGAACGCCCGCAGCCAGCTTCCGTTACGCAGCAGTGTCATGATGCGAAACGGGATCGACCCGACCACGAAGACGCTGAACAGCGTCAGCCACGCGCCCCCCTTCCACAAGATGTAGCCGTTGATTCCCCAGAACAGCCAAGCCAGCGAACTGCCAAACAGGAGATAGCACAGTAAGCAGGCAGAACCGGCGACGAACAGCACATAGAAGGTGAACATCACCCTGTCGCGCGCGCGTCCAGCCCCGAGTCGGATCATGAGCAGGGCTGCGACGGCCACCACGAGCACGAAAGGCAGCAGGGCGAGCAAGTAGGCGAGCAGTTCCACGAGCGCCCCCGCCACGAAGGCCTCGACGCTCGCACTTAAGGGTTCGGCCCATCGCAGCCAGTCGTGATCGCTAAGCCACGCTGGCGCACTGGCGTTGAAACTCGAGACCCAGGTCCGCGGTACGATGCTCGACAGCACCAGCCCCCAGAACAGTGTGTTGAGACACAGCACCAGCAGCGTCAGCATGACACGCCGGCCGGCGCCCATGGGCTCTCCCGCCGACCGCTCACCCCAGCCCTCGAACCGAGCGCACCATAAAGCATGCGCTGCAGTACTCAAGGCACCGAGAGCGATCACCCACTTTGCGTGCGTCACGAGCAGAAAGACAAACGCAAACGGAGACACCAAGGCAATGAGCAGGCTCACGACAAGCTCAAGCACCCCGGTGGCCCTGCTGATGCGCTCGCCGATCGTCGACCGCGCCGATACCCCGAGCATCATCACGCTCGGGTCCGCACGGTGATGCGTCAGCGGTCGGGGTTGTGGCATGCAAGAGCGCCCAGCAGGAGTGCACACGCACCCCGAGAGGAGCGCATCGTCACGTCATTCGCGGTCGCGTCGCCGGCCGCAGCATGGCCAGACCAGACACGATCAGGATGGCATGGAAGTCGACCAATTATAGTCAGACTGGCTGGACGCAGTCTTCGATCTCGACGCGACGCTCATCGATTTGTCGGAGCCTGCCAGAGTTTTTGATCTAGACGCCCTACCGACTGGAGCACAAGGCGCCAGGACGGTCAGTTGTCCAACTGGGCGTCGACAGGCGCGAAACCATAGTACGAACCGTAGGCTGAAGGCTCCGGCGCGTAGGCCGCGACCTTTATTGCGTCGGTCAAGGTCACGGTGTCGGTGAAACCGTCAATGCCCCGCTCGTCCGCCAGCCATGCGGCTTCGACCTGCTGGTCAGACATGCCCTCGAGGCTCAGATTTGCGTTCAGGCGTGCCGACCGGTACTCGAAGGCCGTATCGTGGGCAATGAACAAGGTGTGCTGGCAAGCCGTGATGCGGGTTTCGTCGAGCGGATCGGCGCCCATGACACGCGTACCGCAGAACGGACAGTGAACAGGCGTGTAATAGAACGTTTTGAGTTCGGTGCGTTGTATGAACTGGGACATCGGGATCTCCTTGAGCGCGCTGATGATGTAGCTGCGTGCACCGCACAGCGAAGCTGCAGCGCACGGGCCTTGTTGGTGAGCTCCCCGTTACGGCGAACCCCTTCTGTAACGCAAGGCATTGGCGCCTGTCTTGCCGCCGCTGAATGCGCTTCGGGTTATCGGGTTTCAAAAAGCAAAAGGCCCGGCGCTTGCCGGGCCTTGCGACAGCCTGCGCTTTACGCGCGACGGCTGGGATGCAACTCAGTTGGCGGCGCGAATGTTCGACGCCTGCAGCCCCTTGGGGCCGGTGGTCACGTCGAAGGTGACGCGCTGGCCTTCAGCCAGGGTCTTGAAGCCTTGGCCCTGGATGGCGGAGAAGTGCGCGAACAGGTCGTCACCCCCGGCCTCCGGCGTAATGAAACCAAAGCCCTTCGAATCGTTGAACCACTTTACGGTACCAGCTGCCATGTCTTGAATCTCCTGAAAACGGGGAAAGCCCCCTGGATGGGGCGAGTATCAAGACAGCAAGGTATGACTTGGGGGAATACGGCCGAACGGTGCGACCATGAGACCGCAACCGAAAATCGGATATGCCAACAAACAAACTGCACGACTTGAATATCGCTGGGCCACAGTATGCGCGCATCGGGCCAATAACGACAGCAATTTCTCTACCGATCGTAACCTGTCAGTGCGCTCCCCACCCGCGATGCCGCGCAAGGCGCAAGCGAGAGCACGCTGCCCGCCCCCACCCATGATGCCTTAAATCTTCCCGGACACACCTCCGCACGGGCGTTACAATTGCAGGCTTTCCAGGCCGCAACCGGAGCCTTCGCAATGCCGCTCACCCAGACCGAAAACCTCAACGTCCTCGCCTTCGATCACATGCCGTCGCCGGACGAGATCAAGGCCCGCGTCCCGCTCACCGAGCGCGCTGCTGCGTCGGTGGTCGCCGGGCGCAAGGCGGTGATGGACATCCTCGACCGCAAGGACCCGCGGGTGTTCGTTGTCGTCGGACCGTGCTCGATCCACGACCCGGTGGCCGGCCTCGACTATGCGCGCCGACTCAAGACCCTCGCCGATGAAGTATCCGACACCCTGCTACTGGTAATGCGGGTTTACTTCGAGAAACCGCGCACCTCCACCGGCTGGAAGGGCTTCATCAACGATCCCTTCATGGATGACTCGTTCCGCATCGACGTCGGCATGGAGCGTGCTCGCCAGTTCCTGCTCGACGTTTGCGAGATAGGCCTTCCCACCGCAACCGAGGCGCTCGACCCTATCGCACCGCAGTACTACGGCGATCTCATTTCATGGACCGCCATCGGTGCTCGCACCTCCGAATCCCAGACCCACCGCGAGATGTCATCAGGCCTGTCCACACCGGTCGGTTTCAAGAACGCTACCGACGGTGACCTTGAAGTGGCGATCAACGCCATCATCTCGGCCGCAAGCCCGCACAGCTTCCTCGGCATCAACAGCCAGGGCCAATCGGCCATCACCCGTACCCGCGGCAACCGCTACGGTCATGCAGTGCTGCGCGGCGGCGGCGGACGCCCCAACTACGATTCGGTGTCGATCTCGCTCGCGGAGCAGGCGCTGGCCAAGGCAAAGTTGCCAAAGAACATCGTGGTCGATTGCTCGCATGCCAATTCCTGGAAGAAGCCCGAGTTCCAGCCGCTGGTAATGAAGGACGTGATGCATCAGATTCGAGAAGGTAACGAGTCGGTGGTCGGACTCATGATCGAGAGCAACATCGAAGCCGGCAACCAGCCGATTCCAGCCGACCTGTCGCAGCTCAAGTATGGCTGCTCGGTGACCGACGCTTGCGTGAGCTGGAACACCACCGAGGACATGATCCGCAACGCCGCTGCCGTGCTGCGCGAGGTGCTGCCGGCTGTGGAGCGGCGCGCATGAACCTGGTCGTGCTGGCTGCCGACGTCGATAGCGTCGCGCTGAAGAACGTCGCCAAGCTCACCGAAACGCGCGAAATCCAGCAGATCACCCCGCGCTCGTTCCGCTTGCTCGGCGCCCGGCCGCACGAAGGTCTGGTCACGGCTTGTGCCGAGGGCGGACTGGACCATGTGTGGCTCCCCGAAGGCCGCCGGCTGGGCGACTTCGGCCTTTTCGTCACCGACATGGATTCGACGCTGATCAACATCGAGTGCATCGACGAGATCGCTGACATGCAGGGCCTCAAGCGCGAAGTGGCCACGATTACCGAGGCCGCGATGCAGGGCGAGATCGACTTTCGCGAATCGCTGACGCGCCGCGTAGCACTGCTCGCCGGACTCGACGAGCGCGCACTGGCCGAGGTGTTCGATCACCGCCTGCAGCTCAACCCCGGCGCCGAGCGCCTGCTGCAGGGACTGCAGCGCGCGGGCATCCGCAGCATGCTGGTGTCGGGCGGATTCACCTACTTCACCGAGCGCCTCAAGCAGCGTCTCGGCTTCGACTACGCTTACGCCAACGAACTGGAAGTGATCGACGGCAAGCTGACTGGAAAGGTGATCGGCGACGTCGTCGATGGCGAGGCCAAGGCAAACCATCTGGTACGCATGCGTGACGAACTTGGCCTGAAACCTGAGCAGGTGATTGCAGCTGGGGATGGCGCCAACGACATTCCCATGTTGCGCGCGGCAGGCTTTGGCGTTGCATTCCATGCCAAGCCTGTACTACGTGACGTAGCCCACTGCTGCCTTGACCACTCCGGGCTGGACGGCATCCTCGACCTGTTCGGCAACGACGTGGGTTGATCATCCGGAGCAGCCTGCGCTCAGGCGGGCGCAGGCTGCTCCGCCAAGCGCCCGGCCTGCATGCGCAACACACGCCCGCAGCGGCGAGCCAGGGATTCGTCATGCGTGACCAGGATCAGGGTGGTGCCAGCCTCGCGGTTGAGGCGGAACATCAGTTCGATCACCGATTGTCCGGTTTCCGCGTCGAGATTGCCGGTCGGCTCATCGGCCAGCAGCACCCGAGGATTGGGCGCAAAAGCACGTGCCAGTGCCACGCGCTGCTGCTCTCCCCCTGAAAGATGCTTGGGATAATGACGCAGCCGGCCACCCAGACCCACCCGTTCCAGCCACTGCGAAGCGACCGTTCGAGCATCGGCAACGCCGGCAAGCTCGAGCGGCAGCATCACGTTCTCCAGCGCCGTGAGCGCGGGCAAGAGCTGAAAGGACTGGAACACGAAGCCGATCGATTCGCCTCGCAAGGCCGCCCGCGCATCCTCATCGAGCGCAAACAGATCGGTACCCTGCAGCCGCACCGTGCCGCACACGGGAACATCCAGGCCGGCGAGCAATCCCAGCAGCGTCGATTTGCCCGAGCCGGACGCGCCGACAATGGCGACCGACTCCCCCGCCCCCACCGCGAAACTCACGTCCTGCAGAATGTGCAGATCGCCCTGGCCATCAGCCAGCCGCACCTGCTTGGACAGGCCATCGACCTCGATGACCGGACTGGAGAGCTCAATGCCGCTACGATCCATCGCAACCTTCTTCGTCATGTTGTTGTTCACCGCCATGGCCCACGCCGCACCCTCCATCCTGGTCTGGGGTGACAGCCTGTCGGCCGGCTACGGCCTCAAGCCTGGCGAGGACTGGCCCGCCTTGTTGCAGACGCGTCTGCGACAGGAAGGGTTCCTGCACGAGGTCGTCAATGGCAGTGTATCGGGTGAAACCTCTGCGGGCGGACGCACGCGCCTGCCCGCAGCGCTGGCGCGCCACCGGCCGACCATCCTCATCCTCGAGCTTGGTGCCAACGATGGACTGCGCGGGCTGCGCCCGCAACTCATGGGCGACAACCTGCGGGCGATGATCGCCGACGCGCGCACGGCAGGCGCACGCGTGCTGCTCGTCGGCATGCAGATGCCGCCCAACTATGGCGCAGCCTACACCCGCCGCTTCGCCCAGACCTACGTCGACGTCGCCGCCGACACCAAGGTGCCACTGATACCCTTCCTGCTCGAAGGTTTCGCCGACCGCCCCGAAATGTTCCTGGCGGACGGCATTCACCCGAGCGCCGAGGCACAGCCTCTGATCCTCGATACCGTCTGGAAGGATCTTGCGCCAATCCTGCAGTAAGGCCGCTCAGGCCACTTGCACTCGGACGGCACCCGCCGCCATGGTACCGATGACGGTACCGGGCACCCCCTGCTCGGCACAAATGGCCGACTGCACGGCATCCACCGCGTTCGGCGCGCAGGCAATGAGCAAGCCGCCTGAGGTCTGTGGGTCGGTAATCAGCTTGCGCCGCCACTCGGGTGCGTCGGCAGCCAGATCGATGCTGTCGCCGTAGCTCGCCCAGTTGCGTGCAGACGCGCCCGTGGCCGTGCCCGCCTGGACCAGCGCCAATGCTTCCGCAATCACCGGCAGCGCATCGAAGCGCAGCATGGCGCCAAGCTTGGCACCGCGGCACATCTCCAAAAGGTGGCCAGCAAGGCCAAAGCCGGTCACGTCGGTCACCGCGTGTACGCCATCGATATCGGCCATGCGCGCACCGGCCCGGTTGAGCGTGGTCGTCCAGCACAACATCTCGGTGTAGCCCTCTGCCGACAGCGTGCCCTTCTTGAGACCTGCAGACAGGATACCGATACCGAGCGGCTTCGACAGGATCAACACGTCGCCTGCCCGTGCGCCGGCATTGGTGCGCACCCGCGCCGGGTCAACCACACCAAGGCCCACCAGGCCGTAGATCGGCTCGAGCACATCGATCGAATGCCCGCCGGCGATCGGGATGCCCGCCTGGCGACACACCTCGGCCCCGCCCTGCAGGATCTCGCCGATCACCGCGCGCGGCAGCTTGTCGAGCGGCATGCCGACGACGGCCAGCGCGAACAGCGGCGTCGCACCCATCGCATACACGTCGGAAAGCGCATTGGTGGCGGCAATGCGACCGAAGTCGCGCGGATTGTCGACGATTGGGGTGAAGAAGTCAGTGGTGGCAACGATCGCCTGGCGCTCGTTCAGTCTATAAACCGCGGCGTCGTCTGCGGTGTCGGTACCGACCAACAGGTCGGCGGGCACGACACCGGCAGGCATCGCAGCCAACAGTTCGGTGAGTACGCCGGGCGCGATTTTGCAGCCGCAACCGCCACCGTGGGAGAATTGGGTCAGTTTGATTTCATTCATGTTCAGTGAGGAGTGACGGCAGGCCGGTGCGCACACCGGATGGAGCCGCATCAACCATGCAAAAAGGCGTCGCGACCGTAGCACAGCTGTCCGGGTTTGACGAGATCATTGACGCCCGCACGCCGGCCGAGTTTGCAGAGGACCACCTGCCCGGCGCAGTCAACCTGCCGGTGCTCGACAACGAGCAACGCATCATCGTCGGTACGATGTACAAGCAGCAATCCGCTTTCGAAGCGCGGCGTGTCGGCGGCGCGATGGTGGCCGCCAACATCGCGCATCATCTACAAACCGCACTATGCGACAAGCCGCGCAGCTGGCGCCCGCTCATCTACTGCTGGCGCGGCGGCCAGCGCAGCGGCTCATTCACCACCTGGCTGCGCATGGTGGGCTGGGATGCCTGCCAGCTTCAGGGGGGCTACAAGGCCTTTCGCCACCACGTCATCGCCGGTATCGAGCAGATTGCGCCAGGGCTCGATCTGCGCGTCGTCTGCGGCCCCACCGGCAGCGCCAAGACACGCGTACTCGAGGCCCTTGCCACGCTTGGCGCGCAAACACTAGATCTGGAAGATCTCGCTGCCCACAAAGGATCGGTACTGGGCGCCCTGCCCAACCGCCCGCAGCCTGCGCAGAAGCACTTTGAGACGATGCTGCATGCTCAACTCGTCACGCTGAACCTGGCACGCCCGGTGTACATCGAAGCCGAGAGCCGCAGGATCGGCATGGTGTTCGTACCCGAGCCGCTGATCATGCGTATGCGTGCCGCGCCTTGCATCATGATCGACGCGACGCGGGACGCCCGCCTCGAGTTCCTCATCCGCGACTATGCCTACCTGGGCGACGACGTGGCCGGCCTGCAACGCAGCCTGCAAAGGCTGCGCGAACTGCAGAGCCGCGACACACTGGCACGCTGGCATGCACTCGCTGAAGCGCACGCCCTGCCGGCGCTGTTCGGCGAACTCATGGACCTGCACTACGACCCGCTCTACCGCCGCTCGCAGAACGGCAACTACCTGCGCTACGCGGACGCCCCCAGCCTGCACACCGACGACCTGAGCCCGGCCGGAATACACGCACTGGCCCGGCGCATCCTGGAGCTCGGCTGAACACGGGGCACGGCTTCGGATCGGACGCCGGGGCCCGAGCCCATGTTCAGGCCGCAGGCAGCTGCGGCTCGACCTTGCCGCGGATCGCACATATGCGCTGAACCACTGCAGGGCGTGCGCCCTGCACTTCGCCCTGTTCAAAGGCAACCAAGGTCCAGTCGCCCTCGAGACGGTCGATGAGCTCCATGGGTTGGAGCAGGAAGTCGGCCCGCGACGGTTTGCCGAAGCGCTCGTTGCCCGCCATGAAGGTTTCATAGATCAGGACGTCGCCTTGCCCCAGCAGAGCAAGCATGTCCGCAAAGCGCGGTCGGTACAGATAATTGGTCACGACCACCCCCCGATAGCGCTCGCCGGCCAGCGGCCAGTCGGCACCCTCCAAGTCGAGTACGCGCGTCCGGATGCCGGGGATGTCCCGCAAGGCCTCCAGCGCAAGGGAATCGCGATCGACAGCAGCCACCTCGTAGCCCGCGCTTGCCAGCCAGCGCGCATGGCGACCATTGCCGCAGGCGTAGTCGAGCACACGCGAACCGGCGGGGATCAGTGGGGCAAAACGCAGCACCCAGGGCGACGGGAGCGCAAGGCCGGGATGGGCGTGAGTGTTCGAGGTGGAGAGGGACATGTCTTGGTCCTGCCGGGGTTGTCGTGCGCGTTGACCGGACGCAATTCTATGCGCTGTTGATCCGGTACCGGTGGCGCGAAGTCGATCTGTGATATACAGGAAGTCGCCCACGAGCGCATGCCCGGGGCACCCCTGCCTACCACGATCGTGCTTCCGTGACTGCCCGACCGCAAGACCGCGAATCGCCCCCCGAGGCCCCCACCGAGTCGCCGGCCCCAGCTCGCCCGCCCATTACTGGAATCTCAGCGCCAGCGGACGACAGCGCACACTGGCTCGAGATGCTGCAGTCGGTGAAGCAGGTGCTGTTCCGCACCGACAATATCGGTCAGCTGACCTTTCTCAACGACTTCTGGAAGGTGCTATCCGGCTTCGCGATCGAACAAAGCCTCTGCCGCCCGCTCGCCGACTTCCTGCACCCGGACGATTGCCAGCGGGCGCGTGCGGCATTCGCCGAACTGCTCGACGGCCAGCGCCAGGAATGGGCCGACGAGCTGCGGCTGCGCACCCACGGCGGCGAGATCCGCTGGATCGCGATCAATGCACGCCGGCCGAGTGCGGGCAGCGGATCGCCGAGCTGGATAGCCGGCACCCTGGATGACATCTCTGCGCGCAAGATCGCGGAGATGACCCTGCGCAACCTCAACCTCGAACTCGAAGCCCGGGTGCGAGCGCGAACCGCCGAGCTCGAGGCCGCGAACCGTGAGCTGGAAGCCTTCTCCTACTCCGTGTCGCACGACCTGCGCGCACCGTTGCGAGCCATCGACGGTTTTGCCCGCATCCTTTACGAGGACGCCGCTGACCGGCTCGAGGCGCACCAGCGCGAGCAGCTTGGGCGCATCCGCAAGGCCGCCGAGCGCATGGCCATCCTCATCGATGCACTGATCGGGCTGGCAACGGTGGCTCGCCAGCCACTCAAGCGCCAGCAGGTTGACCTGTCGGCACTGGCCGAATCGGTCATTCAGGAGCTCCATGCCGAGGACCCGGAACGCAGGGTCGAAGTCGAGATCACCCGGGATCTGAGCGTGAATGCAGACCCTGGACTGATGCACGTCATGCTCGACAACCTGCTCCGCAACGCCTGGAAGTTCACACGCGACACCCGTATGCCGCGCATTGCCTTTCTTGCTCGCCAGGAGGGTACACGCACGGTGTACTGCGTCGAGGATAACGGTGCCGGGCTCGACATGCGCTATGCGAACCGGCTCTTCGAACCCTTCTCCCGCCTGCACACCACGGAATCGTTCCCCGGAACGGGCATCGGCCTTGCCACGGTCAAGCGCATCGTCACTCGTCATGATGGCCGGATTTGGGTGGAGTCCCGCCCAGGCGAGGGAGCACGCTTCCATTTCACCCTGAGCCATTGAGTGAATCGAGGCAATGCGGGCTAAAACGGAACCAGTTCGCAAAAAGCAACAAGCCGACGAAGCGACTTTTGTGCACCGCAGTATAATGCCCGCAGACTCCAGGCTGACGCGCCTTGCCGCGCCCTCGGAGCGGATGCCGCACACCAGACCCTGACCTCTCCCCCTATTCCATCCCCAGGTTTCCATCATGAAAGAGAAACACTACCTGACACCGCTGCTGGAGCCACGCTCGGTAGGCATCATCGGCGCCAGCGAACGCGAGGCGTCGCTCGGCAGCGTGCTGATGCGCAACATGCTCGAAGCCGGCTACAAGGGCAAACTGTTCGCGATCAACCCCAAGCACGACAAAGTGCATGGGGTTGCCTGCTACAAATCGGTGGAGGACGTGCCGCAACGACTCGATCTCGTCGTAATTGCGGTGCGTGCCGAGAAGGCGCCCGCAATCATGGAGAGCTGTGGGCGGGCCGGCGCCAAAGCGGTAATCATCCTGTCGGCAGGCTTCTCCGAGGCCGGACCGCGCGGCGCACTGCTCGAACGCCAGGTGATCGATGCCGCTCAACGTCACAAGATCCGTCTGCTTGGCCCCAACTGTCTGGGCGTGATGCGCCCGCAACTCGGCGTCAATGCCACCTTTGCCCATGCCAGCGCACTCAAGGGCAGCATTGGCCTGATCTCGCAATCGGGTGCGCTATGCGCGGCGATTCTCGACTGGGCAAAGCCGAACAACGTCGGTTTCTCGTCGGTCGTCTCCCTGGGGTCTTCCTCGGACATCGATTTCGGCGAGGTGCTCGAGTACATGATCTCGGACCCGCGTACCGAGAGCATCTTTCTCTACGTCGAGGGCATCCGCGACCCACGCCGCTTCATGAGCGCCCTGCGCGGCGCGGCGCGAGTGAAACCTGTGCTGCTGATCAAGGCTGGCCGCCACCCCGAGGCGTCGAACGCCATCCTGTCACACACCGGCGCCCCCATCGGTGACGACGCCATCTTCGACGCGGCACTTCGTCGCGCCGGTGTCATCCGCCTGTACAACCTCGGCCAGCTCTTCGCCGCCGCCAATGCCCTGTTCTCGCACTTCCGCCCGCGCGGCAACCGTCTGGCGATCATCACCAACGGCGGTGGCCCCGGCGTGATGGCGGCCGACCGCGCGCTCGACATTGGCATCCCGCTGTCCCAGTTCTCCGAAGGCACGATGGAGAAGCTCAATGCAGCACTGCCTGCGAGCTGGTCGCGTGGCAACCCGGTGGACATCCTTGGCGACGCCGACCCGGAGCGCTACGGCAAGGCGCTCAAGGCAGTACTCGAAGGCCCCAACGTCGATGGCGTGCTGGTCATGCTGACCCCGCAGGCAATGAGCAACCCGACGGGCGTGGCCGAGGTCATCATCGAACTGGAAAAAACCGCAGACAAGCCTGTTGTCGCATGCTGGATGGGCGAGGACCTCGTCGGCGAGGCACGCCAGAAGTTCAGCGCGGCGGGCATCCCGCACTTCCGCACTCCCGAGCCGGCGGTCGAGCTGTTCAGTCACATCTCGGCCTACTACCAGAACCAGAAATTGCTGATGCAGACGCCGTCCTCGCTGTCGGACCTGCCCGCACCGTCGATCGAGAGCGCACGCCTGGTCATCGAGATGGCGCTCAACGAGCGCCGCAAGAAGCTCAACGAGATGGAGTCGAAGGCGCTGCTCGCCGCCTTCCGCATCCCCATCGCGCAGACCGTGGTCGCGCGCTCGGCGGCAGAGGCCATGGTGCTGTCGGCCGAGATCGGGCTACCAGTGGTCATGAAGATCGATTCGCCAAACGTCAAGCACAAGTCGGACGTCGGCGGCGTACGCCTGAACATCCGCAGCCTGGCTGCGGTGCGCTCGACTTACCAGGAGATCCTGGACGAAGTGAAGCGCGCACAGCCCGAAGCGGTGATCAACGGCATCGCGATCGAACCGATGATCCAGAAACGCAACGGCCGCGAACTGGTGGTTGGCGTCAAGCGCGACCCCGTGTTCGGCCCCGCGATCAGCTTTGGCGAGGGCGGCAACCTGGTGGAAGCCAACCGCGACATCGCAGTGGCCCTGCCCCCGCTCAACAGCTTCCTGGTCCGCGACATGATCCGCTCCACGCGCATCGCGTCACGCCTGGGCGAGTTCCGCAACATGCCTGCAGTGGACATGGATGCGCTCGAACTCGTGCTGCTGCGCGTATCGGAGATGGTCTGCGAATTGCCGTGGATCACAGAGATGGAGATCAACCCGCTCATCGTCGATGAGAACGGTGTGGTGGCGGTCGACGCCAGCATCAGCGTGGAAAACGTATCGCCGACGGCGGATCGCTATGACCACATGGCGATCCACCCCTACCCGTCGCACCTCATCAGCACCTGGACCGTGC
>CAYTAY010000074.1:0-7258 GCA_964435845.1 uncultured Azoarcus sp.
CGGCATGAGTGCTCGGACCATCGAGTACGGCGATGCCGACGTGATGATCTGCGGCGGCGCCGAGTCCTCGGTCACGCCGCTGGCAATCGGCGGCTTCGGCTCGGCAAAGGCCTTGTCGACGCGCAACGACGATCCGCAGACCGCGAGCCGTCCGTGGGACAAGGAGCGCGACGGCTTCGTGCTGGGTGAAGGCGCTGGCGTGATGGTGCTCGAGGAGTATGAGCATGCCGTCAAACGCGGGGCCAGGATCTACGCAGAACTTGCTGGCTTCGGTATGAGCGGTGACGCTTATCACATGACCGCACCGGATACCGACGGTCCGCGGCGCAGCATGGTCAACGCCATGAAAAACGCCGGAGTCAACCTGGACCAGGTGCAGTACTTGAATGCGCACGGCACTTCCACCCCCTTGGGCGACAAGAACGAAACCGATGCGGTCAAGCTGGCCTTCGGCAACGACGTGGCGCGCAAGCTGGTGGTCAACTCGACCAAGTCGATGACCGGACACTTGCTGGGCGGCGCCGGTGGCCTCGAATCGGTGTTCACCGTGCTTGCGGTGCATCACCAGATTTCACCGCCGACGATCAACATCTTCGAGCAGGATCCGGATTGCGATCTGGATTATTGTGCGAATGTCGCTCGCGACATGAAGATCGACGTCGCGCTGAAGAACAACTTCGGCTTTGGCGGTACCAACGGCACCTTGGCCTTCCGTCGTATCTGATCGATCCGGCGTGAGCGTGTCGCTTACCGTCTCGCCGCGCCGCTCGTATCTTCAGCAGATCATGATCGCCGCAGTCCATCTGGCTGCGGCGGTTGCTTTTACGATCGCGTTACAGGGTTGGTCCCTTGCTGCTGTATTGTGCGCCCTGACTGCGTCAGGCGCCCTGGGTTTTGCCGCGCTGCGGCGTGGTGAGGCATGTGTCTGGGTGCTTGCGGCCAACGGCGATCTGTCAACGAACGAGGCTGACGGCGACAGGCTGCTCAGGCTGCAGGGGAGCTCCACTGACTTTGGTTGGGCGATCTGGCTCCAGTGGCGCGATGCTGCCAGCGGTCGGCGCGGGGCGCGCATGCTCACTCGAGACCAGTTCGAACCCGACGAGTGGCGCCGGCTACGGGTCTGGCTGCGCCATGTCGCGATTGTGGGAGAACAGCCCGAGGCCTTACCGCCTCAGCGCTGACGGCGACGCGGGGAGTTGGGTGGCACCAGGACCGAGTCGCGAGCCTGAGCGAGAGTCTCGGGATAATCCTTCGAAGCGTGCAGGCCCCGGCTTTCCTTGCGCTTGAGGGCACAGCGCACGATGAGCTCGGCGGTGACCACCAGGTTGCGCAACTCGATCAGGTCATTGCTGACCCGGAAGTGCGAGTAGAAGTCGTGGATCTCGCGCTTGAGCAGGTTGATGCGGTGCTTGGCGCGTTGCAAGCGTTTTGTGGTCCTCACGATACCCACGTAGTCCCACATGAAGCGACGCAGTTCCGCCCAGTTGTGGGAGATCACCACCTCCTCGTCGGCGTCGGTGACCCGGCTCTCGTCCCAGGCGGGCAGTTCTGGAATCGCCGTATCAGGCCGGGCGAGAATGTCGCGCGCAGCCGATTCGCCGAATACCAGACACTCCAGCAGAGAGTTGCTCGCGAGGCGGTTGGCGCCGTGCAGGCCGGTGCATGCGGCTTCGCCGACGCAATAGAGCCCCGTGACGTCGGTGCGTGCCGACAGGTCGGTCACGATGCCGCCGCAGGTGTAGTGCGCCGCCGGTACCACCGGGATTGGCTGGCTGGTGATGTCGATGCCCAGTTCCAGGCAGCGCGCATGGATGTTCGGGAAATGACCACGTAACCAGTCGGCCGGCTTGTGGCTGATGTCGAGGAATACACAGTCCAGGCCCCGCTTCTTCATCTCGAAGTCGATCGCACGCGCGACGACGTCGCGTGGCGCCAGCTCTTCGCGGGCGTCGTACTCCGGCATGAAGCGCGTGCCGTCCGGCAGGCACAGCACGCCTCCTTCGCCACGCACCGCCTCGCTGATGAGGAAAGACTTTGCCTGCGGGTGGTAGAGGCAGGTCGGGTGGAACTGGATGAACTCCATGTTCGCCACGCGGCAGCCGGCACGCCAGGCCATGGCGATCCCGTCACCGGTGACGACATCCGGATTGGTGGTGAACAGGTAGACCTTGCCGGCCCCACCGGTTGCAATCACGGTCGCGTGCGCAGCGAGGGTGTGCACCTCGCCGGCACTCAGATCCAGTACGTAACATCCCAGGCAGCCGAGATCTGGCCTGCCTACGCGTTCGCCCCGAATGAGATCGACCGCGATGTGATTGTCCAGAACGGTGATATTGGGATGTGCCAGAACCTGTTCGCCGAGCGTGGCCTGAACCGCGGCGCCGGTGGCGTCGGCGGCGTGGATGATACGGCGGTGCGAGTGACCGCCTTCTCGTGTCAGGTGGTAGCCGAGGGCGGTGGCATCTTCCCGGGTGAAGGGGACGCCTCGTTCGATCAACCACTCGATCGCGCGCCGGCCATTTTCGACAACGAAGCGGGTTGCAAGCGGATCACACAGCCCAGCACCTGCGTCGAGCGTGTCGGCGATGTGCGCTTCGACACTGTCGGTGGCGTCGAGGACCGCGGCGATGCCACCCTGCGCCCAGGCGCTGGCACTGTCCGCCAGGGATCGCTTGGTGACCAGCGCGACTCGGAGCCGGTCGGCGAGGCGCAATGCCAGAGACTGTCCGGCCGCGCCGCTCCCCAGAATGATGACGTCGTATCGGATATTCAAGACGGTATTATTCACTGTTCGTGCCGTTCCGCGAAGCATAGCATGTGCCCGACCAAGCAGTGATTGCGGGCATTCATGACCCTGCTGTTGTCTGAACTATTTTCGGACTCTTGTGTCTGCTGAATGCAATCACTTTTGCCGCAAGCATGCGGCGTCGGTATACTCCGAGAGCTTTGTATTATTCACTTGGAGAGCCGACCCGATCATGACTGATCGCGAGACTGACCAGCTGCTCGTCGAGCGCGTGCAGCGTGGCGACAAGGAGGCGTTTGGCTTGCTCGTCAGCAAGTACCAGCGAAAGCTCCATCGTCTCTTGTCGCGCCTGATTCGTGATCCGGCCGAAGTCGAGGACGTTGCGCAGGAAACCTTCATCAAGGCATACAGGGCCCTGGCTTCCTTTCGCGGCGACAGTGCTTTTTATACTTGGCTATACCGCATTGGAGTCAATACGGCCAAGAATTATCTGGTTTCCCAGGGTCGACGTGCTCCGACATCCACGGGGTTTGACTCGTCGGAGGCGGAGACCTTCGAAGAGGCGGATCTGCTGCGTGACATCAACACGCCGGAGCGTCTCTTGATGACCAAGCAGATCGGGGAAACAGTGGAAGAGGCGATGGCGGCACTGCCTGAGGAACTTCGTACCGCGATCATGCTCCGAGAACTCGAGGGACTGAGCTACGAGGAGATCGCTAACATCATGGACTGTCCGATCGGTACGGTACGTTCGCGGATTTTCCGGGCCAGGGAGGCGATTTCCGAAAGACTGCGGCCGTTGCTGGATACGGCACCCGACAAACGCTGGTAGGTGTACTCATGAAAGACGAACTCTCGACTCTGCTCGATAATGATCTCGATGAAGGCGCGTCCGCCCGGGCGCTTGATGCTCTGCGCCGTGACCCAGAACAGCGGGTGCGATGGAACACCTACTGTCTGATTGGCGATGTCCTGCGTGGCGAGCGTGAAGGTAGCGTCGATTTTACCTTACGGGTGATGGCGGAAATCCGCTCCGAGCCGACTCTGTTGGCACCCAGAGCCGGCCCTGTCGAGACCGGCGATGTCCGCGCAGGCGGTCCCTTGCAGTCGGTATTCGCGGTCGCCGCCTCGTTGATGGGCGTGGCCGCAGTCGGCTGGGTGGCGTTGTCGATGCTTGGCGGCGATGACGCGCTGCCGGTTTCAGCGAGTCTCGAGCCCGCTGTCCAGTTCGTCGAGCAGGTCGCGCTGCCCTCGTCGGCCGTGGCAGTCTCCCAGCAAACCGACCCGCACCGCAAGTACGTCTTCGTCCATCAGGCGATGAACGGCGGTGGCCCGATTCCTGGCGCGGTGCAGTACGTTCGCACCGTTTCCACTGATTTTGGGAATATCCGTCGATGAGGTGGTTCGCGGCGCTGGCGGCCGGGGTGATCCTTTTTTCGCCTTTGCCCGGACTTGCGCAGGGTGTCGATGACCCGTTGAGCTGGCTCGGCCGAATTGCTGCCGCGGGACAGCGACTCAACTATACCGGCACGTTCATCTATCAGGCTGGCGAGGGGTTCGAAACATCTCGCATCACCCATGTCTCAGACGCGAGCGGCGAGCACGAGCGGCTCGAGGTGCTCGACGGCAGTCCGCGCGAGGTCATACGCAACAACCACGAGGTGCGCTGTGTGCTACCGGATCAGAAAACCGTAATCATCGACCGTTCTGGCGGCCAGCGTGCGTTTCCCTCGCGCCTGCCGGAGTCTTACGCCTCCCTGGCCGAGAGCTACCGGATCTCGCTCGGCGATGTCAGCCGGGTGGCCGGGCTCGATGCTCAACTGATCGTGCTCGAGCCCCGCGACGATCTGAGGTACGGCCATGAGCTTTGGGCCGAGGTCAATTCCGGCCTGCTGCTCAAGGCGCGCCTGGTCGATGAAAACGGTCAGGTCGTGGAGCAGTTTGCTTTCACTGACGTGACCATAGGCGGCCGCATCGATGCGGCCGCCCTGCAGCCACGTTTCCAGCCGGGTGATGACTGGCGCATCATTGACGCGCAGGGCAATCAGCTGCCGCTGAACGAGACTGGGTGGTCGCTGGCGTCGAGCCTGCCCGGCTACAGTCTCAAGTCGGTGATCAAGCGTCCGCTCGGTCGCGACAGCGGTGAGATTCTGCACATGGTCTACAGCGATGGACTCGCGGCCGTGTCGGTATTCATCGAACCGGTCGACGCGGAGCGTTCCGGCGGCCTCGAGCCCCTGTCTACCGGGCCGATCAACATCTACAAGCGGGTCGTCGGCGATTCGCTGATCACCGTTCTGGGCGAGGCACCTCTGGTCGCGCTGCAGCGGCTTGGCGCGGGGCTGGAGCCCACTCGATGATCGAGGCTCGAGCGACCGTCGTCAGGATCGAGCCAGGGCGCGTCTGGGTCAGGGTGGACGACCGCCAGGATGGCTGCGGTCGATGCGACGAACCCGGCGGTTGCCGCTCGGTCAGGCTGGCTTATTCGCTCAAACCCCCCACCGAGGTGTTCAGCCTCGCGAACGATTCCGGTCTGCAGCAGGATGAGGCGGTGCTGATTCGCATGAAGGATGGCGCGCCGCTGTTGGGTGCGCTTGGCAGTTATGGGCTCGGCGCCTGTCTGCTGCTGGCCGGGGCGGCCCTGGGTCACGTACTGGCGACGCAAGGGCGCGAAGACCTGTTTGCGTTGATCGGTGGCAGCCTTGGTGTGCTGCTCGCGATCGTGTTCAACCGGCTGCTCCATCGGAGCCGTCGCTGGCGTGGGACGCTCGCGATCGAGATCGTCCGCGACCCGCAAACTTGCACACAAACCGTGGAGAAGTGTGCGTGAATCGTTTCAGTGTGGCACTTGCGCTGGCGCTGGTCCTGCTCGTACCCGGCGTTTTGGCAGCAAGCTCGCTGCCGGATTTCACCGAGCTGGTGGAGCGCCAGGCGCCGGCGGTCGTGAATATCAGCGCCACCCAATCCGCCGCGCGTGCGGTGCCGACACTGCCGGGGATCGACGAAAACGATCCGATGTACGATTTGTTCAGGCGCTTTATCCCAAATTTCCCAGGCGGGCCGCGCGGCGGCATGCCCAGCGAGCGCTCCCGTGGTTCCGGATTCATCGTCAGCGGGGATGGCTTCATCCTGACCAATACGCATGTCGTTGACGGCGCGGACGAGGTCATTGTGCGGCTTGCCGACCGCAGAGAATTCCGTGCGACCGTGGTGGGCACGGATGCCCGCAGCGATGTTGCGGTGCTTCGCATCGAAGCCAGCGATCTACCGACAGTCGTCATCGGTAATCCAGACGCGCTGAAGGTCGGCGAGTGGGTGGTCGCGATCGGATCGCCGTTCGGATTCGACCAGTCGGTGACTGCCGGCATCGTGAGCGCCAAGGGCAGGGCGTTGCCGGACGAGAACTTCGTGCCCTTCATCCAGACCGATGTCGCGATCAATCCTGGTAATTCGGGTGGGCCCCTTTTCAACCTGCGCGGTGAGGTCGTCGGCATCAACTCGCAGATATACAGCCAAACCGGCGGTTTCATGGGCTTGTCGTTCGCGATTCCGATCGATGTCGCCATGTCGGTTCATACCCAGTTGCTCGAGGATGGGCGGGTGCGTCGCGGTCGCATCGGCGTCGCCGTTCAGGAAGTCACGCGTGCGCTGGCCGAGAGCTTTGGCCTCGAGCGCCCTGAGGGCGCGCTCGTCGGCGGTGTCGAGCCGGGCGGCCCGGCGGCTCGTGCCGGTGTGCAGGTGGGCGACGTCATCGTGCGTTTCGATGGGCGTGAGGTGGTGACATCTGGCGAGCTACCGCGCATCGTGGCTGCCGTCAGACCCGAGAGTGATGTGGAGATGGTCGTTGTGCGCGAAGGCCGGCGGGAGTCGATTCAGATCACGCTGGGCGAATGGGATGACTCGTCCCGCGCGGTCAGCATTGCGGCTGCACCAGCTCCGGTGACCCCGAATCGCCTTGGTCTCGTCGTCGAGTCACCCTCCGGCGACGACGCCGAACCCGGTCTCATGGTGCGCGAAGCGGTTGGCCCTGCGGCGCGCGCCGGCCTGGTTGCGAGTGACCGTCTGCTCGCCCTGGTCGCCGACGGCCGACAGGTACCGCTGCGCGACATCGAGGCCTTCGAGAAGCGGGTGGCTGCGCTCGAAGACGGGGAGGTGATCACGTTACTCGTCGCCCGCGGGTCTGGAACCCTGTTCATCAGCATCAAGGCTGGCGAGTGAGCGATCACGAGCGTGTCTTTACCATTCTCGGTCGTCGGTGGTGCCATCTGTGCGACCACATGGTCGAGGATTTGCAGCCGATCGCCGACGAGTTCGGCTGTCGGATCGAACTGCTGGACGTGGATGAGGACGAGATACTCGAGGAGCGCTGGGGACTGCTGGTGCCGGTGTTGCTCGCTGGTGGCCAGGAGTTGTGCCATTACCGCCTCGATGTCGCTTCGGTTCGTGCTTATTGCCTCAGTTTTCCGCTAAAATCCGGGTCTTAGCAAAACCGACCGTCCAATCCGGGTGTCG
>CAYTAY010000074.1:7268-9753 GCA_964435845.1 uncultured Azoarcus sp.
ACATATTCGAAACTTCTCGATCATCGCCCACATCGACCACGGCAAGTCCACGCTTGCCGATCGACTCATTCAGGCCTGTGGTGCACTGTCCGACCGTGAAATGGAAGAGCAGGTGCTCGACTCCATGGATCTGGAGCGCGAGCGCGGCATCACCATCAAGGCGCAGACCGCGGCGCTGCACTACAAGGCGCGTGACGGCCAGATCTACAACCTGAACCTGATCGACACCCCGGGGCATGTGGACTTTTCCTACGAGGTCAGTCGCTCGCTGTCCGCGTGCGAAGGCGCGTTGTTGGTGGTCGATGCGTCTCAGGGTGTCGAAGCGCAGACGGTGGCCAACTGTTATACCGCCATCGAGCAGGGCGTGGAGGTCATTCCTGTCCTGAACAAGATCGATCTGCCTGCGGCCGACCCTGAGAGCGCGCGCGCCGAAATCGAGGACGTGATCGGTGTCGATGCGTCCGACGCCGTCCTGTGTTCGGCCAAGACCGGCATCGGCATCGATGAAGTGCTCGAACTCGTAGTAGCCAAGGTGCCACCGCCCAAGGGGAACCCGGACGCTCCGCTGAAGGCGCTGATCATCGATTCCTGGTTCGATAACTATGTCGGCGTGGTCATCCTGATCCGGGTGGTCGATGGCGTGCTCAAGCCCAAGGACCGCCTCCTGATGATGTCGACAGGTGCGCAGTACCCCTGCGACGAAGTCGGCGTGTTCACTCCGCGTTCAGTTGCCCGCCAACACCTGTCCGCCGGTGAGGTCGGTTTTGTCATCGCCGGCATCAAGGAGTTGCAGGCTGCCAAGGTCGGTGACACGGTCACCCTGGCCAACCGGCGGGCCGCCGAAGCCCTGCCGGGTTTCCGCGAGATCAAGCCACAGGTTTTCGCCGGGCTTTACCCGGTGGAGTCCAGCGAATACGAGCAACTACGCGAATCGCTCGAGAAGCTCAAGCTCAACGATGCCTCCCTGCAGTACGAGCCCGAAGTGTCGCAGGCGCTCGGTTTCGGTTTCCGGTGCG
This sequence comes from uncultured Azoarcus sp., assembly GCA_964435845.1. Classification (GTDB taxonomy): domain Bacteria; phylum Pseudomonadota; class Gammaproteobacteria; order Burkholderiales; family Rhodocyclaceae; genus Azoarcus_F. Next base: position 8,285 of record CAYTAY010000074.1, read on the forward strand.
GTTTTCTTGGCATGCTCCACATGGACATCGTGCAGGAGCGCCTGGAACGTCAGTTCGACATGGATCTCATCACCACCGCGCCGACGGTGGTGTATGAGGTGTTGATGAACAGCGGCGAAATCCTGCGTATCGAGAACCCGGCAAAGCTTCCGGACCTGTCCAAGCTTGCGGAGATTCGCGAGCCGATCATCACCGCGACGATCTTCCTGCCACAAGACTACGTCGGGCCGGTGATCACGCTGTGCAACCAGAAGCGCGGGATGCAGGTGGACATGCGCTACCTGGGTCGTCAGGTTCAGCTGGTCTATGACATGCCGATGAACGAAGTGGTCATGGACTTCTTCGATCGGTTGAAATCGGTCTCTCGCGGCTATGCGTCGCTCGACTACGAGTTCAAAGAGTACCGCCCGGCCGATCTGGTCAAGCTCGACCTCATGGTCGGTGGCGAGAAGGTCGATGCGCTGTCGGTCATCGTCCATCGTGCCAGCGCGCAATACCGTGGTCGGGAGCTGGCGTCCAAGCTGCGGGGCTTGATTCCGCGGCAAATGTTCGATGTGCCGGTGCAGGCCGCGATCGGATCGCACATCATCGCGCGCGAAACCATCAAGGCCTTGCGCAAGAACGTCTTGGCCAAGTGCTACGGTGGTGACATCTCCCGCAAGCGCAAGCTCCTCGAGAAGCAGAAGGAAGGCAAGAAGCGCATGAAACAGGTCGGTAATGTCGAGATTCCGCAGGAAGCTTTTCTGGCGGTGTTGCGCACCGACGAAGGCAAGTGATGCTGGCTGTCACCATCCTGCGTGCGGAGCCGACCCGCACAGCGCTGAAGAACTGACGGAGCACCAGTGAACTTCGCACTCATCCTCTTCATCCTGCTGGTGGTCACCGGCGTACTGTGGTTCTTTGATCGTTTTTACGCTCGCAAGCGGCGACCGGCCAGTGCGCCTTCGCCGTGGTGGGTTGAATACGGTTCGAGCTTCTTCCCGGTGATCCTGATCGTCTTCGGTCTGCGCTCCTTCGTGGTCGAACCGTTCCGCATCCCGTCCGGATCCATGATCCCGACACTGTTGGTCGGCGATTTCATCCTGGTGCAAAAGTGGTCTTACGGCATTCGGTTGCCGGTCATCAACAAGAAGGTCATTGACATCGCCGACCCGCAGCGTGGTGATGTAATGGTGTTCCGTTATCCGGCCGACCCAAGCCTGGATTACATCAAGCGGGTCGTCGGTCTGCCGGGCGACCGCGTCGATTATCATGACAAGCGCCTGCGTATCAACGGCGAACTCATCGAACTGGTGCGAGAGGAGGATTACCTCCATCCTGACCGCTTGTATTACTCGCCTCGGTTCGGCGAACGCCTGGGCGAGAGGGCGCATTCGGTACTCATCGAGCGCGATGTGCCTCCGTTCATTGCGCAAGTACTGGATTTCCCATATCGGGAGAACTGCACCTATACTACGTCCGGCGTCAGC
>CAYTAY010000074.1:9872-15064 GCA_964435845.1 uncultured Azoarcus sp.
TCTTCATCTGGTTCAACTTCAATGACATGAAACGCATAGGGAGTTTCCATTGAACGACGGCATCGTTTTGCGTAACCGCCAGCGAGGGGTGAGCCTGATTGGCCTGCTCATCGTCGGCGGTCTTTTGGCTTTCGCGCTGTTGCTGGCTTTCCGTTCGGTGCCGGCGGTGACCGAGTACATGGCGGTGCAGCGCATCATCAAGGCGGTAGCCGACGAAGGCAACCAAGGCGCCACCATGGCCGATCTGCGTCGCAGCTTCGACCGCCGCGCGAACATCGACCGGGTCGAAACCATTGCCGGGCGCGACCTGGATATCTACAAGCAGGCGGGCGTCGTGGTGATCGAGGTGGCTTACGAGCGCCGTGTGCCCATCGCCGGCAATGTCTATCTGCTGTTCGATTTCCACGCAAGCACTCCGGGCAGGTAGTGGCATCGGACATCACGAAACTGCAGTCGCGAATCGGTTACAGGTTTTCCGACAGTGCGGTCTTGCAGCAGGCTTTGACTCATCGTAGCTACGGGCAGCCCAACAACGAGCGCCTGGAGTTTCTCGGCGACAGCATTCTGAACTGCGTCGTCGCCATGCGCTTGTACGAGCGCTTCCCTGACCTCAAGGAGGGTGAGCTGTCTCGCCTTCGCGCTTCGCTGGTGCGCCAGGAGGGCCTGCACCGTGTTGCCGGCGAGCTCGATCTGGGGGCGCACTTGCGCCTGGGCGAAGGCGAGATGAAGAGCGGCGGCTTTCGCCGCCCGTCGATTCTCGCAGATGCGCTCGAAGCGCTGTTTGCCGCGGTCAACCTCGACGGTGGCTTCGACGCGGCCCGGGCAGTCATCGACAGGCTCTATGCGCCGCTCGTGGACGAGATCAATCCGGCGGAGGCCTTCAAGGACGCCAAGACGGAGCTTCAGGAATGGCTCCAGGCGCGCAAGCTGCCCCTGCCGACCTACCAGACAATGAATATTCTCGGCGAGGCCCATGCCCAGGAGTTCGAGGTGGCCTGCGTGGTCGATGCCATCGGGCTGCGTGAGCTCGGTCGGGGCGCCAACCGACGGGCGGCCGAGCAGCAATCGGCCGAAGCCGCATTAGGGAAACTGAAGAAATCGTGAGTCCGGACACCTCTGCCACGTCGCCCGACGACCCCTTCCGCACCGGTTTTGTGGCGATCGTCGGCCGCCCCAACGTTGGCAAGTCGACGCTGCTCAACCGCCTGATCGGACAAAAAATCAGCATCGTTTCGCGCAAGGCGCAGACCACGAGGCATCGGATCACTGGCGTGCTGACCGAGGAGCGGGTGCAATTCATCTTTGTTGACACCCCAGGCTTTCAGATGCGTCACCGCAATGCGCTGAACCGGACGATGAACCGCAACGTCACCCAGGCACTGGCCGATGTCGATGTCGTGTTCTTCGTCGTCGAGGCCGGACGCTTCGGCGAGGACGACCGCAAGGTACTCGAGGTGTTGCCGCGTGACGTCAAGGTCGTGCTCGTCATCAACAAGATCGACCGCCTCGGCGACAAACGAGCCCTGCTGCCTTTCATCGCCCAACTCAGCGAAGTTTTTCCCTTCGTGGAAATCGTGCCGCTCAGCGCAGAGAAGGGTACCAATGCCGAAGCCTTGCTCGGTGTGGCCCGACAGATGTTACCCGCGGGCGATCCAGTTTTCGGCGAGGACGACATCACCGACCGAAGCGAACGCTTTCTCGCGGCTGAATTTTTGCGCGAGAAGCTCTTCCGCCTGCTCGGCGACGAGTTGCCTTACGGCATTGCGGTGGAGATCGAGAAGTTCGAGACCGAAGGCAAACTGCGGCGCATCTTTGCGGCGGTGATCGTGGATCGCGACAGTCACAAGGGCATCGTCATCGGCAAGAAGGGTGAGCAGCTCAAACGAATCTCGTCCGAGGCGCGCGTCGAACTCGAAAAGCTGTTCGACGGTAAGGTCTATCTCGAGGTCTGGGTGAAGGTGAAGCACGGTTGGGCCGATGACGAGCGTGCGCTCAAGAGCCTTGGCTACGAGTGAGCCCGCAGTCGGCCCCAATGGATCGCGTCGGTGAGTCAGAAGCAGCGGGTCGATCAGCAAGCCTCGTTCGTTCTTCACAGTCATCCCTGGCGTGAGACGAGCCTGATCGTCGAGGTCTTCTCGCGTGACTACGGCCGGGTTGCGATGGTCGCCAAAGGCGCGCGGCGGCCGATGTCCGCGCTGCGCGGGGTGCTGATGGCCTTCCAGCCGTTGCTGGTCGACTGGTCCGGCGGCGGCGAGGTCAAGACCCTGGTGCGCGCCGAGTGGCAGGGCGGTCAGCCGCTGCTCACCGGGCGCGCGTTGTTGTGCGGCTATTACCTCAACGAGTTGCTGGTCAAGCTCTCGGCGCGCGAGGATCCACACCCCGAGTTGTTCGATGCCTATTCAGAGGCATTGCGACAACTTGCGGCCGGCACACCGCTGAGCGTGCTGTTGCGACGCTTCGAGCTGGCCCTGTTGCGCGAGCTCGGTTACGGCGTGCTGCTGGATCATGATGCCCGCAGCGGGGAGGCGGTGGATCCAGCCATGCGCTACCTCTATATAATCGAGGAAGGGCCGGTGGCGGTGGAGGTGGATATCGGCAACGCTGGTTCCGACCGCCAGATCATCGGCGGCCAGGCGCTGCTCGACATGGCTCAGGGTGTGTTCGAGCGGCCGGAAACGCTGGCGCAAAGCAAGGGCTTGCTGCGCGCATTGATCAGTCATCACCTCGGCGGCCAGATGCTCCAGTCACGCCGGGTATTTACGGAGTTGCAGCTGCTGTGATCGAACTCGGTGTCAATATCGACCATGTCGCCACATTGCGCCAGGCGCGCCGCACCTGGGAGCCGGACCCAGTCTGGGCTGCCGTCGAGGCGCATCTGGGCGGTGCCGATGGCATCACCATCCACCTGCGCGAAGACCGTCGCCACATCGGCGACGAGGATGTACGCCGCCTGCGCGAACTCAGCCAGGTCAAGCTCAATCTCGAGATGGCGGCCACCGACGAGATGGTGCAGATTGCCTGCCGCACCCGGCCAGAGATGGCCATGCTGGTGCCCGAGGGCAGGCTCGAGGTCACCACCGAGGGCGGGCTCGACATCGTTTCGCAAAAACCCTGGCTTGCGGAGGTCGTCGGCCGACTTGCCGATGCCGGCATCACGACCAGCGTGTTCATCGATACGGATGTGGCGCAGGTCGAGGCCGCAGCACGTATTGGCGCCCGGGTGTGCGAAATCCATACCGGGCCTTATGCCCATGCCTTTTACACCTGTGGCCGCGACGCCGAAAGTCCGGCGGTGCTGGCCGAGCTGCAAAAGATCCGCCGCGCGGGCGAGGCGATTCGCGGTCTCGGGATGCGCTTCAATGCCGGCCATGCGCTGAACTACTACAACGTTCAGCCGGTTGCGCGGCTCGCGGGCGTGCGCGAGCTGCACATCGGTCACGCCATCGTCAGCCGCGCAATGTTTGTCGGCATGCGCGAGGCGGTGCGCGAGATGAAACGCCTGATGCGCGAAGCCGTCGTGGGTGGAGCAGGGATGGCGTGATCTTCGGCATTGGTACCGACATCGTGCGCATCGCGCGCATGGATGCCTCGCTGCAGCGTCATGGCGAGCGCTTTGCCACGCGTATTCTCGCGGAGCGCGAGCGTGCCGAGTTCAGGGCAAGTGCCGACGCTGCGCGCTTCCTGGCCAAACGTTTCGCCGCCAAGGAGGCCTTCGGCAAGGCGCTCGGAACCGGTGTCGCGGTGCCGGCCACCCTGCACGCGGTCGGCGTCGCGCATGACGCCCTCGGCAAACCGGTGTTCAGCTACGATGACCGTCTGGCGGACTATCTTGCCGCACGCGGCCTGTCGGCCCACCTGAGTCTGTCGGACGAAACCGAATACGTGGTTGCCTTCGCGCTCATCGAGCGCACTGCGAACGCAGGCGGACCGCCATGAGCCCGTTCGCGCTGCTGCCCCTCGGGCCGGTGATGCTCGACGTCGCCGGCACCCGCCTCAGGGACGAGGAACGAGAGCGTTTGCTCGACCCGCTGGTGGGCGGGGTCATTCTTTTTGCACGCAACTTCACCGACTCCGCAACCCTGATCGAACTCACCAGCGAAATCCGCGCGCTGCGCGAGCCGGCCTTGCTGATCGCGGTCGATCACGAGGGCGGCCGGGTGCAGCGTTTCCGCACCGACGGCTTTACCCGGCTCCCCGCCATGGGTGTATTGGGTCGACTCTGGGAAGCCGATCATGTCGCCGCGCTCGAGGCTGCGCGCAGCACCGGCTTCGTGCTCGCGGCCGAGCTCATCGCCCATGGCGTCGATCTGAGCTTCGCGCCGGTGCTCGATCTCGATTATGGCTGCAGCCGCGTGGTGGGTGACCGGTCCTTGCATCGCGACCCGCAGGTCGTCACCTCGCTCGCCGGTGCGCTGTGTGCCGGCATGCAGGAGGCCGGTATGGGGAGCGTCGGCAAGCACTTCCCGGGGCACGGTTTCGTCGAGGCGGATTCTCACCACGAGATCCCGGTGGATGGTCGTGATTTCGACAGCCTCTGGGAGGCGGACATGCAGCCCTACCGCCATCGTCTGTTGCGCCGGCTCGCGGGCGTGATGCCGGCGCATGTGATCTATGAGAGCATCGACCCGCATCCGGCAGGGTTTTCGTCCTTCTGGTTGCAGAAGGTGCTGCGCGCGCGGCTGGGTTTCGATGGCGTGATCTTCAGTGACGATCTCACCATGGAAGGCGCGACCGTCGCCGGTGACATCCTCGCGCGCGCGCGCTCGGCCTTCGACGCCGGTTGTGACATGGTGCTGGTGTGCAATCGGCCGGATCTCGCCGCCGATCTGCTGGACCGCTGGGCGCCCATCGTGTGCGACGAGACACGGGCGCGCATTGCCGGCCTGAAAGCGCGGCCCAAGTTCGCAGACCCTTTCGCGCTCGAACTCTCCGGGCCCTACCGTGCTGCCCGGGAGGCCGTGTGGCAGCTCGCGGAGCCGGCCGCGTGAGCGAAAAAGTGCAGGGCGAAGGCCGCAAGCCCCCCGGTTCGCCTTTCGACGCCAAAGCCTTTCTCAAGACCGTCCCGGAAAAGCCCGGGGTCTACCGCATGATCGGCGTCGATGAGAAAGTGCTCTACGTTGGCAAGGCCAAGAATCTCAAGCGCCGGGTGTCGAACTACTTCCAGCGCACCCAGCCCAGTCCGCGCATCGCGA
>CAYTAY010000075.1:0-14951 GCA_964435845.1 uncultured Azoarcus sp.
CGCGAGCCTGATGGGGTCGCCCCGAGTTGTAAAAGCACAGGTAGGCGCCCAACTGGGGCTTTGGCGTCGGCGACGCTGTCGTAAGCCTTGAGATACACCTCTTCGTACTTCACGCTCTTCCACAGTCGCTCGACGAAGACGTTGTCGCGCCAGCAGCCTTTGCCGTCCATGCTGATCTGGAAACCGTTGTCCTTGAGCAGATCGGTGAAGTCGCTGCTGGTGAACTGGCACCCTTGGTCGGTGTTGAAGATCTCCGGGCGCCCGTAGCGATGCAGTGCTTCACGCACCGCCTCGAGGCAGAAGTCGGCGGTGAGCGTGTTCGACACTCGCCACGACAGGACCCGTCGCGAATACCAGTCCATCACGGCAAACAGATACACAAAGCCCTTGCGCATCGGAATGTAGGTGATGTCGGCGGCCCACACCTGGTTGGTACGCTCGATCGTCATCTCCCGCAGCAGGTACGGGCAGATCTCGTCACCACGCTTGCGCCGGGAGATATTGGGCTTGCGGATTCAGTTGAGGCACGAAGAGCCGGTGCTACACTCGACATGCCAATCCCTATTCGAGTCCCCACCGAACGTGCAAGCCATGGATACCGAAGCGCCGCCTGAATCGAATGACGTCGACACGCCTATTGCAGGCGGTGGCAAGGGCACGCTCGAATTCCTGCTACGGCGGATGCGGCATCACAAGGACTTCCCGGCACTCGCCGAGTCAGTCGAGGCAATCAATCGTATCGCGTCCAGCGAGAAGGAAAATGTCGAACGGCTCTCTGCGCTCCTGCTCCGCGACTTTGCGCTAACCAACAAGCTTCTGCGGGTCGTGAACTCGCCCCACTTCCGTCGAGCCGGCGCCGGCACCATCAGCACGGTGTCGCGTGCCGTGCTCGTCATGGGCTTCGACGCGGTGCGCAATATCGCCTTGGCCGTGGTTCTGTTCGACCATGTCCGTGATCGACCGGATGCGGACACGCTAATGGAGGCCTGCCTGCTCGCGAACCTGTCGGGTTCGCTTGGGCGCGAGCTTGCCGGCGACGGTCGGGATCGTGAGCAGGCCTATATCTGTGCCCTGTTTCATCACCTCGGACGGTTGCTGACCCGCTTCTATTTCCCCGAAGAAGCCGACCGCATCGCCGCGGAATGCGACCGCAGCGGTTGCAGTGAAGAAACCGGCGCAATCAAGGTGCTCGGCATGCCGCTCCACGAACTCGGCATCGGAGTGGCACGCAATTGGGGTTTCCCGCCCGCCATCGTCGACAGCATGCGCCCTTTGCCCGAAGGGGTCGTCCGCAAGCCGACCAACGCCGGCGAGCGCATGCGCACGTTCGCGTCACTTGCCTCCGAGTTGACCGACACAATAGGTCAGACGCAAGGAGAAGGCTGCGAGAAGGCTCTCGGCATGCTTCGTAGCCGCTGCGCCAGAATGCTCGATCTGTCGCACGAGGGATTCGAAGCGCATATGGACTCGGCACTTGCCGAAACCATGGACTTCGCTCGTGTCGTCGGCTTCAGTCTCGAACGGACGCCGCTTGGCCGCAGGTTGCATCAGTTTTCTGGACAGCGCAGCAAAGCCGCCATGGCCACCGAGACCGACGCGGCGAACGATGCGCTCGATCAGGCGCGGCTACCCACCGCTGATGCCGCAGGAAGCAGCCGCAGCGAAGCTCAGGACATTCTTGCCGCCGGCATTCAGGAGGTCAGCAATAGCCTCGTCGAGGATTTCCGCCTCAACGACATCTTGCGGATGATCCTGGAGGTCATCTACCGTGCGATGGGTTTCGAACGGGTCGTACTCTGTATCCGTGACCCCAAGCTGCGGGTGATGCAGGGCCGCTTCGGCTTCGGTCCCGATGCCGGCGAACTCGCCCGCACGTTCCGGATCGGACTGGACTTCACACCGGACATTTTCCATGCGTCGCTGGGCAAAGGTGCCGATATCCTGATCAGCGACGTCGGCGACCCGGCCATCGCCGCCCGTATCCCGGACTGGTTTCGGTCCGCAACCCACGCTCGCGCCTTCGTGCTGCTGCCGTTGGTCATTCACCAGCGCCCGGTCGCGCTGATCTATGCCGAGAAGCAGGCACCCAATAGCATTCTCATCAGCGAGCACGAACTCGCGCTGTTACGCACCTTGCGCAACCAGGCTGTGCTGGCAATCCGGCAGTCGAGTTGAGGTGAACCCGATCACGGGGCAACACCAGCCCTGCCCGCGTCTGACGCCATCAGCTATACCAAGTCACGACTTCGTCAGGTCCGGCCGCATGGCCGTGAATACCGTTTGCGACGCGTTCGATGCGGCGCTGCCATTCGTCGAGGTCGTCCCCAATGGGGTCGAACCGGATCAGCACGCTGCCGGCTCTGCGATTCGCGATCACGCCCGACACACCGGCCAGGCTGGAGGCCTCCGAGACGAACCGCTCCAACAGCGCGGCATCACGAAACGCGGGGTCACGCACTCGGATTCGTCCTGGGATGGCGGATGCAATCATGCTTGGCTCCTGCGAAAAAACGATGGGCACGTCAGGCTGTGCGACATTCCAGCCCGGACGTGGTCTTCCGCTGACTCACCTGCCTGCAGATGGCCATCTTCGGAACCCCGCCACTCATTGAGCGCCCTATTGCCCCCCTTCCGGCACATAGATGAATGACCCATCGCGCATGCGATAGGCGATGCCTGCGCGCATGCCTTCACCACTGCCGATCTCGCCACTGGCCTCGTAGTGTTCGATGGTCTCGCCGGTCTTGATGATCATTTCCATGTTCGGCTCACCCGGATTCTTGATCACCACGACATTCTCCGCCGAGAACGGATTCATCGGGTTGTTCGCAACCGCCAGCAACAGCGCCGCGATGATGACGAGGAACACGTCGATGAGGTTCACCACCGACAGGATCGGATCGTCGGTCTCGAGGTCGTCCATCTGGCGCAGGCTCATTGCACGCCCTCCGTGGCGAGCCGTGCCACTGGGTCGTCGTGCTCGGTGGCCGGTGCCGCCGGGAGCCCCTTCTCGATGTCGGCCAGTTCAGTCGCCAGCCAGCGCCGGCGCACGCTCACGATCCAGTACGTGATCGAGGCTGCTATGAGCGCGAGGATCACTGCCGAGAAGGCCACCATGAGATTGCGGCTGACCTCCTGCAGGTTGCCATCGGCCAGCGCCATCAGCGCCGGTCCCATCGGGATCATCGTGGCCACCAGGCCAAGCATCGGCGCCACGCGGGTGGCGATACGCAGGTTCTCAAGGCGGCGCACCGCGATGCCCTCGAGGTCGGTGACCGTCAGCGCGGGATCGTTGCGATGCGCGGCGATGAGTTCGAAACCACGCGCATCGTTCGCCCGGCGCTGGCGTACCTGCCACCAGAACGCACCGAGGGCGTGAAAAGCGTAGAAGAACAAACCGGCCACGAGCAGCAGCACCGGCACCATGAAGAGCTGGCTCAGCCCGTACATGGTCGATTCGATCAAATAAGACATTCTGGAAAAACCTCCTGAAATTGAATTTGAGACGGCGCTACCATTTGCCGTCGAGCGAAACCAGCCAGGTGCGCTCGCCCCCTTCGCGGCTCGCGATGCGCCAGTGCTGGCCACCGTGGCGCGCCTCGCGCACGGTTCTTTCCGCCCGGCCGAACAGGTTTTCGGCAGACAGGCGCAGATTCACACCGTCCGACAGGCGCCGCGTGACATGGGCATCCACACGGGTGAGCGCGGCCTTGCGCTCGCGCTGCAAGGCACCCATCTCGGTGCGACTGGCGCCGGTGTGCCGGATCTGCACTCCGAAACCGGTGGCAGCATCCGTGGGCGAAACATCCCAGGACATTGACATTTGCTGGCGCGGTGTATCGTTGGCGACCCGGCGTGTGTCAAGCAGGCGGTCATCGACCCGGCTGCGCGGCAGCGTGAGCGACGCCCTCAGCATGCCACCCTCACCCCATGCACCCAGCAACGCAGTATCGAGCCTCGCTTGGAACTCCAGCCCCCAGTGGCGCGCGGAACCGACGTTGTCGGGCCTCGCCACCCAGCGGCCGCCTTCGTTGCGCACCCGGGTTTCAACGAAATCACGGGTCTGACGGGCATACATCGTCGCGCCGACCATGCCGCGCTCGTCGGCGAAGTAGCGCTCGGCCGACACTTCGGCCCGACGGATGCGTTCGACCTCAAGCCCGGGGAGCCCCGCCTCGTCCGGCTGCAACGGGGACGACGCGCCGTCGGCATTGCGCGTAACCAGCGCGGTCAGCTCGTCGAGCTTGGGAAACCGCACGCCGCTGCCGGCGGACGCGCGCAAGACCCAACTCTCATTGACCTCCCAGCGCATCGCGACGGACGGATCGAGCACCCGGTCACGCCGCGCCAGCGCTGCGGTGTGCTGTTCGATGCCCTCGTACCGTACGCCGTAGGTCAGGCTCAGGCGCTCGCTCGCAAACCATTCGTCCTGGATCCACGCAGACCACTGACGCTCGCGCTGGCGCTGGTGGACGCGCAGCAGATCGAAGCGCTGTCGCTCGCGCCGATCGAGCTGCGCACCCTCGAGCCCCAACGACAGCAGATGTGTGTCACCCACCGGACGATCGAGGCGGGCGCTGCCGTTGATCTCCCGCTCGTCGCGGTTAAGTGCCTCGAGTACCTCACTCACCGGCCCGGTGAGCGGCCGCAGACTGCGCGTGGTGCGGCTGTCCCGGCTCCCGTCCATCGTCGCAAACCGTAGCGTCAGCTTGCCATCGTCTGCGACCTGGGTTTCGGCGTCGATGCGCAGCCGCGCGATCTCGTAGCCGCCCCGCTCGCGGTCGTGGCGCTCACCAGCCGGATTACCCGCGGCGTCGTGCAGGCTGAGGGTTTGATCGCGTTGCAGGGTGTTGTGGTAGAGGCTTGGCCACAGCGTCAGTTTGCGACCACCCTCCGCCCATGAAAGTCTCGGCGTGAGCATCGCTTCATCGACGCGATAGACACCGTCAAGCCGGTCCCCACTTGCGCCACCCGGACCGCTGAATGTGCGGTTGCGCGAGACCGGCATCCGGTGCCGGTTGGCGGCCAATGGCAGGTTCCAGGCGAACGCATCGCGTCCGCCTCCCACTCCAGCGGAAAATTGCAGGTTCGGCTCGTCCCCACGCATGCCGGCCACCCAGCGTAGGTTGGTCGACCATTCCCGTCGCGGCGGCTTGAGGATGAGATTGACCACCACCTCGGAACCAGCACCGAACTCGGCCGATGCGCCACGCAGGAGTTCAATCCGCTCCAGCTCTTCCGCCGGCAGGCGTCCGACCATGGTCAAGGCATGGCGCCCGCTTGCGGTCGGGCGTTCGCCATTGACCAATATGGTCACCGAGTCACGCCCGATCCCTCGTGCATTGGCGCTTGCGCCGGCCGCGGCACCGCTGCCGCTGCGATCCAGTCCCGGGAGCTTGCGCAGCACCTCGGCGACCGACAGGCCGCCCAACGAGCGGATCTCATCTGCATCGATAATTAGCTTTTGCCCACTGGCCAGTCGTTGCTCGGCGAGGGCGTCGAACAGCGCGGTGACATCGACGGCAGGCAACACTATCGCCGTCTCGTCGGCGGACGCGGGCATCATGCACAGCCACAGCGCGCACACCTGCAAGGCTGACCGGCAAAGGCGGGACTTGAAGCGCCAGCTCATGCCAAAGCGCCCGCAGAGCCGGTGGCGCTGCCCCGTGCCTGTCGCCGTGCCCCGTGTCCTGCCACGCCAAGCATCATGAGCAGCAGCAGGCTCTCCAGCAACAACGAACGCGCCATAGCCTCGGCACCGTCGGCCACCGCCTGCAGAGCCTGGCCCTCGACCTGCTCGAACTGGGTCGGTTGATCGGCGGCGTCCGCGGGACTCGACGCTCCATTGAACTGGAGGCCGAAACCACCCGCGAGATCATGCACATAGGCATCAACGGTGGACGTCGAGGCAAGGTAGTCGAGACGCTCGACCGCATCAATATAGAGCTCGGCCAGGGTGCGCAGCGTGGCCTCGTCGGTCTGCCAGTAATCCTTGCGCGCGGCCTCCAGCATGCGTTCGACGATTTGCGCCAGCGCGGCGGGGTTGAATTCCTCGAACCACTCGCGCACGTCGAGCCCGAGCGAATCCTCGACATAGACGTCGAAGAAGCTCTGCCACTGGTCGTCGCGCACGATCTCCGGTGCCACCGATGTCCAGCCCCAGAAGTTGTTCATCGCGCCGACGACGTTGAGCGTGCCGGCGTAGCCTTCCTGTTGCATCGTGGCCACCCATTGCGGATGGAACTGGCGGGTGCGCAGCTCGGCGGCGAGAAAGCGCGCTGCCGGCTCGACCTTGGCGTTGGCCGCATCGCGCAGGTTGCTGATATACAGGCTCGGCGTGCGCCCGCTGACATGGCGCACCGCGAGGCCGATGCCGCCGAGATACTGGAAGGGGTCGTCGGTGGTGAGCATGCCGTACAGGTTGGACGAACGTGCCAGCACCGCCGCCTGCACCCCCTCGAGCTGCGTGGCGTAGAGGTTGATGCCTTCGTGCTTGCGCCCCCATTTGCGCTCGTCGGGACCGAAGGCGTATTGCATGCGCTGCAGGTACAACTCGGCGAGCTTGCTCTCGTCGTCCCATGTATCCGAGGCCAGCGTCGCGTCGTCCAGCCCGGTACCGTAGGTGCCGCTCTGGTTCGAGAAGATGCGGGTCAGCGCGAAATCGCGGGCGTCTTCGGCGTCGAAGCCGCGGGCCAGCAGATCGGCCTCGAGGGTTAGCGTATTGGCCCGCACCACGTTGTCCGGCTCATCCAGATCGGCGACCTTTTCCACCGCCCGGGCGATCAGGCGCATGACGTTGGGAAAGTGATCGCGATACAAACCGGTGGCCGACACCACGACATCAACCCGCGCTCGCCCGAGCGTCTCCCGGTCGATGATCTCGACGTCACCGATGCGCCCGAAGCGGTCCCACACCGGGCGCACGCCGAGTGCGTGAAACACCTGCGCCTCGAGCACGCCGAGGTGACGCATCGCCTCGACCGACCACAAGGAGACCGCCAGCTTGCGCAAGTCCTCGCCATGCTCGGCACGATGGGCCGCGAGCAGCGACGCGAGCGCCTCGCCACCCGAGAGCCAGGCCTGCTCGGTCGGCAGGCGTGAGGGGTCGAAGCCGTAGAGGTTGCGCCCGGTGGGCAAGCTCTCCGGGTTGCGGATCGGATCGCCGCCGTAATGCGTCTCGAGATAGCGCCCGTCGAGTGCCGCAAAAAGGCCGTCGTACTCCAGGCTGGCAGACAGCGCATCGAAATGCTGGCGCGCCTCCTCGATTAGCAAGCGCAACTCGGGCGCGGCCTCGTCGACCGGCACGCCGTCGAGGATATGGCGCGCAAGCAATTGGTAGGGCGGCGAATCGGCCAGTTCCTGCCAGTCTTCGACGAAGAGCTCATCAGGGTCTTCGAGGTCGAGCAGGTCATAGAGGCGGTTGCCGACCATCTGCATCGCGGTGCTCAGTCGGTGGCCGGCCTCGGGCGAGCGGCCAAAGCTGTGCAAGCCCAGGGGTTGGGCGGTCTGCGCGAGCGCATGCAGCCAGTCGTGCAGCGCCGCCTCGAAGGCGACGAAGTCGCCACGGGCCCGCTCGACCGTCCAGCCGAGGTCTTCCACCATGTTCAGGCGCTCGGCTTCGACGATGACCGCCTCGATCGTGCGCGCCTTCACCGCACCCTCGTCGAGCAGGTGGTACTCGTGCATCCGGTCGTGCAGCGGCATCCATTGTTCATGCAGGCCAGCCGGCGCGAACGACGGAGTCTGGTGGCTGACGATGGTCGCTCGCCCGCGCCGCTTGGCCTGGGTGGCTTCGCCGATGTTGTCGACGATGTAGGGATAGACCACCGGCAGATCGCCGAGCACGAGGTAGGGGTCGTCGAAGACCGACAGGCCGCGCTCCTTGCCCGGCGTCCATTCCTGGCTGCCGTGGGTGCCGAAGTGAATCAGCGCGTGGGCGTCGAAGTGCTCGCGCACGTAGAGGTAGGCAGCCATGTAGAAGTGCGTCAAGGGCACCCGGGCATCGTGATAGATCGAGGTTTCCGCCGACTCGCCGATTCGGCTGCGCGGCGGTTGCGGCAGGATCACGAGATTGCCCAGTTGCTGGCGCGGCACCACGAAGAACCGCGCATCGCCCTCACCCGCGAGCATCGGATCGTCCTCCGGCTCTCCCCAGCGCGCGACGACACGTTCGCGCACCGCTCCCGGCAACGCGTCAAACCAGGCACGGTAGTTCGCCAGCGGCAGCACGCCGGCGTTACCTGCGTCGACCAACTCCGCAAGGCGACCTTCGCGATAGAAGGGGGCGAGCAAGGCGGTGGTCGCCGCGATCATCGCGTCCTCGTCGAGTGTCTCGACCTCATAGCCGCGGCGTTGCATCTCGTCGGTGAGATGAGCAAGCGAGCGCGGCACGTTCATGAATGAGGCGGCGAGGTTCTTTTCGCCGGAAGGGTAGTTCCAGAACATCAGTGCAACGCGCTTTTCCGCATTCTCGGCGGCGCGCAGACGCGCCATCTTGAGCGTCTTCGCGACCAGGGCGTCGGTCTGCTCTGGAATCAGGGTCACGACATCGTTCTCGACCGAGGCGACGACCAGCGGATCGGTCAACCCCGCGAATTCGGGGATCGCGAGATGGAAGGGCACGCCGCTCATCGGCACACCGATCTCGCTCGCTCGCCAGTCTTCGGCGTCGCCCCCGCGCCACGTCAGGGCCTGCAGCACGGGCACGCCCAGACGCGCATAATCTTCGCGGCGCGCACCCTGATACATGACCTGGAAATTCACCAGCACATCGACAGCCGCCACCCCGCCCTCGGACACGATGTCGAGCGCACCCTCGGAAGCGATGGTCGGGTGGTAGAAAGCGACCGGCAGGACACCTGCGGATTCGAAGCGGCGAATCAGCGCGTCGATGTGGCCGGTGCCCATGTTGCCGATGAAGCTCTGGTGCAGGACGATGCCGAGCACCGGTCGCGCCTGTCCGCGTTCGGCGCCGAGCCAGTCGCGATAGCGCGCAAGTGAATCGACCACCAGGTCGGGGTGATCCGGATGGTAGATGCCGTATTCGGGAAATTCGACCGGCAGCGGCACCGTACCCTGGTCTGAGCCGGCATGGCCGGCTGCGAGCCAGGCGAACAGGTTCTCGAAGTTGCGCCGACTGCCGTTGCGGTAATAGGCGTACAGTGGCTCGATCCAGGCCGGGTCCAGGCCGCCGCCGGATTGCGGTCCGCGCGCGGATACCAGCAGCCAGGGCACGTTCGACGCCACCAGCACCACGTCGGCTCGCTCCCTTACGTGACGCCCATCCTCCTCGCGGGGTGCGTCGAGGATGGCCAGCATAGAACCGGCAACGGCGTCGGCGAGCGTGGCTTCGTCATCGCGGTCGACGTTCACCACGCGCAGCAACACCCCTTGCTTTGCCGCGACATCCCGCACCGTATCAAACTTGCCCGCGAGCACGAAATCACTGGTCAGGACCACCACCTTCGGCATCGACTGAGCAACCAGCCGGTCCGTCCCCCACATTCCCCAAGCGAACAGAATCGCGAGCAAAGCAACTGCAACAGCCGCGATTCGTCCTGTATTGCGGGACATAGTCTGCCGCATGCCTTCGCCTTCCATAGCATTCATCCAGATACCTTCATATTCTGTCGAAATCATCGAGGTCTGCAGGCTTCATCCGTTGCGACGGGTGGTGCAGGGGAGGCGGCGGCCTGCATAGCGCCTCCCCTGTCCCATCGAACATCGAAGCGACCACCTTTAACGTTAAGCTGGAATCCTCAAAAAGAGCCGTTCAGGCTCACCCGCCAGGTACGTGGCGTCTCCGAATAGTTGAAACGATCGGATTTATCGCGCAAACGGACGTTTGTGAGGTTGTCCACCCCAAATCCGAGCTTCATGTTCGCGTTGATGTCATAGGAGAGGCTTGCGTGCAGCAACTCGTACGCGGGCGCCCGTTCACGACCGCCGGCGACCGCGAACCACTGCTTGCCCACGTGCTGCAGCCGCAACACTGCGTCCCACTTGCTCTCGCGCCAGCCGAGACGGGCGTTGAGCAACTGCGTCGGGCGGGCATTGAGCGAGCGCCCGGTGGACTTGTCCTCCGTGTCAAGCCACTGACCGTTCAATCCCACATAAAAGCCGCGCAGCAAGCGCCAGGTGAGCGCTGTTTCCAGGCCCTGGATACGTGCCTGGTTCACGTTGTCGTAGATGTAGTGCGCTCGGCGCGGCCCACCCGGAAACGGCGGCGGATCCGTGCGCAGCAGCTGGATGGTGATCAGATCCCTCACCTCATTGCGAAACACGGTCGCCTCCCAGTCGAGCGCGCCATCGGCGTAGGCCAGGCCGAACTCCACCGACCGGCTGGTCTCCGGCTTGATATCGGCATTGCCGTAGAACGAATGCGGACCCTCGTGCCCTTCGTAGCTGGGCGAGATCTGCTTGAGTGTCGGCGCCCGGAAGCCTTCGCCATAACCACCGCGGACCGTAAGCCGGTCATTCGGGTGCCAGACGAGATAGGCGCGCGGACTGGTCTCGCCACCAAAGTAATTGTGACGGTCGTGACGTACGCCGAGAGTGAGCATCAGATCGTCAGCGATTCCAATCTCATCCTGCACATAGATCGCCCGGTGGCGCGCAGTGTCGCGACCTCCCGCCAGACCGGCGTTCTTCATCGTCTCGTCACGCAAATCAAAGCCGACAGTGAGATACTGCCGACTGCCGACCGCAAACGCGGTGCGGCCATCAAATCCCCGTTCGTCCATGCTTTGCGGTCGTGTCGGCGCCACACCGCTGGTGCGGGAATTCTCTACCGCGAAGCTCGACTCCCAGGCACGCAGCATGTTCGCCGCGGCGCCGATCTCGCCTCGCCAGGTGAGCACGCTCTGGCTCCGATCGATGCGGTAGGTGTCCCGGTGCAACACGGGGGTGCGCGCCCGACTGAACTGGTCGCGGCGGCGCACTTCATCGGCGACTCGATGCTCGAGATCGAGCGTGTGCGAGGGTGCGAACTGCCATGAAAGGCGGAGGTGCGCGGTCTCGAGATCCTTGCCCTCGATCTCGGACACCCGCTTGTCTTCTTTCAGTTTGAGCGGCTTGCGGTCAAGCTTTGTGCCCGCGAGCGATACACGCAGCGCATCACCCAAGCCTCCCGCCACATTAAACCCGACGCTGGTCGAATCGCCACCGCCCGCACCATCGGCCTGACGGGCATTGAGACGCACGCGCCCACCCCACTCGGCAGGCGGCCGCGCAGTGATGACGTTGACCACCCCACCAAGCGCCTCGGAGCCATACAAGACCGACATCGGACCACGCACGACTTCGACCCGCTCGACACCATCAACAGAGGTCCAGTCGTACTGGTAGTCCGAGTGACCGACCCAGTCATCGGTCGCGATCACCCGCAGACCATCTATGAGAAACAAGGTGTGCTTGCCATCCATGCCGCGAAGCGACAGGGTCTTCCGGCCCGCCACACTCTGTCCGATCAACCCCAGACCGGGAGTGTCGCGAATCGCCTCAAGGACGTTCTCGGCACCGGAGCGCTCGATCTCCTCGCGACCCACAACCGATGCGGCGGCTGGCACATCTCGCACCTGCTGCTCGCGGTGCGTAGCGGTAACCACCACCTCCGACAAAGCTGCCGCCTGGAAGTCGGCGCCGGCCGCGAGTGCGGACGGCACCCCCGACGAGAAAGCAAATACAGACAGCACAAGGCATGAGCGGGATGAACGGTCGAAACGAGGACGCGCACCTGTTGCGCGCCCTCGAAAACGGCAAGCCAGCATAATGAAACCCCTCTAATGGCAGTAGGCGTGGCTGGCTGCCTATCCCGGGGGGGCTTCGGTGGCTGGCTTCAACGTGATCAACGACTGGTGCGGCAATCCCGCTCCAGCAAAATGAACTGTGAATTCCTCAGTGACTTCATGTACTACGCACCGCTGCGCGCGATGACGCACTGGTATTGGCGCGAGGGACATGCATTCGAGTCCGTGCCAATGCCTGAAATGCGAATCGTTATTATTCCCGGTTACGAACTCTAGTGCAAGTACTTGCACTCAACAAATTGCCAGGTCGTTTCGACAAAGAGCGACCGAGTGGGGGAAAGTCCGGGTTGATCAGAAGCGCAGTTGGTTCATCCTGGAGTCCGCAGTTGGACCTGCCCGCCTAGAGCGGCCAGGCCATCACCGAGCCGTCCGAAAATACACCAAGCACCCGGCCGCCGCGCTCGTCGAAGGCCACATCCAGCGGCACCAGCGCGGTCGGGTACCAGATCGCCGAGCGCGGGGCGACCCATTGCCTGAGCTGAGCGCCGCTCTGCACATCCCACAAAATGAGACGTCCGGCCGGCAACCCGGTGAGCAGGCGACGGCCATCGGAGGAGAAACGGGCGGCGACGACAGTGCCGCGATCATGCCCGATCTGGCTGATCTGGCGCCCGCTGTCGATGTCGCGGATCTCGCCCTTGCCGTGTTGCCGGCCGGCATAGACCAGGCGGCTGTCCGGCGACAGCGTGACGGTGCTGACGCCGGAGGGATAGCGCCAGGCAAGGCGCTCGCTGCCGTCCTCGATGCTCCACACTTGAACCGCCCCGTCATCCGAACCGGTCACCGCGAGGCGGCCGGCACCGTCCAGCGCTACGGCGTTGACCACGAACCGATGCTGGATCCGCCCGGCCGGCTGGCCGACCCGCAGGTCGATCAGCATCGCCACGCCATCGAACAGGCCGGCGAGCAGCCAGCGGCCATCGCCGGACAGCGCCAGCGAACGTACGCCAGCTTCGGTGCGCCAGAATCCGGCCGACTCGCCGTTGTCAGTGCGCCAGGCGACGATGCCGTTGCGCTCGGCAGTGGCCGCGAGGCTGCCATCGGGCGAAAAAGCACCGGCGACCAGCACCGAGTGAGCACCCTCCCCGTGGTTCCAGTCGAACAAACGGGCGCCATCAGAAAGACGCCACAGACTGCCGCCATGCGCCACCGCCCCGGCGAGCACCCTCCCGCCATCGGCATCGATGCTGGCGGTCATCAACCCGCCCTTCTCGGCGACCTGCCATGTTTGCGAAGGTGCATCAGCACACGCCGCCAACGCTACCAGAGAGCCCACTGCAAGCGCCCGCTGCATCCAAGCCAACATCACGACACCCCCTCCCCGGGAATAAACGACTTACCCACAAGCGGCTTTGCATACCGCACCTTAATCCTAGAAACCTCAGTTGATCGCTCTCCATAATCTTGGACGTCTTACAGAGCTTGGGATACTACCTTCGACGACGGTCACCCGATAGGTGAGTCCGCTACGTGCCCGATTGCACGCCCGGCGCGCCGCCTGGTTGCGTTGCTCCTCCTTGCAGGGCGCGACTAGGTCAATGCGATCAAAACAGCTGATGAGCGAACGAAAAAGTCTGATTTGCTGCACCGCACAACAACCCCTAGACTTGACTGCTCCCAAAAAAGGAGAGCAACGACAGACAGGAGCATCAAAAGTGCGGAATCAGGATACACCCATCGACCTTCCTACTCTCATCCAGGAAGCACGCGCACGCCGTGATCAGGTGATTGCAGACATCATTTCGGCAGCCGTGAAACGTGCTGCCCATATTGCCAGAGGCGCATTCTCCAGCAACTGAGCCCCGGTTGGCATGCATACCGACAGCGCGCGCTGAGACGCAGCCCCGCGGCTTGACTTCGCTATCGCCCCAAACCACGCTCAGCCCGACCACCGCGGCAAGCAGCTCTCCAGACCAGCATCGCCTCGGCGGCGAGCGTTAGCAGGGCACGTAGCCAGATCGTTTGTGCAATCCGCTTCAGGCGGGCGCGCCATGACGAAGTGGCCACCGCTGACCCGCAACCCGATGATGATCAAAGCCAGGATGCAGCGAGCAGTCAGGCGACCTCCCGGGTCACACAGTGCATGGTCTTGAGGGTGTAGCAGAGACGAATCAACCCTGTCTATCCGTTGACTCCCGGTGAGCGAGTGTCTCGCGGACCAGCGGCCCGAAAACAACGCCGCCGATCCGACCAGACCAAAGATGACCATCGACATTCTTCCCCGCACCGCCCAAGGCCGTATCCGCCCAGGGTGGATCGACTACAACGGCCACATGAACGTCGCCTGCTACGTGCTCGCCTTCGACGAGGGCACCGACCGCTTTCTCGCCGGCATGGGACTGGACGCGGACCACCTGAGCGCAGGAGGCTCGACCTTCGCGCTGGAAATGGATGTCACCTACGACCGCGAGTTGCAACGCGACGCGCCCTACGAGGTACGCACCCAGCTGGTGGATGCCGACACCAAGCGGCTCCACCTCTTCCATCGCATGTTCCACGCCGAGGAAGGCTGGCTGGCGGCGACCAACGAGGTCATCACCATGCATATCGACATGGCCACCCGACGCTCGGCGCCTTTCCCCGAGCCGGTTCAGGAACGTGTCGACCGCATGCTGGCCGCCCACGCCAGCATGTCCAGGCCGGACGGACTCGGCCGGGTCATCGGGATTCGTCGCCCCTCCGGCGGCAACTGAAGTCGAACGAATCCCCTCGTGGAAACGGCCGGATGACCCGGCCGTTCGCATCGAAGTCGTGCAGCGACTCACCCGGCTTCACGCATCCGCGCACGCGCTGAGCGAATCCTGCGTACAAGCGGCGGCAAGATCATCGAGACCAAAGCGATCCCGATGAGAGTGGCCGAGATCGGCTTCTCGACGAAGGTCATCCAGTCGCCGCCCGAGATCTGCAGCGCGCGACGCATGTTCTCCTCCATCAGGTCGCCGAGTATCAGCGCAAGAATCATCGGCGCCAGCGGAAAGCCGTTGAGTCGCATCATCAGGCCGATCAGGCCGAAGGCGAGCAACAGGTGGAGGTCGAAGGCGGTGAACTTCAGGCCATAGACCCCGATCATGCAGAACACGATGATCAGTGCCAGCAGCATCGGCCGCGGCACCTCGAGGATGCGCGCGATGTAGGGGATCAGCG